>CAZQNW010000001.1:0-55597 GCA_964595035.1 uncultured Pseudomonadota bacterium
TAATGAAATTTATACATAAAATCCTTTGTTTTTAGAAAATCCGAATTATTTTTGTATCATCAATAAATAAATTTTAATAAGATTTTACACCAAAATAATCCTAGGTGTCAATTTATTTGAAAATTAATTTGATTAAACTGCTGATGATGCTAAACTACAATGCTATAAGTTTATGTAAGGAATCGTGTCTTAAGTCTCATTATAAAATAAATTTGGTATTGGTATGTTTGATTTTTTATCGAGAAAATTTTCTGATATTCTAGAAAAAATTACTGGAGGAGCTACCTTAACTGAACAAAATATAGCTCAGGCATTAGAGTCTGTAAAAGAATCTTTGTTGGAAGCTGATGTTCCTTATGACCTGGTTCATAAGTTTGTTGATGTGGTTGCTGCGGAGGCTGTAGGCAAAAAAGTGTTGTCTAAGGTTAAACCGGGTGAACAATTTGTTAAAATTGTGTATGAACAGCTTTTAGCTTTTATGGGTGGTAAAGATAGCCTTCAGTTTTCTTTTCAGATTCCTTCCGTTGTTATGGTTATAGGGCTGCAAGGTTCTGGTAAGACAACATCCATTGCCAAGATGGTTCGTTTTGTGCAAAAAGAAGCTCAAAAAAGAGGGAAAAAACGTCATATATTGATGGCTTCTGTAGATTTTTATAGGCCGGCTGCAGTTGATCAATTAGAAATGCTCTCAAAAAATGTTAATGCTGCGTTTTTTAGGGCGACAAGTTCTCAGCCGTTAGAAGCAACACATGAAATTATGGATTACTACAAAAAAGGTGGCTATGAACTGCTTTTTTTGGATACAGCAGGTCGCTTGCATATTGATGAAACAATGCTTGAAGAGCTTAAAAAGATTGATGCTTTTGTACAGCCCCGCTATAAAATTCTTGTATTAGATAGTATGACAGGGCAAGAGTCGCTTGCTGTGGCAAAAGCGTTCGATGAACAGATTAAGTTTAATGGAGCAATGCTTACAAAGTTAGACAGTGATACGAGGGGTGGAGCAGCTTTCGCTTTTCGTTATGCAATAGGCAAGCCTGTTATTTTTGTTGGAACAGGGGAAAAGGCGGATGATATTGACTTATTTAAAGCAGATCGCGCCGCGGGCCGTATCTTGGGAATGGGAGATGTTTTAAGCCTTGTCGAAAAAGCTGAAGAGCAGGTTAAAGAGCAGGAAAAAGAAGCCTTAGAAAAATCGTTGCGCAAAGGAACGCTTACACTGGAAGATTTTGCTTCACAAATGAATATGGTTCAAAATATGGGGCCATTGGCGAATCTTATGAAGTATCTCCCAGGTATGGGGTCTGTTGAAATAAAACCTGAAATGATTGAAAAAGCTGAACGCGAGATGAGAAGGTTTAAAGCTGTTATTGGTTCAATGACTCCGAAAGAGCGTCTGTGTCCGCATATTATCGATGGAGAACGTAAAAAAAGGATTGCAAAAGGAGCAGGTGTTGATGTAGCAACAGTAAATCTTTTGTTACAACGATTTGAAGAAAGTAAGCAATATGTTAAACTTTTTAAGAAGCTGGGTCGCTTTTGACAGGTATGTTGATAGTACAATTCATTATAAAGGATAGATTTTTATGGTAAAAATTCGCTTGTCACGCATTGGCAAGAAACATGTTCCATTTTACAGAATAGTTGCGGTAGATTCTCGCGAAAAGCGTGATGGTGCATGCTTGGAGAATCTTGGTACGTATGACGCACTTAATGCAAAAGTTCTTCAATTCCATGAAGAACGTATCAATGATTGGCTTTCCAAAGGCGCAGTTATGACAAATACGGTTAAAAGAATCTGTAAAATATATAAAAAGCAGGCTGTTGCTCAATAAGGCTCGAATAAAGGCTATGCAATGATGATACGTTCATTGATTGAAGAATTAGTTAAATCGATTGTTGATGATCCAGGCATGGTTGCAATAATTGAGACCAAACAGGACGACGGGACTTTGATGATGGGTATCAAGGTTGCAGAGGCAGACTTGGGTAAGGTTATAGGTCGTAATGGGCAGACTATCAAGGCCATTCGCGCTGTGGTGTATGCCCTTAATCAAAATGATCATGAAATCAAAGTTGATGTTGCATCATGAGGCAGCAAGGATTGCATGAAAATTTCAGTTTTAACAGTCTTTTCAGAGTTGTACAAACCGTTTATAGCAACGAGTCTTATCAAGCGTGCTCAAGAAAATGGGCTAATTTCAATTGAAGTTGATGAGTTTTTTTCTTTTGTTAAACCTAAAGAACGCATTGATGCTCCTACGTTTGGTCATGGCCCCGGGATGCTTATTAAGCCTCAGGTTGTTCAAAAGGCAATTGAATCTAAAGAAGGGATTCACGGGAAGGCATTTAAGATTTTTTTCTCACCCCAGGGAAGTAAATTAGACCAATGTTTGGTTGCAAAAATAGCAAAGGTTTTTCAAGAGCAACAACATCTTATGTTGATTGCCGGTCGTTATGAAGGTATGGATGCTCGTGTTGAAGCTGAATATGCCGATCTGACGATATCAGTTGGTGATTTTGTTTTGATGGGGGGAGACTTGGCGGCTCTCATGGTGCTTGAAAGTATGCTGAGATTAGTTCCAGGTGTCGTTGGGAAAACTGAGTCAGTTGAACAGGATTCTTTTACTGGTGCGTTTGTAGATTATCCACATTATACAGAGCCTGTTGTTTGGAAAGGGCATGTTGTTCCTGATGTTATTCGATCGGGAAATCATGCAGCAATGAAGGATTGGCGTATCGATCATGCTGCTAAGACTACGGTAAAACTTCATTTTGATTGGTTAAGAAAGCAAGTTTTAAGCCATGAAGAAATGTTGATATCGCAAAAGCATATACCTCATCACTATACCGCTTTGTTGCATACGGATGTCCTCATCGGTGATAACCAAAAATCCGGGACGACTTCCGTAACTTCTTTGGATATTCATGATATTGCGCGATCTTCAAAAACCTATGGTATTAACGGGTATTTTATTGTTACTCCGTTGGCAGATCAACAAAAAATTGTTAAACGGTTACTTGATTTTTGGATGAATGATGGCGTTGAATATAATGCATCAAGACATGAAGCTGTTAAGCAGGTGTCAGTAGTAAGTAATCTTGAAGAGGTCATTGAAGCTATTGAAAAAATTGAAGGTAAAAAGCCCATTATAATAGCTACGTCTGCAAGAGAATTAGATCATCCTGGCCTTATATCGTTTTATGATCATGAAAAAGTTTGGTCTCTTGATCGTCCGGTCCTATTTATTTTTGGGACTGGTCGAGGATTGACGCAAGAAAGAATTCTGGCTTCTGATTTTCTTCTAAAGCCTATTAAATCTTTTTCTGATTATAACCATTTGTCGGTTCGTTCTGCTGTAGCTATTGTGCTCGACCGTTGGTTAGGTATTAATGAGAAGTCATGTAGGCCTGATTGAATAATGTTGGAAAATAGATATTTTTTGATATACTATCGTTATGCAACTTTTTTTGGGACAAAATATCAAAGATTTTAAGGACTTAAGAGGACTTTTATGAAAGCTAAAAAATATACCCGAGAGACTATTCGTGATATTGGAACGGAGGACCGTGGTTTTCCTGTATTTGCTATTGGGGATACTATAGCCGTTTCTCAACGTATTAAAGAAGGTGATAAGGAACGTATCCAGGTATTTGAAGGTGATGTTATTGCTATACATAAACGTGGTATTTCAAGTACGTTTACTATACGTAAAATTGGCGCTAACTCGGTAGCAGTAGAACGAATTTTCCCATTTTATTCCCCTAAAATTGATTCCATAAGATTTGTCAGAAAAGGCCAAGTTCGCAGAGCAAAACTCTATTATATTCGCGAACGTGTTGGTAAGGCTGCTCGCGTTACTGAAAAAGTTGAGGGTCAGCAAAAGGATCTATAGATTCTTTTATAAAAATGCTTATTAAATTATGAAAGATGACCATGATGCGATACTCATGGACTCTTTGTTTACTATGTTTTATATTGCCAGCGTGCCTGTACAAATCACAGGCACGTGTTCGTCCTGAAAAAGAAAATTTCCCCTTAAAACCTGAATTCTCTACCATAATAGATTCTAATACTTTGAATAATGGTAATTTGCAGAATAAGGATTATCGGTTGCGTGCATTAAGCTGTGAGGCCAAACTCCCTGATATTCCTATTCCCGTGGCAAGCGATCCTATTCCGGATTTCTTCGTTGAGAGAGAAGATACAAACGATATAGTTCTTGGCTATATCACAGAACAAGATCCTGTTCGATTGATGACTTTTTTTAAAGCAGAATTTGTGCAACTTGGCTGGAAGATACTGGCTGAATCTCATCACATAGAGTCATTACTCATCGTAGAAAAGCCCGACAGAATTTGTACGGTTAGCATAAGATCTTTGGATGATTTTAATATTTTTGTAATAACTATTTGCCTAAAAAATTAACGCCTTAAGATTATGGGTTGTTGAATCATCAATCTCATTACAAATATTGACTTTTAGAAATAAATATATGTTATACTTATGGTAGGCGGCGAATAGTATAGATTTGGTCTATAGGTAAAGGGGTTTTGTATGAAAGCATTGTTGATATTAATTCTTGGTTTTGTTTGTGCGGTGAATACGTGTGCTCAGAATAATATTGGATATCCATCGGTACGACGTAAAGTTGAACATATTAATCTCAAAGTAGGTGAAGTTTGGACCCTTGATTTGCGTTCGTTGCCCGGTGCAGGGTTCTTATGGATGGTAAAGAATGATGATCCCTCTAACCGTGAAATTGTGCATATAGAGAAAGAATCTGAACCTGCAAGAGAGGGCTTGGTAGGAGGCCCAGTTAATGAACATTGGATATTTAAGGCTGTGCAACCTGGAAAAGCAAGGATTATGTTGGAATATGCAAGACCATCTGACCCATCTACGTTGAGTGAGGTTATTATTTTAGATTTTAGTGTTAGTCCTAAAAAGTGATTTGTGATATTTGTTACATGAAAGGGTACGTTATGAATAAGTTATCTTTAGGATTATTATCAATATTAGCGGTAGTTTCTTTGTATGGTGAAGAATGTGCAAAGCAAGAAAAAATGACCCTTATGGTCGGCCAATCCAAAACTATAGTTTTGCCTGCTAATCATACGACAGGGTATAGTTGGCAGATGCGAGAACTAGTGGCACAAGACAGAAAAGTTGTTGATGTAGGAGAGCCTGAATATATACAGCAAGAACATGCAAAAGGTATGGTTGGCGTGGGAGGATTTGAGCATTGGACATTCACAGGAGTTCAAAATGGTACCGTAAAGCTTCTCTTTGAATATTTACAAAGATGGAATCCTGATTCTGTAGTTAAAGAAGGAGAATTTGCTCCACGTGAGTACCATATTACTGTTAAGTAATATAAGATTAATTGTGGGTCTTTATCAAATAAGCCCAGAGTTTAACTGGGCTTATTTGATTTTGTGTATTTAAAACTTTAGTCATGATTTTAAATTACATTTTAGCTGAAATAAGTATCTCTTGTTTTTGAGTCGTTTTACTATCAAGCTTTTTTAGTTCTTTGCGTAGGCGATGAATTTCATAATTTTTTTGTTCAAGCTCATGCTCGAGTTGTCTTATGCGCTGCTGTTTTTTTTGAAGTTTGTGTTCAAGATGATCGACTTGATCTTCAAGCCATTGTCTAGATGGCTGTATTTCTCGACGGTATACAACTTCTTGGTAACAACAGCCATGGTTGTCATCTTCTAATAGTTCTGCTGTTGTTCCTACAGCCAATCCTGTTATCATTCCTGGCAGTATGCCATCATAACCGCCAAGTGCAGCCCCCATCCCTGCTCCCATGAAACTTCCCATGATTATATTGTTTCCATGTGTTGCATGGCTTATTTTAGGGCTGCATGATATAGCAATGAGCGGTATGGTTAAGAATAATTTTTTCATATGAATCCTTTATGTGTAATATTTTTATGTAATCCTATAAATTTTGAACTAGATAGCCCATGTGCTTTTTTGTGGAGTCAAGGTAGCTTTATATAATGATAGTTATAGATGCCTAAACTTGCAAAAGGGTGACTAAAAGGCAAAATGTGTCGTCGAAAGAAAAGGTGACCAAGTTGCTTACTTGGTCACCTTTTCATCTTTTTTTGAGTTATGTATTAAGATTTATTTTTCTGTCCTCTGGATGGCAGGTTCTTCTATCTCCTGGCCATCATCCATGTATTCGGGTTCTTCATAATATTCATCGTCATCATAATAATAATCATGGCGATGATGTTCTGAAGCTGCCGCTCCCGCCATCATACCTGTTAAGGCTCCTACCCCAAAGCCTATTCCTGCGCCACGTCCTCCACCTGCAAGTCCACCTATGACTGCTCCGGTCGCTGCACCGCCGAAGAATCCTTTTGCCATGCGTTCTCCTCGATAAGGGTCTTCATAATGTCTGTGGTGGTAATGCCTACGGTGATGGCTGTGGCCATAGTCATAATCTCGGCGTCGAGCGTCAAGAGATGCTGCTAAGCCTAACCCTAATATACATATGCAAAACATAATATGTATCTTCATAGAACTCCTTTTTTTTCCAAGAGACTTAATCTACTACTTCTTAATCTACTACTTTAATTAAATTATATCTGAATTATAATTGCATAATCAATAGTAATATTAAATAGTAATATTAATTTAAAAAGAAATATGTGTTATACCTCAATTTGGGGAAGTTCTTTTGCTAAGGAGCCTATATGTTTTCCCGCGCCAAGGCAGAGGATAAGATCATCTGGTCTTGTAATTTCTTCAAGAAAATTCCGCAAAGCTTCAACTTCTTTGTATACGACATGAGTGTTTTTGTTTTGTATTTTAATTGCTTTAACGAGATTTTCTGCAGTAACGCCTGGAATTGGTTGTTCGCTTGCCGGGTATATATCGGTGATAACAAGAGAATCTATAGCGTTTTCCAAAAATGTATTAACAAAGTTATTCCATAATTTGTCTGTTCTTGTAAATCTATGCGGTTGAAAAACAACAATTAATCTTCCCTTGGTTCGTTTTTTTGCAACTGCCAAAGTTGCTTGTATTTCCTGTGGATGATGACCATAATCATCAAAGACTTCAGCGTGTCTAAATGTTCCCCTATAGGTGAAACGCCGCTCAACTCCATTAAAACTCGCGAGAGCACGTGCTATTATATCAAAAGGTATGCCAAGCTCTAAAGCAAGACCTGTTGCGGCTAAAGCATTTAATACATTGTGTTTGCCTGGCATATTTATTGTCATGGATCCCAAGGGGTTTTCGATTCCTTTTTTACATACCGTAATCGTAGACGAATTGGCTCCTAAGTTTAGGTCGCGCGCGTAAATATCAGCATTTTGCCAATTTTCAACCCCATATTTGATGAGCTTAATATGCGGAAGAGGCAAAATCGATTGTATATTTGCATCATCTATACACACAATTCCTTTGCCATAAAAAGGAATATTTCCCAAAAATCTTTTAAATGTGTCTTTTATATCCTCGAGATTTTGATATGTTTCTAAATGTTCTAGATCAATATTAGTGACAATGCCAAATGTTGCATGCAAATGCAAAAATGAGCGATCGCTCTCATCAGCTTCTGCAACTAAAAAATTACCTGTTCCTATGCGGGCATTGTTAGAAATGCTTTTTAGGTGTCCACCAATTATCACGGTTGGATCCATTTGAGCTTCAATAAGAATATGGGAAATTAAAGATGTAGTTGTTGTTTTTCCATGTGCACCTGCAATTGCGATGCTGTATTTCGTGCGCATAAGCTCTGATAGCATAAGGGCACGAGGAATGGTTGGGATTCCGCGTGCTTGAGCAGCAAGTATTTCAGGATTATTGCTATGAATTGCCGATGAATAGACGAGTATATCAATGCTAGGGTCGTTGCATGCAGGGGTATTATTTCCTTGATGTACAATGCACCCGATAGATTTCAGATTTGTTATGCTTTGTTGACAAACATCTGCATCGCAGCCAGAAATAGTATATCCTTGCTGTTTCAAAATAGTTGCTATTCCACTCATTCCTATTCCGCCGATACCAACAAAATGTATGTGAGATTTTTTGTTGTACATGTCTGATTTCCTAGATAAAAATAAGAAATGTTAGATTGTATGTAGTTAGAATATCTTAAGAAACTTTGATTGTACAGGGTTATAAAAGTGTAGTTATTCAACAATATTATGGATAAATATTACAAGAGATCTTGCAGCTTCTGTAGTTGCTGCCGAAGAAGTATGAGCTGTTTTTGGTATTCATTAGTGTTTGTGGGTTTTGTGAGTGTTGTTTTTGTAGCAGAAAGAACTGTGCCATTGGGTATGCCTATATTGAGCTGTTTTTTTGCCCCTGCAATGGTAAATCCTTTGTTGTAAAGAAGTTCTTTTATAGCAGTGAATTTTTTTAAGTCATTTTCCGTGTAAAATCTTTGTTGACCTTCTGAGCGTTTTGGTTTGATATTGAACTCTTTTTCCCAAAAGCGAATTACAAATTTCTCTACGCAAAGTTTTTTTGATAATTCTCCTATGCGAAACTTATTTTCCATGTTTTTCTCCTTTTCTTTATGTGATTTATTATTGTAAAACATACCTTATCTATTACTTTAACTTCAAGATTTTGAAACAAGGTTTTGCTATAGATATAGAATAGATAGGTGGATCGATACGCGATAGCATCGTTACTTGATGGCGTAGAGCACAGGTATATAGCAATTTTTCTGGCATATCGGAGAGTTATTTGTTATCTTATGTAATATAAAATATTACCATGTATGGTTATCATGTTGTTCCTACTGTTTGTAGTAAATAGGATGTTGTTATGAATATGAGAGAATTCATTGTTCCTTTAATTGTAGCATTAATTGGAACATGGGCTATTCAGTATTTCTTTTTTCCTAAGCAGTCACCTCAAGGAGGGGTTCGAACTGTTCAGCCCTTTATAGCACCGACAGGTGTTCAGGAGGCTAAGCCGTTGAATACAGAAATTGATTTTATCGATATAAAAAAGGATGGATATTCCGAATTTACCGAAGTTGAAACTGAAAACGTAACTTTGGTATTTTCAACTGATGGGGCATCTTTAGATCGGCTTGAATTTAAAAGAAAAACTGATGGCAAATTCTACACGATAGATACAATATTCCCCGTACAAGAAGTAGAACGGGAAAAGCGCTGTTTTCTTGTCGCTTTTGATCAAAAAACGCCATATTATTTTAAGCTGATTAATCGTCAAGAGCTACCAGATGCTACAGTTATTTCATACCAGGCTGAAACTGAAGATGGTATATTGGTTAAAACATTTACCATATATAAACAATCGTATAAAATTGACCTTGATATTAAGGTTACCCCTAAAAAAAGCGATAATACAATAGGGAATGTACGCATATTCTTTCCTTCACCATTAATGCCTGAGTTGGAGAATACCGATGTTATCTCGGCAATTGTTGCAGGAGATCAGGGAGCTATAAAAGCAACTCTGCGTTCTAAGATTAATATTAATCAAGGGTGGATATTACCAACACTTTTTGGAACACAATCGCGTTATTTTGTCCATGCGATGGTACAAGATTCACAGTCATTTTGCCAGCGCGCATATTATAAACTTTTTGATAAAACTCGCATGACTTCAATTTTAGAAGGTCCAAAGGTTGAAAAAGAATCATCATGGAAACTTTCTTTTTATTTTGGACCAAAAGAGTTGCAAGCTTTAGTTAAAGTAGATCCGCGTCTAGAATCACTTGATTACTCAGGTTTGTTAGGACCTATTGCTAAATGGTTTATGCTGTTAATGAAGTGGCTTTACTCGTTTTTACATAATTATGGATTGGTCATTATTGCTTTAGCTATTTGCGTAAAACTTGTCCTGTTGCCATTGAGTATTAAAGCCGAAGCAGGTAATAAAAAACAAGTGGAGTTACAGAAAAAGATTCAATATATTAAACACCGCTATAAAGATGATCCTGAACGCTCTAAGCAAGAGCAAGCTGAGCTTATCGCTAAACATGGAATGCCGGGTCTTTCAGGATGTCTGCCATTGTTGTTGCAATTACCAATATTCTATGCTTTAAGCCGTGTTTTATCAGGATCTATAGATCTTTATCATGCCTCGTTCTTGTGGATACCCGATCTTGCGGTACGAGATCCTTGGTATATATTACCAATTTTGACGTCACTTTCTATGATTGGAATGATGAGATCAACCGGAGATTCACGCCAACAGATATCATCAATAGTAATGGCTATTTTTATAGGTATTGTGTCGTTGAATTTATCATCCGGACTTGCATTATATATATTTGTAACTACATTCCTTGGCGTTGTGCAAACCTTTATTCAAAAGCGATTTGCTTAGTAGGGTAGGT
This sequence comes from uncultured Pseudomonadota bacterium, assembly GCA_964595035.1. Lineage (GTDB taxonomy): Bacteria > Babelota > Babeliae > Babelales > Vermiphilaceae > JAKASV01. The sequence goes on from CAZQNW010000001.1 coordinate 10,356, forward strand.
ATGTTTGAAGAGGTGCCTAGCCTTGTACAGTTGCTTAAAAGTTTGCAACAGGTCCCGTGCCTTGCGTCGAAGAATGTGTATCGAGTAGCAACTCACTTTTTACATATGGATGAAGAGCAGCTTAAGCAGTTCTGTGCGATTTTGTTGAATGCAAAGAAACAGGTACGGCATTGCCCTATCTGTTTCTCTTGGCAAGAAGCTGATAGAGGGTGTCCTTTATGTTCTTCGTCAAAGCGTGATCAACAGGTTGTTTGTGTTGTTGAGTCCTGGCATGAATTATTATCTATAGAAAAAACAGGTGGATATGCCGGTGTATACCACGTGCTCGGTGGAGTTATTTGTCCGCTTGATGGTATAGGGCCCGATGATTTGACGATTGAGCCTTTACTGAAAAGAATAGTAGAGTTCAAGGTAAAGGAAGTGATATTTGCAATGAACCAGACTCCTGAGGGTGAAGCAACTGCTGCATACATAGCCCGCAAGCTTAAAGACTTTGGCGTAACTACTACATGTTTAGCTCGGGGAATTCCTGTTGGATCGTCATTAGAATATATGGACAGATTGACTCTATTCAAGGCATTGTCTGAGCGACGTCCTTTCTAGAAGGGTTTAAAATGTTTGATATCGATACACATAACGATTTTTCTATTTTTTCGCAAAGAATTAATAAATTACTCGAGAAAATTTCTAAAGAATACGGCCATGTTAAACATGGTTGTATACTGTTGGCAGCATCCTTTGAAAATAGTAGGATTCCCTTTAGACAGGATAGTACCTTTTACTATTATACCGGTATTAATGAGCCCGGTGTTGTATTGTTGGTTGATCTTGATAATACGCGCACTCTCATGGTACCACAGTATGCCGGTAATCGTTCAAGTTGGATTTCATCGCAATTAGCCTCTATAGTGGATGATCCGGATTCTTTTGGTATTGATGATATTGAAAAACTTGGCGCCGAGATTCCTGGATACCAGATGTCACCTTGGATGAGTAATGAAGCTTATTCAGGGCTAATTCAGGTTGTTAATGATTATATTGAGCATGATGGAACAATCTTTGTTATGGGTAACAAGATGTCTGGTGTTTTAACTGATAGTTATACCGTGTTCCAGCGTTTAAATTGCTCTGTGCCTAACTTTAATGAACATTGTGTCGATATATCCCACTTGGTTGCTCAGATGCGTCGCTCTAAAGATATGTCTGAAATTGAGCACTTGTTTGCGGCAGTTGAACTTTCTGTGTTGGCCCATGAGGCAGCGGCCCAAGCTATAGCTCCCGATGTACTGGAATGTGAAGTCCAAGCTCAAGTTGAATATATATGTACGGCAGGCAATGCTCGTATTGCATTTCCGACAATTGTAGCAAGTGGGCAATCATCAACTGTGTTGCATCACGAGCCTACTAAGGATCCATTAGTTGCTGGTGATGTAGTTATTGTTGATTGTGGTGCCGAATTGAATAGATATTGCGGCGATTTGTCTCGAACGTACCCGGTTTCGGGCACATTTAATGCAAGACAAAAAGAACTTTATAATCTTGTACTTGAACTTCAAACTTATATTTCATCTTTAGTAAAGCCTGGTTTTTGGTTTACTAATAATGAGGAGCAAGAAAAGTCACTTAATCATCTAGCAAGGAAATTTTTGCATGAACGTGGTGGCTATGATCTGTATTTTACTCATGGCATAGGTCATTTTTTAGGTCTTGATGTACATGATATAGGCGACGTTAGCGTTCCTCTTGCGGAAGGTGATGTTTTTACTATCGAACCAGGGTTATATCTGCCTGATGAAAAAATTGGCATTAGGATAGAAGACGATTTTTGGCTTACAAAAAACGGTGCAATTTGCTTAAGCGAGGCTTTGCCAAGAAAGCCAGAAGAAATTGAACTGTTTATGAGGGCTCAATTTTCATATCACGAAGAACAAGACCCAACAGATAGTAGTATCTCTTAGCGTGCGCTTCGTGTAAATAAAGCGAGTAGTTTAGGGCCATATCTATGAAGAAGTCCTGCTGTAACAAAAGCGCATCCAGATATTAGGTAGCGCAAAGCTGCTCTCTTTCTTGCTTGAGTAATAGCAGTTCTGTCTGTTGCAGATGGAAAAGGCTGAATTGATTCAGGAAAATTTGTTTCTGCCTGAGCCCAATTATGAGAAGCTTTATAAAGAAGAGAAATGCCTGCGGTGAACGATAATGTTTGACATATATTGCCTACGGAAATTTTGTCTAGTACGGTTTCGAGTGTAAATTTTGTAGGTATATAAAAACCTTGGCGAATGTCCATGCTTTTTGTGTTAAAAGTAATGGATGTAGTTATTGCCAGTCCTAAAAGTATATATTTATTCATAACGACCTCTTTAGAGTATTGTGACTTTCTATAGTAAGTTTGTCTTTATTTTGTACATTTGCAAATGGTTATCTCCCAAAAATGTAGTGAGTTATAGATGAGCTATATAAGGCTGCTAATGATCCACAGACTATAAAAGCTAAGCTTATGAGGCATTGGACAAACCCGTTTAAGCGACCAACGCGCTTGCCTGTTGGACTATATGCATTGCCGCATATACAATAGGTTAATCCTTTAACAAAGAAATATAGGCCTTGTGAAACCATAATAAAACCTATGATGGCTAAAGCCATTTGTTTTGTAGGAAATGTTTCAACTGATTTAGCTAATATTTCTGCGGCTTCTTTTATAACGCCTATACCATTAAGCTCAAGTTCGGTCTTGCCTCCAAAGAGTGCGTTTAAATGACTAGCCCATGTTCCACATGTAATGATAGCTAATCCGGAGATAATTTTTGAACGTATAGTTGTCATTGCTATTCCTTTATAAATACATGTTCCTATAATAAATAAAAAACTTATCTATGATATTGTATATTATTTTAAAATAATTTTCAACTAGGGCATTATTTATGGTATTATTTTGCGCGGTTTACTTGTGCCATGATATTAATTGCTGCAAGAAGCGCAACATTAATGACGATGCCCGAAATCAGTGAACATACCAATGTGTGAGCATGTGAAATATTATGTGTAACACAAAGGCCACTTATGAGAAAAGCACAAGCAGCGGCGATGAATGCAGGGAAATTATAGGGAATCTGAGTTCGAGCGTGGGTAAGAGGGTCGATTCCGGTACTTGTTGCTGCCATGAGTGTTGTCTGTGATATTGGTGAAATTTGATCACCGCATGCAGCTCCTGAAAAAATTGCTCCCAACCCTGGCAAGAGGAGTGGTATGAGCGAAGGTGTTGTTGGCAAACAGGTGTTGGCAAATGCAATCATCATAGGAACTGCCATAGGAAGAAGGAGTGCTATTGTTCCCCAAGAAGTACCCATGAGAAATGCGGTGGCGGATGCAACTATGAAGAAAATGAAAGGAACGAGACTTGGAGGGAGTGCATTTCCTAATACGTGGGCCAGATATGTTCCTGTGTGTAGATCTTGGTATACTATTGTACTTAATATTGTCGCTAATATGAGCATGATGATTGCAGGGAACATCATGTGTATTCCTGCCATGATAATTTTAGGCAGGTCTTGCAGAGTTATTTTATGACGAGGTAATGCCAGGAGTAATGCGCTGACTAAACACATGCACCCTGCGATGCAAATAGCCAAAAATGATTTGTCAGTATTTTTGAATGCGTTAATAAAAGAATTAGATCCACCGAATATATGGTACCCTCCTGTATATAAGAGAGTCGTTATAAAAGTGATTATTAGTATGCATAATGGTATACAAAAATCAATTAAAGAGGGTTTTTGTGAAATCCGGTCTCTAGCCGGTGATGTTGCTGCTGGGTCCGCTTGTAATTGAGTGGATTTTTTCCCGAATAGGTTACCGGTTGTAGAAGCAATACGTTCTAAGGTGTGCATAGGTCCGAATGAAATCCTGTATCTGACAATAAGAATGACTGATATTAAAGCGAGAAATGAATAAAATATAAAAGGAATAGTATTTAAGAATACTATGTAAGGATCGGCTATAATTTTAAGATCAGGTGTATACATTTGTTGTGCTTCATGTAGTGTCATTATTCCTGCGTTACTTAATTGTCCTGTTAGCATTGCTACCCAACTTGAAATAGGCATTATCATGATTAAAGGGATGGAAATGCTATGGACAAGGTATGCGAGTTTTGCCCGTGGAATGCGAAAAGCATCTGTTATTGGGCTCATTACGTATCCGACGGTGAGGTTGCTCAGATAGTCGTCCACAAAAAGTATAGCTGAAACAAGTAAGGATGAAGTTTCTGCTGCTTTCTTAGATCGAATATGCTTGGTAAATGTATGAGCAAATGCAAGAGCCCCACCAGTTTTTTCTAATAAAGTGATGAATATCCCAATGAGGAGCAAAAAAATATAAAGATATAAATAGTCTATGTCTTTAATTTGATGTATAGATCTGCTTGCTGTGAGGTTAAGAGCAGGCCATAAAGCTCCCTCGGTTGCGATAAAAGCAGCAGTTAAAATACTTATGATAAAGGCTATATTGAGTCGTTTTGTTAAAATGGTAGTAAGAATTACTAAAACAGGTGGTAATAATACGATCCACGTCGGATTAGCCATGCTTTCCTTATTAATTGGGCATTGTAACAGTTTAAATTATTTCAGATGTATAGTATTGCATACTCCAAAAATGTTCGCTATATATTTGAGTTAATTATACATATTTTTGATTTGACCAGTTGAGTTTTTATATATAAAATAACAGTATGCCCGTTCGAATAAACTGTTTTTTAACCAATTTATGGATATATGTAAAGGTCTGTAATGGATATGAATAAAGCATTCTATCTACATAAAGAAGATAGAAATCCGCAGTGGCGCTTAATCGATGCCAACGGAATTATATTAGGAAGATTGGCTACAAAGGTTGCCAATGCACTTCGAGGCAAAGATAAGCCTTTTTATACTCCACATGATGATGCGGGTGATTATGTTGTTGTTATTAATGCCGATAAAGTAAAGCTTTCCGGGGATAAATGGGAAGGCAAAGAATATGCTCGCTACACAGGATGGATTGGTGGTTATAAAGTAACGAAAGCCAAAGATTTATTATTGAAGCATCCAACCCAACTTGTTGAATTAGCTGTTCGTGGAATGCTCCCTAAGAATAAGTTGAGTAAAGAAGTTATCAAAAAGCTTAAAGTCTATGCCGGTTCTGAGCATCCGCATCAAGCTCAGATTGAAACAAGTAAGCGTAATCAATCTGAGAGTATAAGACCTGTTCGTAAGGTTGCCAAAGGTAACGAAATCAAAGCTGCAAAAGCCGTTGTTTCCAAAAAAGTTGCTCCTAAAAAGGTTGGACAAGCAACAGCTCCAAAGAGCAGAAAGCCTAAAAAAAGTTAAATTGATTCTTTAAGTATAAAAAAAACCAGGTTTTTAACCTGGTTTTTTTATGCCTGAAAATATGCGATTTATTTTGGAATGTATTGTGTAATGATGCGCCAAATGTCTTTTATGGTAACGTAGATAAATAAGAACATGATGAGCCCCCATGATGTTAAATTAATTACGAGCCTTGCTTTATCCGGCAAGGATTTGCCTATAATTGCTTCAATGCCATAGATCATTATTTGCCCACCATCGAAAATTGGCAGTGGAATGAGATTGAGTATAGCTAAATTTATACTAATAATAGCTAAAAATAATAAAAAGACCTTGAACCCTTTTGAAGCGCCTTGTGCGGTTGCTTTAATAATCATAACGGGACCGCCTACATTACTCATGTCTCGTTTAGCGAAAATGTATTTAAACATACATATTGTTGCTACTATATAATGGTTGGTTAGTTCGATGCCGCGTTGTATTGCTTTGATAAATGGTATGCCCGGAACTGCTACCATTGCGAATGAGGTTCCTAGGTAACCGATAGTTTTTCCGAATGCTGATTTTGTTTCTAATGGCACATGAAGAAGTATTTGTTCGCCATTTCTTTCTATGAGGAAAGATATGGTTTTCCCACCATTATCTCGTAAAATACCTAATAATTTTTCGGTGTTGCCGTTTAATGCAGTTTCATTGGCCGCAATTATAAGATCACCGATTTTAAGTCCTGCTTTATCTGCAGGAGATCCTGTTTCTATTGTCTCAATTTTTGGAATGGCATTAATAGGGTAGAGAAATTCTGATTTTGGGAGTCCACACGCGAATACGTATACCATAACGAGGTAAGCAAAGATGAAATTGAATAAAATCCCTCCAGACATAATGAGGAATTTTTGATAAAAAGGGCGTACTGCGAATGATCCTGCATCGCGTGCGAAGGCCTCTTTTTGTTCGCCTTGACCTACTTCGGCGCTACCGGCTATTTCAACATAGCCACCGAAAGGAATGGTGGATATAGAAAATTCCGTTTGTCCTATTTTTTTTGAAATTAATTTTGGTCCAAATCCTATGGAGAACGACGGGGTTCTAACGCCAAAGATTTTGCACATAATGAAATGCCCACATTCATGGATAAAAATTAAAAGTGTTATTCCGAGGATACCTGCTATACCCAAAAATAAACCCTGAGAACTTATGAATAAATTCCTAAAAACTTCCATAGTGCCCCTTACTTAAAATGTATTGTAAATTGTTATGAAAAACTCTTAACCTTGCTACTATAAAACTATCATGAAGTTGCTGCTAAGTCTATGGATCGTGTTTATCGTGCACATGAGGACCAATTCGTTGCAGTTAAGATACTTTATCATGATTATTTTCTTGAAAAAAATCGCAAAAAGGGTAAAATACTAATAAAATCTTTGCACAATGTAGTCCACATTGTGGCAAAAAAAGCTGCAAAGATCGTTGTATTAACGTGTTACCTTTATTAAGGGATTTTTTTATTATGCCAACGATAAACCAACTATGTCGCTTTGGAAGAAGGCGCATAAAAGCCAAGACTAAAAGTCCTGCGCTCAAATCATGCCCCCAGGTTCGTGGAGTATGTACCCGTGTTTTTACAACAACTCCTAAAAAGCCAAATTCAGCTTTACGTAAGGTAGCTCGTGTAAAGTTGTCTACGGGCATTGAAGTAACTGCGTATATTCCTGGTGAAGGACATAATTTGCAAGAACACTCCGTTGTGCTTGTTCGTGGTGGTAGGGTGCCTGACTTACCAGGTGTTCGTTATCACATCGTTCGTGGAACATTGGATGCAGCTGGGGTTGAAAAGAGAAGGCAGGCGCGTTCTATGTATGGCGCTAAAAAGCCAAAGAACACTTAAAAATTTTTAAGAGGAAATTACTATGCCAAGGCGTAAACGAGAAGGCCTGAAAAAAAGAGAAATAGGAGTTGATCCTATTTATGGGTCAGAATTGGTCCAGAAGTTTATTAATGTCGTCATGGAGCGAGGTAAGAAAAACCTTGCCCGAAGGATTGTTTATGACGCATTGCAAATTATGGGGGAAAAGGTTGGTGGTAATAAAGAAAAAACTTTAGAATTATTTAGTCACTCCTTTGAGCAAATTATGCCTTTGATTGAAGTAAGGCCGCGTCGTGTAGGTGGTAGCGTCTATCAAATTCCTGTCGAGGTTGGGTATCATAGAGGCCGGGCGTTGGCGATGAGGTGGGTAATTGATGCTGCGTCAAGTCGCACTGACAAAACAATGGGAATGAGGCTTGCTCGTGAATTAATGGAAGCTGCAGAGGGACGTGGAAATGCCGTTAAGAAAAAATTGGATGTCCACAGAATGGCTGAGGCTAATAGAGCATTTTCCCACTATGCGTGGTAAATGGGGTTGAGATGAGCGAGAAATTAAATAATTATCGAAATATTGGTATTGCCGCACACATCGATGCTGGTAAAACAACGGTAAGTGAACGTATTCTCTATTATACCGGCATTTCTCATAAAATCGGTGAGGTTCATGAGGGAACGGCAACGATGGATTGGATGGAGCAGGAGCGTGAAAGAGGTATTACTATTACCTCTGCAGCAACGACTTGTTTCTGGAAAGGGTTTCGCATAAATCTTATTGATACTCCGGGGCACGTTGACTTTACTATTGAAGTAGGACGTTCATTGCGTGTGCTTGATGGTGTAGTTGCAGTTTTTTGCGGTGTAGCTGGTGTTCAGCCTCAGTCAGAAACTGTTTGGCGTCAAGCTAATCGTTATAAAGTTCCTCGTATTATTTTTGTTAACAAACTGGATCGTATTGGTGCTGATTATTTACGTGTCGTTTCCGATATAAACAATAAGCTTGGTGCGCGAGCAATTGCTATGCAAATGCAAGTTGGATATTCAGACGAATTCTCTGGTATCATTGACTTGTTAACGATGAAAATGGCTGAATTTACGGGTGAAATGGGATCTACGGTTACGTGGTCTGAAGTACCCAAAGAATTTGTTGCTCAAGCTCAAGAGCTTCGCCATAAGATAGTTGAGGCTGCGGCTGATTTTGATGATGAGGTTGCAGAGAAGTTTATCAATGAAGAACCTATTTCTATCGAAGAAATTAAGCGTGGGTTACGCAAAGGCGTTATTGCAAGAAAATTGGTTTTAGCTTTTGGTGGAAGCGCTTTTAAGAATAAGGGTATTCAGCTGGTTCTTGATGCTGTCGTTGATTATTTGCCATCTCCTATTGATGTTCCTGCTATTGAAGGCGTTGATACGAAGACCGGAGAAACGGTAAGTGTCCCTTCTGAAATTGATGCGCCATTTTGTGGGTTAATTTTTAAAATTATGACGGATCCTTTTGTTGGTGTATTAAATTTCGTTCGTGTTTATTCTGGTACTTTAAAATCTGGCTCATATGTATATAATGTGAGAACCGGTTCTAAAGAGCGTATTTCGCGTCTTATAAAAATGCATGCCAATAAGCGTGAAGAAATTACTGAAGTTCATGCTGGTGATATTGCTGCAATGGTTGGTGTTAAAGACTCAATAACCGGCGATTCTCTGTGCAGTGAAGAGCGAATGGTCGCTCTGGAATCTATTGATATTCCTGAAGCCGTTATTTCGACATCAATCGAGCCAAAAGATAAGTCTGATTATGAAAAAATGGGGCTTGCTTTACGTAAGTTGATGCAAGAAGATCCTTCATTCCGTTATACCTATAATGAAGAAACAGGTCAAACGGTTATTAAGGGTATGGGCGAACTGCATTTGGAAATTATCGTTGATCGACTAAGACGAGAGCACAAAATTGATGCTGTTCAAGGTAAGCTTCAGGTTGCTTATCGTGAGACGATTCAAAAGCCTACGCGCGTTGAGGGTAAATTTATTCGTCAGTCTGGTGGACGTGGTCAATATGGTCATGTTTGGTTGGAACTTGAACCTCTCGAACGTGGAAAAGGCTACATATTTGAAAATAAGATCGTAGGTGGAACGATTCCGCGTGAATATATTCCTGGTGTCGAAAAAGGGCTTGAAGAGTCTTTGGCTTCAGGTGTGCTTGGCGGTTATCCTGTTGTAGATATTAAAGTATCTCTTGTTGATGGTTCGTACCATGAAGTCGACTCTTCTGAAATCGCATTTAAGATTGCGGCTTCTATGGCATTCAAGTCTGGTTGCTCTCAAGCATCACCTGTGCTTTTAGAGCCAATTATGAGCGTTGAAGTCGAAACACCAGAAGAGAATATGGGCGACGTTATGGGTGATTTAAATTCACGTCGTGGAAGAATATCTGGTATGGAAGATAAAGGGGCCAGCAAGGTCATAACTGCTGAAGTGCCGCTGGGTGAAATGTTTGGATATTCCACAGATTTGCGTTCTATGACAAAAGGACGTGCTAATTACACGATGGAATTTAAGCATTATCAAGAAGTTCCAAGTAACGTTGCTAAGGCTATTATTGAGAAGAAGTAGATTGTTATTTTTAGAGGTGTTTTGGGAGTAAATACAATGGCAAAAGGTGTTTTCGAACGTAAAAAACCGCATGTTAACGTTGGTACAATTGGTCACGTAGATCACGGTAAAACAACGTTAACCTCTGCAATTACGACCTATTTAGCTGAAAAGGGTCAAGCAGAAAAGAGAACGTATGATTCTATTGATGCTGCTCCAGAAGAAAAGGCTCGTGGTATTACAATTGCGACAGCGCATGTAGAATATGAAACGGCAAAACGTCACTATGCACATATCGACTGCCCAGGTCATGCTGACTATGTAAAAAACATGATTACCGGTGCAGCTCAAATGGATGGTGCTATTTTGGTTGTTTCTGCGGCTGATGGTGCTATGCCTCAGACTCGTGAGCATATCGTTTTAGCAAAAAACGTTAACGTGCCTGCGTTGGTCGTTTTCTTAAATAAAGTGGATATGGTCGATGATCCTGAAATGATCGATATGGTTGAAGAAGAAGTTCGTGATTTACTAAAGAAATATGACTTTCCAGGAGATGAAATTCCATTCATCCGTGGTTCTGCTTTAAAGGCAGCTGAGGGTGATCAGGGTGAAATGGGTTATCAAGCTATCCAAAAATTGTTGGATGCATTGGATTCCTATATTCCAGAACCTAAACGTGAAATCGATAAACCTTTCTTAATGCCGGTTGAAGGTGTGTTCTCAATTTCCGGTCGTGGTACTGTTGCGACAGGTCGTATTGAGACTGGCAAGGTTAAGGTTGGCCAAGAAGTTGAAATCATTGGATTTGGTAAAAAGGAAAAGACTACGGTTACGGGCGTTGAAATGTTCCGTAAGATTCTTGACGAAGGTCAAGCTGGTGATAACGTAGGACTTTTACTTCGTGGTACTAAAAAGGAGGATGTTGAACGTGGTATGGTTATTGCAGCTCCAGGTTCAATTACTCCTCATAAAAAATTTAAGTGTAAAGCTTATATTTTAACCAAAGATGAAGGTGGACGTCATAGCCCGTTCTTCAATGGTTACAGACCTCAATTTTATTTTAGAACTACTGATGTTACCGGTGTGGTTACTTTAGAACCAGGCCGTGAAATGGTTATGCCAGGTGATAACGTTGAATTGTCTGTTGAATTGATTTCTCCAGTTGCTATGGACAAGGATTTACGTTTTGCAATTCGTGAAGGTGGTCGTACAGTTGGGTCTGGTATTGTAACTCAGATTATAGAATAACGTAGCTTAGGTGTTCAATGAACAAGCAGAAGATTAGATTAACTTTAAAATCATATGATCATCAGCTACTAGATAAAGCTGTTAAGCTTATTGTTTCGACAGTTAAAAGGACAGGTTCGCAATTAGTGGGACCTGTCCCACTTCCAAATAAGCGTCGTTGTTTCACAGTGTTGCGTTCTCCTCACATTGATAAAAAATCGCGTGAGCAATTCGAATTGACAACACACAGGCGTATTTTGGATATAGTAGCTCCATCCGATCAGACGATGGACGCACTGATGAAGTTGAACATATCGTCTGGCGTTGATGTTGAGATTAAATAGTGGTGAAAGGTCATTCAATGGTTACAGGGTTCTGGGGAAAAAAGATAGGAATGACCCAGGTATTTGTTGAAGGAAAAGTAATTCCCGTAACAGTAATTGATGCTGGTAATTGGTTTATTACTAATATTCGCACAAAAGATCGTGATGGGTACAATGCGATCCAAGTAGGGTATTTAAAGGATAGGTATATTGGGGAGTCTTTTTCAGTAGATTGGCTGAGAAACTTGAAAAAATACTTTTCTTTTGTTCGTGAAGTTAAAGTTGAAGGTGATATGCCTGAGTTATCATTAGGGCAGCCTGCTGATGCATTTACTTTCTTTCAACAAGGTGACAAGGTTGATGTTTCTGGTATGACAAAGGGTTGTGGCTTTGCTGGTGTAGTAAGAAGACATCGTTTTGCGGGCCCTCCAGGAAGTCATGGTTCTAATATGGGAAATAAACCTGGATCGTTAAGCTTTATGCGTCGTCAAGGTCGTATTATTAAAGGTAAGCGTATGCCTGGTCATATGGGCGATGTTTGGCGTATGATGCGTAATCTTCAGGTTGTTAGAGTAGAGCCAGAAGCAGGGGTTGTGTTGGTTAAAGGTGCAGTGCCAGGAAAAGCCGGCTCGTTCTTGCGAGTGCTCAAGGCATAGCTAAAGTTAGGTGAACAGAATGTCTAAAGTGCAAGAAATGCAAAATGATATTGCAAAAAACGTTTCCTTGCAGGACTTAGGTCTAGATAGCTCTGCTAAGAAACTTGTATCGGAGCGCGGTTTTTCGATGGTAATCCGCACATTGTTGCAAAATTGGCGACAAGGTACAGTTGCGTGTAAAGAGCGTGGTGATGTTGTTTCTAGGTCCAATAAAAAGCCTTGGAAACAAAAAGGAACTGGTCGTGCTCGTGCAGGGTCTCCCCGTTCTCCTATTTGGAGAGGCGGTGGTGTAACATTTGGTCCTCATGCGCGAACTCGTACTTTAAGTGTACCTGCTCAATTAAAAAGAAATGTTTGCAATAATCTTCTTTTTGATTTTATTGAGAATAATAGTGTTTTTTGTTTGAATTGGCAGCTCGAAGGGGATAAACCTCAAACATCTGCTGTTTACAACATACTTAAATCTGCATCGTTAGCAGGAAAAAAGATTGTATTGTTTGTTTCTGTTGATGATGTGTTAATGCATGCCTCATGTATTAATATCCCTGGTATTAAATTGTTATCATTTGATCAATCTAATGCATATGACCTGGCAGACAGTGATTGTTGGGTGTTTATGCAAAAAGATATTGATCTTTTTAAGGAAATGGTTGCGCAATGGATTTAAGTATATATGACATTATCCAAGGCCCTGTAGTTACCGACAAGGCTTTTCGGTTAAATCAAAACCAAAAGAAACTTGTTTTGCGAGTTCATCCAAAAGCAAACAAACCATTGGTTGCGGAAGCTCTTGAAAAGTTATTTGATGTTAAGGTTGATAATGTTCGCATTATTGTTCGTAAAGGCAAGTTTCGCAAGTCACGTCGAGGACGTGTAATGACTCAAGGTGCCACGATCAAAAAGGCGATTGTTACCTTAGCTACGGGGCATAGTCTTGATCTATTTGATCAAGCTGGTAAAGTTTCCGCTTTGGCAGAAAAAGAGACAAAAGCTGAATAATCAGGTAGGGATTTGCAATGGCAATAATAAGTAGAAAACCACGAAATTCATCGTTGCGTTTTCAGAGTTTTTTAAGTTCTAATGATATAACGCACGATAAGCCTGAACGTTCGCTTGTAACTGGTTTACGTCGGAAAGGTGGTCGTAACTCTTATGGTCGTATTACTGTACGTCATAGAGGTGGTGGTGCGTTAACTAAATATCGCATTGTAGATTTTAAGCGTACTGTGCGTGATATACCCGGAAAAGTTACGACAGTTGAGTATGATCCTAATCGTAATGTTCGTGTTGGCTTGATCGTATTCAAAAATGGTGCAAAAACTTATAATATTTTGCCTGAAGGTGTCCAAATTGGTATGGATATTATGGCTGGAGTTAATGCTGAGGTTCGTATTGGCAATTCTATGCCTTTACGTAATATACCTGTAGGTTTTACAGTATATAATATCGAAATTACTCCGGGTTCTGGCGGAAAATTTGCACGCAGTGCGGGTACATCTGCCCAGTTGGTGGCAAAAGATGACTCTTATGCAACCCTTAAAATGCCATCAAGTGAAATTAGAATGGTACCTTTGGATTGTTGGGCGTCTATTGGTGTTTTAGGAAATGCTGATTACAAAAATATCAACTGGGGTAAGGCAGGAAGGACTCGCCATCGTGGATTTAGACCATCAGTTCGTGGTATGGCGATGAATCCTGTTGACCATCCACACGGTGGTGGTGAGGGCCGATCAAAATCTGGATCACATCCAATGACTCCATGGGGTAAGGGTTGTAAAGGAACCAAGACTCGTGTGAGAAAGAATTTATTGATTTTAAAGAGACGTAAGGATAAATAGTTTAAACAGGTGTAACTATGACAAGATCGGCTAAAAAAGGTCCATATGTACAACCGTCGCTTCAGGATAAGATTTCAAAAATGAGAGCGAGCGGCAAAAAAGAAGTTATAAAAACTTGGTCCCGCAGGAGTATGATTACGCCTGAGTTTATAGGGTTGACTTTTGCAATACATAATGGAAAAAAATTTGTATCGGTGTTTGTTTCTGAGAATATGGTAGGACATTATCTTGGAGAATTTGCACCAACAAGGACATTTAGGTTGCATAGTGGCCAACGAAAAGCTGGTGCGGAACAGCCTTCATAAAAAAGGTTGCTTCTGGCCGATATTTTGGTAAACTATACAATTAATAATTAAATTAATTTAATGTGTAACATGAGGTTTCATCCATGAGAAGGTTTGTCGCAAAAACAAAATATGTGCACTTTTCACCCTATAAATTGCGTTTGATAGTAAATGCAATACGTGGAAAGGATGCTGTGTATGCGTTAAACGTACTAAAAACAGCAGCCTGTCGCCGTGCGGTTCCTGTTCGTAAAATGATTGAGTCTGCAGTGGCGAACGCAAAATATTTGCGCAATGTTGATGCTGACAAGCTTATAATTAAGGATCTGCGGGTCGATCAAGGCCCCATGTTCCGTTACTATAAGCCAGGAGCAATGGGACGTTCGACTATTCAGCGAAAACGGCTCAGTCATTTGCGTGTTGTTTTAGAAAGTATTGATGACAAAGAGGTTTAGTGTGGGACAGAAGGTAAACCCAGTGGGTTTTCGGGTAGGTGTATATAGGGATTGGGATTCGCGTTGGTTTGCGCGTGATTCTTATGGTAAACAGGTTTTAGAAGATATTGAAATACGTAAATATCTGGAATCTTCCCTTGAAAACGCTGAAATATCTCGTATAGAAATTGAAAAGGCTGGCGATAATGTTCGCGTTATCTTACGATCCGGAAGACCGGGTGTAATTATTGGTAAACGTGGACAAGAAATTGAATCTTTAAGGTCTGAATTAGGTTCTCGGTTAAACAAAAAGAATATTGATATTTCAGTACAGGAAGTTAAACAGCCTGAATTAGATGCTGTATTAGTTGCAAAAAACATAGCTTCGCAGCTTGTAAAGCGTGCAAGTTATAAAAAAGCAATGAAGCGTGCTGCTGAATCTGCAATGCGAGCTGGAGCAAAAGGAATTAAGATATGCTGTGCGGGTAGATTGCAAGGTGCGGAAATAGCCCGTGATGAATGGGTTATAATTGGATCAGTTCCATTGCATACACTGCGTTCAGATATTGACTATGCTTTGGCAGAAGCTCATACAACGTATGGCGTCATAGGTGTTCAGGTGTGGATTTGTAAAGGCGATTACCGAAGAGCCTAGTTTTTAACGACGAGAGAATTAGCCATGTTGATGCCTAAGAAAACTAAATTCAGAAAAGTGCAAAAAGGAAGAATGGGGGGTATATCTAAGGGAGCTCGTACGCTAGCTTTTGGTGAGTATGGCTTACAGGCGGAAGAACCTGCTTGGATTACTGCGCAACAGTTGGAAGCTGTTCGTGTTACATTATCTCGAAAACTTAAGAAGGAGGGTGCTTTTTATTTAAGAGCTTTTCCGGATAAACCAATCACCAAGAAGCCAGCTGAAACTCGTATGGGTAAAGGAAAAGGTGCTGTCGAGAAATGGGTAGCTGTAGTCAAGCGTGGTCGTGTTATTTGCGAAATTGTAGGCGTAGACGAAAGCTCTGCTCGAGAATTATTGAAATTGGCTGCATATAAACTTCCTGTTAAAACAAAATTTGTGAAAAAAGGCCAAGAAGTAACATTGTAAGTGATATGGGACATGAGATAATGAAAACACGTAATTTAAAAGAAGAACTTAAACAAGATAATGAGCAAGCTTTGGTGGCTAAGCTCGATACTGCGCGTCGTGAGTTATTTCGTATGAAGATTAACGTAGCAACTGCGCATGTTAAAGATTACTCTCAATTTAAGAAGAGTCGCCGTAATATTGCTCGTATCTTAACTTATTTGCGACAAAAGGCTTCTTTGTAAAAGGATATAAGAGGGTGTTTCATGGCAAGTGAACAAAAGAAATCAGTTGGAAAAAATATATTAACAGGAACCGTAATTTCTGATAAAATGCAGAAAACAGTTGTCGTAGAAGTTGAGAGATCGTTTAGGCATCCTCTGTTTAACAAAACGGTACGTGTTAAAAGAAAATTCAAGGTACATGACGAGCAAGAATTAGCAAAAGTTGGCGATGTTATAACCTTTGTTGAGGGACGGCCTGTTTCAAAGACGAAGTATATGTACCTCGATCGTATTGTGAGTTCATCATCATTGGGTAGCAGGTAGAGGTACTTTATGATTCAAAAAGAAACCTATTTAGAGGTTGCCGATAATTCAGGAGCAAAAGAGTTGCAATGTTTCCATTTAATTGGAAGCACTGGAAAGCGTTACGCTTATTTGGGCGATACTATTATTTGCTCTGTAAAAAAAGCTATTCCTGGTGGATTGGTAAAAAAGGGTGACATTGTCACTGCGGTTATTGTCAGAACGAGAAAAGAATATCAGCGTGAAGATGGTAGTTATATTCGTTTTGGTGATAATGCTGCTGTTATTATTAAGGGTGGCGACAAGGACGATGCTATGGAGCCTGTTGCGACTCGTATTTTTGGTCCAATTGCTCGCGAGATCAAGGATAAAGGTTATTCCAGTATTGTGTCTAAAGCTCCAGAGGTTTTGTGAGGGGATCATATGGAACGAATTAAGAAGGGTGATGCCGTTTTGGTTATCGCTGGAAAAGATAAGGGTAAGCGAAGTACAGTGATCGAGGTTCATCCTGCAGATAATACTGTATTGGTAAAAGATGTTGGGATGATTGTTCGTCATGCCAAACCTCGCAAACAAGGCGACCAAGGTGGTATTAAACACAAAGAAAGTTTTTTACCATTATGTAAAGTAATGCCTATATGTTCTTCTTGTAATAAACCGTGTCGTGTTAATAGCAAGAAGCTAGATGATAACAGGCATGTGCGTTTGTGTAATTTATGTAAAGAGATATTTTGAGGTGAGAGGCGATAAGCTATGGAAAAGGCTCGACTAGAGGAATTATACAGCACAACAATAAAGCCTCAATTACAAAAACAACTTGGTATCAAGAATGTAATGGAGGTGCCTAAGATCACTAAAATCGTCCTCAATGTAGGTGTTAAGGATGCAATTAGTGATAGTAAGGCGATTCAGTCTGTTTATGAAATACTAACTAAGATTTCTGGACAAGTTCCTGTAAAAACCTATGCGAAAAAGTCCATTGCGGGTTTTAAACTTCGCGAAGGCATGCCTATTGGGGTTAAAGTTACCTTGCGTGGGCAACGTATGTACGAGTTTTTGGATAGGTTAATCAATTTAGCGTTACCTAAGGTCCGTGACTTTCAGGGTGTTCCCTTTAAGTTCGATGGTCGTGGCAATTATAACTTAGGTATAAAAGAATGGATCATTTTCCCTGAGGTTGATTATGATATTGGCAGTAAGATTCATGGCCTCAATGTTACGATCCATACTACTGCTCGTACAGATGAACGTGGGTTGGCGTTATTAGAAAATTTTGGTATGCCATTTCGTAGAAAATAATTGAGGTAGCAAGAATGACAAGAAAAGCTCTGATGGAAAAATCAGAAAAGACCCCTAAATTTGCGGTACGCCGAAGAAATCGTTGTAAACTGTGTGGAAGACCGCGTGGTTATATGGGATTTTTTATGATGTGCCGACTTTGCTTTAGAAAGTATGCATTAGCAGGTGTTTTGCCTGGGGTTAAAAAGTCAAGTTGGTAGGTTTGCTTTAAACATTGAGAGGAATAAGAATGTCAATTGATACAATAGGTGATTTTTTGACTGCTATGCGCAACGCTTTATTGCGGGCAAAATCTTTTGTAATTGTGCCCCATTCCGGTTTAAAGCAAGCTGTTTTAGATACGCTTAAGGCTGAAGGTTTTATTCGTGATTATGCTGTAATAAGCGAAAATGATACGAAAAAAAGTCTTAAAATTTATTTAAAATATGTTGAAGGTGAATCAGTTATTCACGAGTTAGATCGAGTAAGTAAGCCTAGCTGTCGCCAATATGCTCAAGTTGCAACAAAAGGCAAGCATAAAATCAAACCTGTTATAGGTGGGTTAGGTGTTTCTATTATTACAACAAGTCGCGGTGTCATGACCCATAAAAAAGCTAAAGAATTAGGTGTCGGTGGCGAAGTGATTTGTACAGTATGGTAAGGTGAGATTATGTCAAAGATAGGAAGAAAACCAATAACTCTTGGGAACGTGCAGGTGCAGGTGCATAATCATACCGTTACGTATAAAGGGAAGAATGCTTCCGGTACCCATGAATTACCTGATTTTATTGACGCGCACGTTGATGGGAATCGTTTAACGTTAAATGTAGCTGAAGATTTGCGAGATCGTGATACAAGTCGTGTTTGGGGTTTGCATAGGGCGTTGCTTGCAAATGAGATTCATGGTGCAGATGTTGGTTTTGTAAAGCAGCTTCAAATAAATGGCTTGGGATTTAAAGCAGCTTTATCTGGGAATAAGGTTGTTTTTACGCTTGGTTATACTCATAAAATTGAATTGCCACTACCTAAAGAAGTTTCGTTGGAAATTGATAAAACTGGACAGTTATTGACCTTTAAATCTTTTGATAGAATGGTATTGGGTGAAGTTTGTGATAAGGTACGATCTTTTAGGGTACCGGAACCTTATAAAGGAACTGGAATTAAGTATTCTGACGAAGTGATTGTACGTAAAGCTGGGAAAACAAAAGCAGCATAAATATTAACATAATGGATAGACCGTGAGCGTAGAAAAGAAAATTAAACAGCGTGCGCAAAGACGTATGCTGAGAACAAGAAAAAAATTGATAAATGCACAAGGGTTGCCAAGAGTTTCAGTGTTTCGTAGTTTAAAGCATATTTATGCGCAAATAATTGATGATGCAGCTCATTCAACACTTGTCAGCTGTTCTTCACTCGATTTAAAGAGTGTTTCTGGCGATAAGAAAAATATAGCTAAACTTGTAGGTGCAGAGTTAGCTAACCGCGCCAAAAAGGTGGGTATATCGGCGGTAATTTTTGACCGTGGGCCGTATTTATACCATGGCAGGGTTGAATCGTTAGCTGAAGGTTTGCGAGAAGGCGGCATAAAAGTTTAGTAATTTAATGTGATAGGGTTTGAGTGATGCCAGAGAAAAAAACAAACACACATACAAGTGATTTTGTAGACGTTGTTGTTGATGTTAATAGGGTTACTAAAGTTACAAAAGGTGGTAAAAGATTTTCTTTTGCAGCTTTGGTTGTATCCGGTGATAAAAAAGGGCGTGTTGGTATTGCCCTCGGTAAAAGCAGAGAAGTGTCTACTGCGATAGCTAAAGCAACAAAGCGTGCGAGAAAAGGTATGTTTACAGTTGCTTTACGTGGTACAACGATACCTTATCCTGTAGAAGGTCGTCACGGGGCAAGCCGTGTTATTTTACGCTCAGCATCGAAGGGTACTGGCGTTATTGCTGGTGGTGCTGTTCGTGCCGTTATGGAAGCACTAGGTATTAAGGATGTTCTTAGCAAGTCATTGAGATCTGAAAATAGACAAAATGTTGTTAAGGCTACACTAAATGCATTGGCTAAATTACGATCAGCTCAAGAGATTTCAAGGCAAAGAGATAAGGCAAACGTACAAGAACTTGTTAAAGGTGCATAATGTTTCGTCTAGAAAAATTAAAATCAATAGTAAAAAAAAGGAAGACGGTTGGTCGTGGTGGAGACCGTGGTGGAACATCGGGACGAGGTGGCAAAGGCCAAACGGCTCGTTCTGGTGGAAATCCTCGTATTGGATTTGAAGGTGGTCAAATGCCTCTCTTCCGTCGGTTGCCAAAACGTGGTTTTAACAATGCTTCATTCAGACGTGAGTATGAAGTTGTTAATTTAGAGCGTATTGATGCCTGTTTTGATCAAGGAGCGACTGTCACAAAAGAAGATATGATTGCTAAGGGTTTGGTCAAAACTAAAAAAGGAATTGGTGGTCAATGCGTTACGCTCGTAAAAGTTTTAGCGCATGGTGGTATATCAAAAAAGATGATTATTTGTGCAGATGCATTTAGCAAGGCAGCTGAAGATGCTATCGTCCGTAATGGCGGTCAAGCGCGTATAATTGAGGAGAATGGAAGCCGTGGTATTGCTTAAAAATTTTATTAATATTTTTAATGTTCCAGAGTTAAGGAAAAAGGTCTTATTTACTTTTATTGTTTTGATTGTATATCGATTGGGAAGTCAAATTCCTGCTGTTGGGGTTAATATTGAATCTCTCAGTCAATTAGTAGATCAAGCTAAAGGGTTGGGAGGTCTTTTTGCGTATCTTGATTTATTTTCTGGTGGAGGATTAAGTCATTGTACGATCTTTGCTCTAGGCATTATGCCTTACATTACGTCATCGATTATGATGCAAATGTTGGGTATGACAATACCATCGTTAGAGCAGTTGTTAAAAGAAGGTGAATATGGTCGTAAAATTATAAACCAATATACCCGCTATCTTGCTTTTGCAGTTGCGGTATTTCAAAGTTTAAGTTATGCGTACCTTTTAGAGCATAGTAATCTTGCTATCCATCCAGGATGGGGCTTTCGTTTCACGTTTATTCTTTCTTTGACTATTTGTTCTATGTTTGTGATGTGGTTGGGAGAACAAATATCATTATTTGGAATAGGCAATGGAAGTTCGATGATTATTTTCGCTGGTATAGTTTCTCGTTTACCGGTAGATGTTCATAGATTATGGTATGAAGTTTCTCAAGGATTTCTTGATTGGTGGATTGCAGCACTGGTCTTATTAATTTTTATAGTAATGACTGGTTGTATTGTGTTTTTGGAACGTGGGGAACGCAAGATACCTGTACAGTATGCAAGACGTGTTGTTGGGCAACGTATATATGGTGGTCAGAGTACCTATATTCCATTTAAGATAAATACTCCAGGAGTTATGCCGGTTATCTTTGCTGGTGCTATATTGAATATTCCTAGATTTATAGCTGCAACGCTTTCTTCTCGATTTGTATTCTGCCAATGGTTGAATGAGGTTCTCTATCCTACGTCAACAACATCGCTTGTTTTAGACTTTTTCTTAATTATTTTCTTCTCGTTCTTCTATACGGCTTTGGTATTTAATCCGGAAGAATTAGCTGATAATATTAAAAAGAGTGGTGGTTTTGTTCCAGGGATTAGACCGGGAAGAAAGACAGCTGAATTTTTCAACTATATCTTGACGCGCATTGGGTTAATTGGTGCTATATATTTAGCGTTGTTAGCTATAGCGCCTACACTGATGACGAAGACACTTGGGGTTGTTATTTCAATGGGCGGTACGAGTATGTTGATTATGGTTGGCGTAGGTCTTGAAACTGCTGCTCAGATTGAATCATACCTTATTGAACATCGTTACGAAGGATTCTTGTCTTCAGGTAGAATGCAAGGGAGATCTAGTCGATGAGTAATGGCAGACTAGTGTACATTTTTATCGGGCCTCCAGGTTCCGGGAAAGGAACTGTGGCGCGTGAATGTGTAAAACGACTAGGCTGGGCTGCCTTATCAACTGGGGAGTTATGCCGTGAGCATGTGAGTAAAAAGACTGAAATAGGTAAAGAAATAGATTTAATTATTAAATCTGGTAAACTTATTCCTGATGAATTAATAACTTCCTTAGTAGATGAGTGGTTAACTAATACTATTGATAAATCTCAAGGAATAGTACTTGATGGGTATCCTCGTACTGAACAGCAAATTATATTGTTTTTTGATTTGCTTCGTACACGTTACCCTCATATACGGGTACAAGTAATTAAGTTTGACATTAACGATGAAGCAGTTATTAAGCGATTGTCAAATCGATTAATATGCCCAAACAAAAACTGTCAAGCAGTATATTCGATGATAAAATCGGATGGTTTTGCTCCGAGCAAGGATTATATGTGTGATATTTGCTCGAGCCAATTGACTCGACGGTTAGATGATAAGCCTGAGGTTATTCGTGATAGATTGATTATATATCATCAGC
This sequence comes from uncultured Pseudomonadota bacterium, assembly GCA_964595035.1. GTDB lineage: Bacteria > Babelota > Babeliae > Babelales > Vermiphilaceae > JAKASV01. Next base: position 32,276 of record CAZQNW010000001.1, read on the forward strand.
ATGATTTATCTCGTGTTTTTGCAAAAATGGGACAATCTATTCAAGTAATTGATGGAGATCGTCCCTTAAATGAGGTTTTGAGTTGTTTTATGCATGTGATTAAGCGTGATGATGTTTTATGATTCCTATTATGAATAATACATCTTTATTAAAGATGATTACAGCAGGACGTTTGCTTGCGGAGATATTTGAAATTGTGCAACCAAAAGTGCAGATTGGTACTACCACATTAGAATTGGATTCTTTTTTTGAAAAAGAACTTGCAGCTAGACGTTTAGTATCTGGTTCTAAGGGTTATATGGGGTATCGATTTGTTACGTGCATATCATTGAATGATGAAGTTGTGCACGGTATACCATCAGCAAAAAAAGTAATTAAGCCTGGTGATGTGATTAAAATAGATGTTTGTGCCGCGCATCAGGGATTTTTTGCTGATATGACACGAACATTTCTTGTTCCTCCGGTTGATCTTAAAGTGCAACATTTTATAAATGTTGCTCAAGCTGCTTTAGATCTTGGTATCAATAGTGCTTTGATAGGTAATAGAGTTTCTGATATTTCATCAGCAATTCAGAAAGAAGTTGAGCGCAATGGGTTTGGAGTTGTTCGTGATTTCGCTGGACATGGCATAGGTCATGCTATGCATGAGGAACCTGAGATTTTGAATTATGGGTTACCAGGCAGGGGCCCTGTTCTTAAGGCAGGTATGGGGTTGGCTTTGGAGCCTATGATTACGATGCAAGGGTATCGTGTGTTTGTAGCGAATGATGGATGGACTGTTAAAACTGTTGATGGAAGTTTGGCGGCGCATGTTGAAGATACCATCATTATTACTGATAATGGTCCTATGATTATAACTAGACCTGGCAGGGGATGAGTGAATGAAAACAAAGGTTCACAAAGAGAAAGAAGAAGTTATTCGCGTTGATGGCGTTGTTAAAGAAACTCTACCTAACGCGATGTTTCGTGTTGAAATCGAAGGGGGGCATGAAGTGTTGGGGCATGTTTCAGGTAAAATGCGTATGCATTATATCAAGATTTTACCTGGAGATAAAGTTGCTCTTGAATTATCTCCATATGATTTGACAAGAGGAAGGATTGTATTACGTTATAAGAGTTAGGTTTATTTGTTTTAGGGATGACGATGAAGGTACGTACATCAGTTAAAAAAATTTGTAGTTATTGCCGTATTATTAAACGTAAGGGCGTTATACGTGTCATCTGCGAACGTGATGCACGTCATAAGCAACGTCAAGGATAACAGATAGGCAAATAGAATAGGGATGATATGGCTCGTATAGAAGGTGTTAACTTACCAAATAATAAGCGCATAGAGTATGGCTTGACCTATGTTTTTGGAATTGGTTTAAAGGCTTCTCAAGATATTTTGAATAAGCTGAAAATCGATTTTAATAAACGCGTAAAAGATTTGTCGGATGAAGAAATCGCGGCAATTCAAAAAGAAGTATCTAATAATTACGTTACTGAAGGTGAATTGCGCAAAGAGATAACGCTTAATATAAAGCGTTTACAAGAAATCGGATGTTATCGTGGTTTACGTCATAAAAAAGGCTTGCCAACTCGTGGTCAGCGAACACGTACTAATGCTCGTACGCGTAAAGGCCCAAGAAGAGCTGGTTGTGCTATTGCGCTTAAACGTAAGATAACTAAGAAGTAAGGGTTTAAGGAATTAACTCTAGTCTATAGAGGTTGAAGGGTACGATGGCGTACAAAAAGAAAGCAAAAAAACGAGGGCATATAGATTCTGCTATTGCTCATATTAATTCGTCGTTTAATAATACATTAGTTTCAATATCTACTTTAGGCGGCGATGTATTGATGGCCAGTAGTGCAGGTAAACTAGGTTTTAAGGGCTCGCGCAAAGGGACTCCATTCGCAGCTTCACAAGTCGGTACAACATTGGCAAAAGAGATGAGTGCTTTGGGTATTAAAAATGTTGAAGTTAATTTATCTGGTCCTGGAGCAGGGAGAGATTCTGTTGTAAGAGCTTTGCAAGCTTCTGGACTAAATATTACTGTGTTGCGCGATGTAACTCCGTTGCCTCATAATGGTTGTCGTGCACCCAAGAAGCGTAGAGTATAACCCTTAGATTTTACTTTAGGATGATCCATGAACGAAAAACATAAAGGGTCTGTTGATAAAAAATCAACACCATCTTTTGGCCAACCAATGAAACATCCACGTAAGACGACTGAATATGGGCGTCAGTTGGATGAAAAACAAAAAGTAAAAAATATGTATGGGATGAGGGAAAAGCAGTTTAAACGTTTCTTTAGGGATGCAATTAAAAGTCGTGAAGGCGTCCCAGGCGAAATACTTTTAAGTTTGCTTGAACGTAGGTTAGATAATACCGTATATCGTTTGAAGATGGCTACAACGCGTCCTCAAGCTCGTCAAATAATTGTTCACGGGCATGTTCTTGTGAATGGTAAAAAGGTTTATTCGCCTTCTTATCTGGTACATGTAAATGATGTAATTTCGCTTGCCGAAAATGTTTCTCAAAAAACAGTATTTGTTGAGAATGTTATTGATAAGCGTTTAAAAATGGGGATTAAGGTTCCTGAATGGCTTGAACTTGACAAGAAGGATCGTAAAGGTCGTGTGTTGAGACTGCCGGTTCGCGCCGATATTCAGGTTCCTATTGAAGAGCACTTAATTGTTGAGTTGTATTCTAAATAAGACCGCCTTGCATAGAGGGGTATTTTTACGGTGTTTTGGGAGATTGCATGGAGAAGAAGGAATACCAGCCTTTAATTATACCGCGTATAACGTGGGATCCAAAATCTTTATCGGGTACTTTTGGTGAGTTAGTTGCTCAACCTTTAGAGCCGGGTTTTGGCATGACATTTGGCAATGCATTAAGGCGTGTTTTACTGGGTGGAGTTGAAGGTTCAGCAGTAACATCTGTTATTATTAAAGGTGTTAATAATGAATTTTCATCGGTACCAGGAGTACTCGAAGATACAATGCAGCTGATCCTTAATATTAAACAAATTATTGTTCGCAACAAAGAAGGTAAGCCAGGCAAAATGTATCTCAAGCTTAAAGGTGAAGGCATTGCTCGTGTTGCTGATATTAAAGCAGATGACCACCTTCAACTTATTAATCCTGAGTATGTACTTGCGCATGTTGCAACTGATGGAGATCTTGATATAGAATTTTTCGTTGAATCTGGACGAGGCTATCGCGCTGCTCAATGGCCTACTAATAAGTCGTTGCAGGATGATAATCGTATTTATTTAGATGCCATGTTTTCACCAATTAAGAAGGTTACTTTCGACGTAGAAAAGACCCGCGTAGGTGGTGAAATAGATTACGATAAATTAATTTGTCGTATTTATACAGATGGTTCTGAAAATCCGGTAGAAGCTCTTCACTATTCTGTGTCTGTTTTGCGAACTCAGTTAGAACATTTTTTGGCAAAGCCTGAAATTCCTTTTAATGATATTTCTAAATTGCCTCAAGAATCGTCTGAAGAACAAACAGTTTCATTAGATAAAATAGGTATAAAGGGAATACCTGTAGAGTTATTACTAAAGCCTATTGAAGAATTAGAATTATCCGTACGTGCCCATAACTGCCTAGTTAATGCTGGGGTTAATCGTATTGTAGATTTAGTAAATCTATCTGAAGATGATATACTTAATATCAAGAATTTTGGGCGTAAGTCACTTGGTGAAGTAAAAGACAGTATGAAGGCTTTTGGACTTTCATTTAATATGGACATCAAAGAGTCAGATATAGAAAAGGCTCTTGAAGGTTAAGATATCAATAGTTAAAGGTTTTATACTATGAGACATCAGAATGCTAGAAAGAAGTTAAATTTAAAACCCGCACATAAGCGAGCCATGTTGCGCAACCAGGTACTTTTTTTAATAGATTATGGCCATATTGTATCAACTAAAGCTCGTATTAAAGAGTTGCGTAAGTTTGCAGAAAAATTGGTTACAATTGCACGCGAGGGTAACAATTTTAATGTTCGTCGTAGAATTAATGCTTTGCTCCCTTACAAACAAGATATTGCTTTAAAGCTTGTTAAAGAGGTTGCGCCACGTTATGTTGATAGGCCAGGAGGCTATACTCGCATTATACCTATGGGTAAACGAACAAGTGATACTGCTGAATTAGCGCGGCTTGAGTGGGTGTAAAAATTTTATTATAATTTTCTTCACAAACTCAAAAAAGTAGTTTATTATTTCAAATGATATAATAACTTGAAAGTAATCCTTTCTTTTTTGTCCTAAATTGGGGGCCCATAGCTCAGCGGTAAGAGCAATCGGCTCATAACCGAGAGGTCCCAGGTTCAAATCCTGGTGGGCCCACCAACAAGGGTAGGACAGCTTGCCATAAAGCTTTAGCATTAAAGGGATGTATGATGAATGACCAGCTGCTTCGAACCTTTATCGCTCTTGTGACATTCGATTCAAAAGTCCGTTTATTATATGATGAACGCGAAAATTTATTGAATGTACAAAAAAGTCTTGTTGAACAAAAAAATATCTTATTTAAACATTTAGAAGAATTAAAGCTTCTACTTAACGAGTATCAAAAGAATGTTAATGCTCAAGAGTTGAGTATGAAGATGCTTGACCAGCGCGAAGTGGAGCTTAAGCATCGTTTGGATAATGTTACTGGTGTTAAAGAATATTCGTCTTTAAAAAACGAAATTAATGCGGTACACGATCAGCAGCAAGCTTGTGAGCAAAGCTTAATAGAAGCATGGGAGAAATTAGATTATATACAAAAAAAATATACATCTGAACAGGCTCTATCTGATGCAAAAGGTTTAGAACTAGACAAGCAACAGCGTGATATAGCTAATAAAATTCAGGATTTAGAATGTTCTATTGATGAACATGAGCGACTAAGGAAATCATATCTTGAAGTTGTTCCCGCAGATCTTTTGAACAATTATGAGCATATGAGAGGTCAGGTGAAAAATCCCGTTGTTCCTGTAGAAAATAATAGCTGTAGCGCATGTTTTTATCTTGTACCAGGTCAAGATTTAGCTTTCTTGAAAAAAGGTAAATTAATACCTTGTAAAAGTTGCTATCGCATTCTTTATTCTGTTGATAGTGAATAATTGAATATAAAACCTATAAAGTCTGGCTCAATATGCATAATATCAAAAACAATACCAAAGGACACGTGTTCGAATTATTTGTAGATGGAGCATCACGTAACAACCCCGGTCGAGCTGGTGTTGGCATTTTTATAACAAAAGATAAAAAGCCTGTTGAACAATTAGGCTTTTATATTGGTATAAAAACAAACAACCAAGCAGAGTATCTTGCTCTTTTGTTGGGGATCCTGTACCTTAAGGATCACGTTGGACCTGATGATATGGTGCTCATTATGTCTGATTCCGAGCTTATGGTTAAGCAATTGAAAGGTGAATATCGGGTTAAGAATCAAGACTTGCTGCAATTATATACAATTGCTAAAAAGATGTTAGCCTCTTTAAGTTACAAAGTAGTTCATGTTATGCGTGAAGAAAATTGTATGGCTGATAGTTTGGCTAATCTGGGTATTGATCGTACCATTCTTGTTCCCGATTCAATTTTGGCGAAATTACATGAATATTCGATTTCATTATAAATGTTGGATTATTCTTTTTCTTTGTAGTATTTCTGTTAATGCTTTTGCGCGCAAAAAGATCTCTTCAGGAGTACAAAAACATGATATATGCTCTGTTAGTTGTGCGCATAAAATAGAGATTTTTGATGATAAAACTCCAACTGATTCATCTTCACATGTTCAAACCTGCTCATTAAATAATGTGATTCCTCAGGATGCATATGAAACATGTGGAACGGCAACAAAGCCTCATGAGATTGAAGTACGTGTATTGTTAGATGAAGGTAAAACATCTACTTGGATGTTGCACTCTGAGTCGGGATTTTTATTAGTTGATCCATTAAATCCTAAAAAATCAATTTCTATACATAAGCATGATGTCTCCATTTCTAGTAAATACGGATATATTTATATTGATGGAAAACGTTTAACGAGGAATCGTGTTATAGTACGCGCTCACGATGGGAATATACTATTCAATGGTCACGAATATGGCGGTTCATTCTATGTTATCTGTATTTCAGACAGCATATTTTTGATCAATTGTATAGATCTTGAAGATTATGTAGCCTCCGTTTTAGATTCAGAATCATGGCCTAGTTGGCCTCATGAAATGCATAAAGTAATGGCTATTGCAATACGAAGTTATGGCGTTGCTATGATGATGCAAGCGATAGCAAATAAACGTATATATCATGTTAAAAACAGTGTAAAACACCAAGTATACGGAGGTTTCCATAAAAAACGTGCACTCTATGATGCTGTTACAGAAACTAGTGGAATCATTATGATATATCAAAATAAACCGGTTATAGCTATGTATGATTCTTGCTGCGGAGGCGTTGTAACTGCGCGTATGAAAGGCATAGATTTTGTTAAAGCGCCATATCTGGCGAGAAAAACACCGTGTACATTCTGTAAGAATTGCAAAATTTTTTCATGGACTGCGGAGTTTGAGAAAAGTGAACTAACTGCTTTGCTTAAAAATGATATTCCTAATCTGTCCAAAATTAAAACTGTTACTGTTTCAAAGAAGGACGCTGCCGGACTTGTTCAACAAGTAAGTGTAAAAAGTGCTCATGGTATTTCGACAATTTCAGGTAAAAAAATATTTAGCCTGAAACCTAAAATTAAAAGTTGCTGTTATGCGATTGAAAATACTACGAATAAGATTATTTTCAGGGGGCGAGGATATGGCCATCATGTAGGTCTTTGCCAATGGGGTGCCAGCCAAATGATTAAAGATGGCTACGATTGCAAGAAGACTTTACGTTTTTATTATCCCGGTATATCTTTCGTAAAGCTTGTGAAATAGCATTGTTATCAAAAAAGGATACAAAGTAAGAGTATCACAATATAGTGCCTCAGAGGTGGCGACAGTTGTTAAGGTGTTTTATGGCGCAAGGGAAAGATCATATAGTAGCAGGTATGGTTATCTGGCTTATATCGCTATTTTTATTTCAGATATACATCGCTTCTTTTACTCATTTCATGATTCTTTTGTTTTGTGCTGTTGCGGGTGCTTTGTTTCCAGATATCGATATTAAGAGTAAAGGCCAAAGATTTTTTTTTAGCTTGATGCTTCCCCTTTATATTTTTTTATGTATGCATGAACGATATGTTTTATGTGGGAGCTTGGTATTTGTAGCGTTGTTGCCAACTTTTGTTGCTCACAGAGGTATTTTTCATCAACTTTGGTTTATACTAGCCATTGCTTGTGTGTCGGGAATAGCAATAGCAAACACATTTCCTGCGTATGATGAATTTATTAAAATTGGAACACTCGTTTTTATATTTGGGGCTCTATCTCATCTATTACTTGATTTTGGTTTTTCTGGAATACTGCGCACAAAATAAATTTATTATACATCATCTTGAAACTGGTATAGTGTGCGAGCATTTTCTGTTGTTATTTTCGCAACAACGGTGTAATCGATATGCAAAAAATCTGCAATGAAATGAGCAATAGTTGCAACTTCTTTTGGATGGTTTCTTTTGCCCCTCATATGTTGTGGAGGCAGATAAGGTGAATCTGTTTCGAGTACAATATGTTCTAAGCCAACCGTTGCGACTATTGAGCGCAACCTATCATTCTTAGGATATGTTATGGTTGCAGGAATGCCTATATAAAAACCCCAATTGATAACATGTTCAGCGAATGCAAGATCCTCAGAAAAGCAATGGAATACTCCACGATGGAGCTCTGATTTGTATTCATCGATAATTTTTAATGTATCTTCGGGTGCTTGTCGCGTATGAATAACGAGAGCTTTATTATATTCTAAAGCAAGTTCTATTTGCGCTTTGAATGCATCTTTTTGGCGTGATGCATGATAATCGGGATAATGATAATCAAGGCCGCATTCTCCAATGGCGACAATTTTAGGATTACTTTTAATTAAAGGAATAAGCTGTTTTAAATCTTCTCGCCAAGATTCAGCGCAGTCATGTGGAAATAGTCCTACAGCTGCAAACACTCTTTTGTATCGTTCAGAAAGCATACTGCAGTTAAAGCTGTCAGTATATGATGTACTACCAATGGTTACAAGTGTTGTAACATTTGATGTTGCCGCTTCATCTATGATTTGATCGGCTTTTTCGTAGTCGTATGCTTCAAGCTTTTTGTTAATATTTTCATCAATTAACATAGGAATATGGCAGTGTGTATCGACGAGCATAAGTGCCTTTCGTTAAGTATTGTATCTTCAAATTTGACAAATCTGCAAATAGAATTACTCTAGAATACAAGTATAATGGAGTTTACAGAAAAGAGTGGAGATAAATGAAGTAGCAGTGTCGTACTTACATTATTTTAGAGGAGTATCAATGAATAAGAATGAGTTGGTAGCCGCTTTGAGCGACGAAACCACATTCAGTAAAAAAGATGTTCTTCGCGTTTTGGATTCTCTAACGCGAATCATCGAACGTACGCTTAAAAAAGGTGAAAAGGTTTCTATTACAGGATTCGGAAGTTTTTGGTTATCCTGTCGTCCAGAGCGCAATGGTATAAATCCTGCGACTAAAGAGCGTATTAAATTGCCTCGTATTAATGTCCCAAGGTTTAAGCCAGGCAAAAATCTTAGAAAAGAAGTTAGATCGATCTGTATAGGTTAGCTTTTAGGCGACCTCGGAAAAAGATTCCTAATTCAGGGCCGCACATATTGTGCGGCTTTTATTGTTTCTTTTTGCATTAGTGCGTTTTTTCCTGTACTATAACGTGTATGGGACGGACGCATATTTTATAATGTACCTGTGGAGTTACAATGATTAATTTAGTATGGTTGCGACAGGATCCTGAAACGGTATTTAAGCTGGTCAGAAAAAAAGAACCAAAATTTGATATTGAACGGCTGTATGAGCTTGATGCTCAGGTTAGATTGTATCTTTCAGATGTCGAATCACTCAGGCAAAAGAAAAATGAATTAGCTCAACAAGGTAAAAGAGGCGTTACCCAAGAACTTCGTGATCAATCCATTGAACTGGGTAAGATGTTGAAGAGCAAGGAGCAAGAACTTGCTCGAGTGCAAAAAGAATTTGATTTATTGTATCTCGGGTGTCCTAATATTCCTTTCGAAGATGTTCCAGAAGGAGATAAAGCTGATAATGTTGTTGTAAAAGTTGTAGGGCAAAAGCCTGTTTTCAATTTTGATATAAAGAATCATGTAGAACTTGGCGAGCATTTAGGCTGGTTGGATTTTGAGGCGGGTGCTCGTATGGCGGGGAGCCAATTTGTTATGTATAAAGGCATGGGAGCTCAATTAGTTTATGCGCTGACGCGTCTCATGTTGACTAATAACCTCAAATATGGCTACGAAATTATGCTGCCTCCTTGCGTAGCAAATGAAACATCGCTGTTAGTTGCAAGTAATTTCCCAAAATTTAGAGATCAAGTTTACTCTATTCCTGAAGATAATCTTTATTTATCGCCAACAGCGGAAGTTGTTTTGACCAATCTTTATAGAGAGCAAATCTTTGGTGATGAACAGTTGCCTAAACGTATGACAGCTTGGACAAGCTGCTTCAGACGTGAAGCTGGCGGTTATGGTTCAACAGAAAGAGGTCTTATTCGTATCCACCAATTTGAAAAAGTTGAAATTTATACCATATGTGAGCCAGAACAGGCAGTAGCTGAGCATGAGCGTATGATTGCTTGTGCTGAAGATATTTTGCAGCAATTAGGATTGCATTATCGCATTAGTTTGTTAGCGGCTCAAGATTGTTCCTTTGCTTCGGCCAAAACGTTTGATATTGAAGTATGGCTTCCTGGACAAAATTGTTATTATGAAGTTTCATCCTCAAGCAATTGTACTGATTTTCAAGCTCGTCGTGGCTCTATCAGATACAAGAAATCCGGCATGAAAAAGCCTGAACTTGTGTATACGTTAAATACTTCGTCATTAGCTGTACCGCGTTTGATGGTTGCACTACTTGAAACGTACCAGCAAGCTGATGGAACTGTTGTATTACCAGAAATACTGACTAAATTTATGCTTTGATGAATATGTTATCAAAAGAAGTTTTGAAAAAAATTGCTGAAATTGAGATACATACAAGACGCATATTAAGTAGCACACTCATGGGTGATAGCAGGTCGGCTCAAAAAGGTTCAGGATTTGAATTTAATCAAATTCGGGACTATCAGATGGGTGATGATGTTCGTTCTATTGATTGGAAAGCATCTGCAAGGTCAGGTAAGATTCTTGTAAAGGAATATATCGAAGAACGTAATCGTACAATAATGATTTTACTTGATCTGTCAGCCTCTACTTCATTTGCATCAAATTCTATGAGCGGTGCGGATATTTTAAAGCAGGTTGCTGCAGTATTATCATTGGTTGCTGGTTACAGCAAAGATCGTGTCGGATTAATTTTGTATACGGATAAGATAGAATATGTAATCCCTCCGGCAATGGGACATATGCATGTTCATACTATAATAAAGCAGATCTTTTCCCAGCAAACAACATCAAAAAAAACTAATGGAGCTCTTGCGATTGAGCGGCTAAAACAGATGAAAGATAAAAAGACGGCAGTTTTTTTGTTGTCTGATTGTATCGATGAAAGTCTGGATTATTCGTTAAAGTCAATTGCCTCGAATCATGAAATTGTTGTGATACGGTGCCTTGATAAACTTGTTAAATCGTTTCCTTCTGTGGGCTTTTTAACTGTTTATGATCCTGAAGATGACAAGACATGTCTTTTGGATACGCGTTCAGGAAAACGCGTTGGCATTGCAGATTATTTGGAAGATAGGATTGTTGCGCAAAAACGCCTTTATACCAAGTATGGTATCGATTGTCTTGATTTAAAAAACAACGAAACTTTTATTGATGATGTTATACGATTCTTCCGTAGGCGCATGACCTACTAAAAGGGTGTCGATGAACAATTCTCATATGGATGACTTCTACGATATTTTTGGGGTTTGGCATGAACCATGGTGGCAAAGTACTGCATGCAAGGTTATTGTTTTAATTGTAACGATTAGCATTGTGATATGGTTAACATATCTTATCTTTAAAAAAATTTTTATAAAGAAAAAAGTTAGACCTTGTTGGGAGGTTGCTTTAACAAATCTAGAAAACCTGAGAATGCCAAATGTATTTTCTGTCGACAAAGCCAAAAGCTTTTATTTTCAATTAACAAACATTATTAAACGCTATATTACTGAACGTTATGGAATCGCTGTACAGGGTAGTACTGAAAAAGAAATTTTGTCTTATCTTGAAGAGCAAATCAACTTTCCTAAAGATATATTGCCGGTTGCGCGTGATATTTTTTGTCATGCAAGCAGCATAAAATTTGCCAATGAACCTGCGCTTGTTGAGCAGATGGAACAGGACCTTGCTTTGGGGGTGCGATTGGTAAAAGAAACTATACCTTTAAATAAGTAATATTAGATTACATCGAGACTTGTATGCAATTTTCCCTTGCAGATACTGTTTGTTCATTTTATATTCATTGGCCATTTTGTACCTCGAGATGCTCATATTGCCCTTTTATTGCTCTTGCGTGTCATAATCAGTATATGCAAAGATATCATGATGCCTTGATGCTGGAAATCGATGCTTTTGCGGATCTGTACGATCAATGCGTTATTCCTACTTTGTATCTTGGAGGGGGAACTCCCAGTACCTGGCCGGATAGGCTACTACTTGACATGTCTGGTAAAATTAAAAGTGTATTTTGTATTGATCGGCTTGGTGAAGTAACTATTGAAGTTAATCCTGGTACAGTTAGTTATAATCAATTATATATGTGGCGAAAGTGCGGCATTAATAGGCTTAGTATAGGAGTTCAGTATGGAGATTCGACTATTTTAGCTGCATTGAATCGATTCCAAACAGAGGAAGACGTGACACAGCTTCTTTTACATGCTTCGCGGGAATTTGATAATGTATCCGTTGATATTATGCTTGGCTTACCGGGTGTAGATAAAAGTGGGTGGGTATCTTTTATGCACAAAGTGGTTTCTTGGCCTGTAAAGCATATTTCCTTGTATTGCCTTATGGTTCATGAGCAAACACCTCTTTATTATAATGTGAAACGTGGTGATGTGAAAATTCCAGATGAGGGGTTAATTGCGGATTTATATTGTTGGTCTATAGATTTTTTAGCCCAGCATGGTTTTTTACAGTACGAAGTGTCGAATTTTGCTCGTCAGGGCTATGAGTCTCAGCATAATATTGTTTATTGGGACAGGAAGCCTTATAAAGGTTTCGGGCTGGGAGCCTGTTCTTTTGACGGGAATAGCCGCTTCATGAATGAAAAGAACCTTATGCGTTATATTGAAACAGTAGAACAAAAAAAAGACCCTGCAATATTTGCTGAATTATTGAGTGCTGACGATATTCGACTTGAAATGATTATGTTGGGGCTACGAAGAAATAAGGGTATAAGCTATAATTTTTTGCTGGAGGGGTTAAGTTTAGAGAGAAGGTCTATCTTAGAGGGGAAAATTAAATATTTGTGTGATTCCAATTTGTTGCTAGTTGAGGATGGGTTCTTGCGATTAACTGCGGCTGGTTTCGTCGTAGAACAAGAGATCATAGCTGAGCTGGCATAGTTATTTAGGTTATTACGGTTTATTTAACAACAAGTGGTTTTTATTTTTTTTATACAATTTTATGAGGTAATATTATGGCAAAACATGTAGGTGTCAAACTGCCTGATGATTTAGTAAAGGTTTTAAAAAGTGGCAAAACTGTTGGTGTTTTGGCTACTTTCTCTGAAAAAGGGTTGCCTCATACGACGCCTATTCAGTGTGTTTACCCAAAAGGATTGGAAAGTATCTTGATCTCTATCCATAAAGATCATACCGGTTATCATAATATGGTATGGCAGAAAAAGGTAATGATGTGTTTTATGGACGAAGGTAATGTTGCATACAGCGTATTGGCCCGTTCAGGTGTCGTAAGAGCTCCATCCTTGGTTCATCCTTTAATGAATATTGTACGTTTAGATATTATTGATATTAAAAGTGATCGTTCTGTTCTTTCCAGGGTTGATAAAGGTATCCAATGGAGTTATACGTCTCCAGAGGCTGAGGAGTTATCAAAGGCCTTGATAAATGAACTTAAGGAATTGGCGGAAACATTGTAATTTTAAAAGTAGAGCATAAAAAAGAGTATAAGGATTCATTATGTGTATGTTAGTGATGAGCATCATTATGGGCGGATTATCTCTCACCGGTTTTTTATTGGGGCAGCAACCACTACGTATGGTTGAAGCTCCTAAGGCTGTAGAGGAGCCTAAATTAATATTTTCCGAAGTTCCACGTAATGAAGCACAAGGAAATGCACACGTGGAGTCGGTTCTGGAAGGCAAGGAGCTTGCAACTGGAAATGTTATTGTACCGACCAGAGAGCCTAATAAAGTAGTTGAGCCTAATAAAGTAGTTTTAACTACAAAAGATGATGCAGCTGTTAAAAAGCAGGAGACAAATACTATTGCCATAGCAAAGGAGCCTATTGCAGGCGTTGGAGAAGATGCCACAAAGCAAGAGGCTCAAAAAGCGCAAGAACCTCAGAATTCTAGCGAAATGATTAGTATAGATACCATTGATCTAGACCAACCTGAAGGCAACTGGCTCAATAAAAGGATTTGGTGGGAGAGAGCAAAGGACAAATACAAAGAATGCCGTGACGTGTACGAGGGAATTTTTTCTTCAAGAATGATTTTTTTGGAAAAACGTGCTGAAATTGAAAAAACAATTTTGAATCCTTTTTATAGAGGTGTAGGGCTCGAACAATCTGAAATACGTGATATTCTAATGAACTTGATTGAAGATATCGAGCGTGAGCGAGAAGAATCAGGTTTTTTAGATGAAAGAGAGCGCGAATTTCTTGATAAACTTATACTTTCAAAAAAAGATCTTGAACAGCTAAAGTTGGATATTGATATTATTGAGGATATAGATACGCATATTGATAAAGCAATCAATACCTTGAATGGTAAAATAAATGAAGCTCATCGGTTTGAACAATCTGCTTGGCAAGAATTTGAAGCAATAGCGCATGAGTTAAGTGACAAAAAAGCCTATGAACGTTATTATGTGATTGATGGGTTACACAAAAACCTCAAAGAGCTAAAAAAATATATAGATCACGAATTTTCCAGTTATTTTGATAGTTTGATTCAAGCGGCAAAAGATAAAACTGAACGAGCTAAAAAAGAAATACAAGAGTTAAAAGAGCGTGGCATAGACTTAAAGGAGCAGTTCGGACTTTTGGTAGCTGAAAGCCAAATGAGTGATGAGGAGCAGGCAAGAATTGCTGAACAGAAGGCTGCAGAAGCTGCGAAAAAAGCAGCAAAAGTTCCATCAGCAGGTTTTTTTGTTAAGATATGGAATGCCGTTGTAAGCTTCTTTAAAGCTCTTTGGAACCTCTTGTTTGGTTGGTGGCTCTATAAAGTATAATTTTGCCACAAAGCTTCTCTGAAAAGCTCTTGATCATACTTGATCCGGGTTGAAGCATATGGCAGCTTTGTGCATTGAAAAATTTTTTTGCAAAAGTTTGATAAGATGCCATACATGTGATACATTACTATCATGTTTGATTGAAATGCCGAAGTGGTGAAATTGGCAGACACGCAGCCTTGAGGTGGCTGTGGGAGAAATCCTGTAGGGGTTCGAGTCCCCTCTTCGGCACCATTTTGTAGATTAATGAATTGTAGTGTTAAATGAGGTGGTAGAGAAGGGTTGTAATATGAATTTTTCAGGTCACCGATTTAATTTTATTTCTATTGGTTTGTGGACGTTGTTAGCCATTGTGTGCGTTATAATTCTCTATCCTCTTCGAGAAAAATTACGTTTTGGTATTGATTTGGTTGGTGGAACCTATATCACCCTAGAAGTTCAAACTGACAAAGCTGTTGAAGCTGATTTGGCTGAAAAGATGCTTATGTTACCGGATAAGCTAAAAAAGGCACATAAGCCTTTACCTTTGACCAAAGAAGTTAAAGATGAAACGCTTATATTAACTTTTGATAATGCCCAGGCGTTACAAGATGTTGCATCACATCTTACATTGTCCGAGCCACAATTAAAGCAAGTTGTTGAGGGGACCACGTTAAAGTTGAGATTTGAAGATAAGTTTGCAAAAAAGATCAAAGAAGAAGCTGTTCGTCGAGATATTGAGGTGTTACATTCGCGACTGAATAAATTGAATGTTGAAGAAACACCTATTGCCAAACAAGGCGAAAAGAATATTGTTATTGAGCTTCCTGGTATTGATGATCCTCAGAAAGCTAAGGCCATGATTGGTAAGATGGCAAAATTAGAATTCAAGATTGTTGAACGGGAAGCAGGTAGCAAAGAAGACCTACTGTATGAAATTGAAGGAGAAGAGCTTCCACCGGATAAAGAAATTGTTCATGGTAAAGAAGGCGGTTATTTCCTACTTTCTAAATATACCGACATAACGGGTAAGTTGCTTAAGGATGCTAAAGCTGGCTTAGGCGGGCATACGGGAGTTGAACCCGTTGTTAAATTCCAATTCAATGAAAGTGGTTCTGAAAAGTTTTATGAATTAACTCGTAAAAACTTTGGTAAAAGGCTTGCTATAGTATTGGATGGCGAAGTTCTTCTAGCTCCAACAATTCAACAAGCCCTTAAAGGGAGTGGCGAGATTACCGGTATGGGTTCACCTGATGCTTGTAAAGAACTTTCAATTTTACTCAAATCGGGTTCCTTTGCAGCTCCTGTTACCTTTGAAGAGGAACGACAAATTGGGCCGTCTCTTGGTTCAGATTTGATCTATAAAGGCCTTATGTCATGCTTGATTGGGCTATTACTCCTATTAGTATTCAGTGTATTCTATTATAAGCTGTCAGGAGTGTTGTCATTCATAGCCTTAGTGTACAACTTGCTCTTGATTTTAGTTGGTATGTATTGGTTGGGCGCAACGTTGACGTTACCTGGTATCGCAGGATTAGTGTTAACGGTTGGTATGGCTATTGATTGTTCAATTCTTATCTATGAGCATATTCGTGAAGAATTGGCTGCTGGAGTTAGTGTAAAGACGGCAGTTAATAACGGATTCTCCAGTGCAATGGTTGTAATTCTCGATTCTAATATAACCCACATATTGACAGCACTTATTTTGTATAAGTTTGGAACAGGTCCTATTAAAGGTTTTGCTGTAACATTACTACTTGGTACTATAGCAACTTTAATTACAGGCTTGACCTTCTTGCGTTCTACGTTTAACTTTATATTAGAAACATTTGATATAAAGAAATTAAGTATCTAAAAAATTGGTTGGCGACGTAGCTCAGCTGGTTAGAGCGGCGGAATCATAATCCGTAGGTCCGGGGTTCAAGTCCCTGCGTCGCCACCATAATTCTAAAAAAATGAAATTCACAAATATCTTTAATCTTCCCAACATTCTTACATTGATTAGGTTAATTCTTTCGCCGGTAATGCTGCCGGTTCTTGTTGTCTATATACTTCCCCTCAATATTTTTTGGATAAACTGTTCTTTAGCCGGATTATTTGTTTTGTTTAGTCTTACAGATTTTTTTGATGGACTTTTAGCCCGACGTTATGAGCAGGTTAGCTCATTCGGTCGTTTTTTGGACCCTATTGCGGATAAGTTTCTTGTTTATTCTGTGTTGATAGCATTATTGGCTATTAACAAGTTATTTTTTGTTTGGGTGTTGGTGTTAATTGGCCGTGAGTTCTTTGTATTAGGTTTGCGTCAAATTGCACTTGAAAACAACTTTTCAATCCAAGTTTCTTGGCTGGCTAAATGTAAGACATTGTTTCAAACGATGTATCTTACTATTCTTATCGCGAATCCATTTCATACGTTATCACGGTCAGAATTTTCGCGTTGTATAGCCGACTTATACAGATCACCTATCTGGACTTCTGTTGAAATGCTTTTACTCGTGTTAGCAGTATCAATGTCTATAATTTCTGCTATGCGTTATTACCAACATTTTATAGTGAGCTATATAGAGCATAAAAATACATAGTTAGGCACTTATATTCTATTGAGCAAAAAATCCTTTAAGCGTTGACAGTAACCCCATTCATTATCATACCAACCGAGAACTTTTGCCATGTGCCCTTGGGCAGAAGTCAAAAGTGAATCAATGGTTACTGAATGAGGATCGTTTGAATAGTCACTGGAAACAAGTGGTTCAGTACTGTAGGCTATAATGTTTTTCATACCATGAGCTGCTTGTTCCAGTGCTTGATTAATTGCCTTGGTTGAAAGTTCTTTTTTACTGGTAAAAACTAGATCAATAATAGATACTTTTGCTACTGGAACTCGTAATGCCATTGCAGTGAATTTTGATCCCATTCCTGGCAATATTGTATCAACAATTTTACTGACTCCTGTACTTGAAGGAATAATGTTAAGAGCAGCGGCGCGTGATCTTCGAGGATCTCCTGCTTCTATATCAAGCAGTACTTGACTGTTTGTATAAGCGTGTATGGTTGTCATGGCGCATTGTGTTATGCCAAATGCGTCATCAAGTGTTTTGAGCATGGGAACGAGAGCGTTTGTTGTACAGCTTCCAAGAGAGACAATCCGATGTTTTTCATTATACATATGATCATTAATACCAGGGATTATAGTAACATCAGGATCTTCTGCCGGTGCAGTAATTAAAACATGTTGTGCCCCCGCAGGTTCAATATGTAAAAAAGCTTTATCTCGCTTTGTAAAATGACCTGATGCATCAACAACCCAATCAATTGATCTTTTTTTCCAATTAATATTTCGTGGGTCAAGTTCAGCAATAATCTCAATTTTTTTGCCATTAATGCAGAGCATGTTATTTTCAATATGCACGTCTGCTGGGAATGTTCCCATGAGAGAATCATATTTAAATGTGTGAGCAATAAGATCTATATCTCCCTTACCGATATTTATAGTAACAACATCTATATGTTGAGCGTGAGGATCGAGTAGTAATGTTCGTAAAAACGTTTTGCCTATACGGCCGAATCCGTTGATTGCTATACGCATTATTTCCCCTTTATGTACAAGATACTTAGTTATTTTTATTACTGTACCATGTGTTGTACATGAAAGCCAAGATGTGTTTATTATCGTTTGTTATCGATGCCAATCTCTTACAATGTTCAGATTATACAGTTCTTCTGCTTCACTTAGCGCCGGTAACTCCAAAAGAAGAGGAATATTTGAAATGTGTTTATCAAGGACAAATTCTTTCAGAGGTTCTAATCCGATAATTCCTTGGTCTATACGACAGTGAATATCGTGCCTAGATGCCAGTTTGCTTTCAGTATCGTTAATGTGTATCAACTCTATTGAGCTTAGGCCTAAAAGTTTATCGATTTCATGTATAAAATTCAAACGTTCTTGCCCATCGCGTATATTATATCCATAAGCATATGCATGGGCTGTATCTATACAGAATCCTAGTTTTTCTGGCTTATCAAGCTTGTTTTTAATATGATGCAAATCTTCCAGACTTCCGCCTATTGAAGGGCTGGTAAATGCTACATTTTCCAGTACGAATTGTATGGTTGGATGTTGCTGTATAAGTAAATTAAGATTTCGTGCGATTGAATCGATACCACGTTCAGAAGATGAAGAAGCCCCAGGATGTAATATCATATGAGTAAAGCCGAGCTTTTTTGCCCAGTGTAGCTCTTGTTTTAATGCCGGGTGCTGTTCGCGTGTATGATCAGCAAGGTTGATTCTGTAGGATCCATGAACATATAACGCGGTAAACGTACGGCTATACCTACGAAACAATTGTGTGAGTGTCGGTGTTTGCTCAATAATAGCACCAGAGTGTTGTCGTAAGAAACATTGAAATAAGGGTAGGTTCAGCCGTTCAGCTTTTTCAAGTACTTCAGAAATTGTTTTATTATTTCTAATATGTAATCCGACAGTTCTTGCCATTATATTCCTAAATAAGTTACAAGCGTATTCTTATCAAAATAAGGGCTGAGTAACGAAGCAAATTCTGTTTTTATTACTTTAAGATCTTGTGGTGTATTCGATTCAAACCTCAGACTTATGACAGGTTGAGTATTTGATGCTCGAATAAGCCCCCATCCATATGGAGTAGTAACGCGTACGCCATCGATAGTAATTAAGTTAGCATCCTGTTTATCTTGATAATGTTTTTTTATTGTCTCGATCATAGCAGGAATGTGTGTACAATCACATGGGATACGAATAGATGGTGAACTGTATACTTCAGGAAACAGCTCAACGAGTTCCGTCAGTGACTGTTGATGTGTATGGATATATTCAATAAGACGTAATGCCGCATAAATACCGTCGTCAAATCCAAAATAACGATCTGCGAATGTAAAATGACAGCTTAGCTCGCCGCCAATAAGGGCATGCTCTCGGTGCATTGCATCTTTGATATTTGCATGTCCTGTAGGGACCATAAGACAACGACCTTGCCATGCGTTGATGACCTGAAGCAATGCGGATGAACTTGTTACGTCACAAATAACGGTGGCTCCAGGATGCGTCTGAATTATAGGACGTGCCAGAAGAGCTAAAAGCCTATCGCCGGGAATAAGGTATCCTTCGCGTGTCATTGCTCCTACACGATCAGCATCGCCGTCAAAGCCAAGGCCAAATATATATGAACCATGAGCGAGTTCTTGTCGCAGATCTTTCATGTTTTTTTCAATTGTAGGATCTGCCTCATGATGTGGATAATTCCCGTCGATATCAGCGTATAAAATCTTGGTTTGTTGCCAGTTAAAAGCTTTTACGAGATCTGGGATTATAGAACCTGCTGCTCCGTTACCACAATCTAGTACGATTGGTACATTGAGATTTTTAAGATGTGAAAAATGTTCAACGAGCCATGTTATATAGGGTGTATGAATAGGCGTTTCAGATAAAGATCCTTTGTGATGAGCAGTATGATGTATATTAGCTTTGTATAGTTTCCGAATTTCACGAATCGATTTGCCTGACACAGATTCTTTGCCAATGCATATCTTAAAGCCATTATATTCTTTTGGATTGTGTGAAGCGGTAATCATGATGCCGGCTTGGGCATCTGTTGTATGAAGACAAAAGTATAGTGCGGGAGTTGTACATGTCCCAAGGAATTTAACATCAAAGCCGGAATCTACCAAGGCTTGGCATACCTGTTCCTTAATTAACGGTGAATGTGTACGTCCATCCATGCCGACAGCAATGTTTTTTATCGCAGGATTTTTTTGAATAAAAAATGTTGCAATTGCATGTGCTAAATCATAGGTTTCTTCAACCGGTATTTCTGTGCCGATGATGCCGCGAATATCATATTCTCGAAATACATTATCACTTATTTTCATGCGTTCCTTATTGGTGATTATCTGTTGCATTCGATATACTATACTTAATGTTTAGAATAAAACCATCTTACAGTAAAGACAATAGCTTGAGGGGCGTATGATTCCATTAAAGTTGCAGCTAAAAAATTTCTTAAGTTATGGTGCGGATATTCAAACAGTAGATTTTTCTCCGCATTCGCTTATCTGTTTGTCCGGCAAAAATGGACATGGAAAATCTGCGTTACTTGATGCTATAACATGGGCTTTATGGGGGCAAGGAAGAAGAATCGCAGGTGTATCAAAATCTGATGACAATCTTATACGCGTTGGGCAAACACATATGATGGTTGCCATGCAATTTATATGCAATGGTCAAGAGTATCGCGTACGACGTGAATATACCAAAAGCTCAGGCAAACCTTATGTGACACTTGATGTCGGCGTATTGGATCCTCAGCAAAACATATTTGTTCCAATTGGAGGTAAATCTGTACGTTCTAACCAGGAGATATTACAACGACTTATTCATCTTGATTTTGAATCTTTTTGTAATTCTGCCTTTTTAAGACAAGGACAATCAAATGAATTTTCTAAAAAAACTCCAAAAGAGCGCAAAGAAATTTTAGCCGCAATTTTAGGTCTGGATCAGTATGAGGCTGTTCGTTCTTTAGCAAGTCAGAAGATCCGTTACTTAACGACAACGCGTGTGAGCTATCAGGCTATTCTTGATCGTATGATTGTTGATTTAGAACAACTTAAAACTATAGATGAACGTCTTGCGAATTTACAAGATAAGTTTAAACAACTGAGTGTCCAAGAGAATGTCCTTGCTCAAAAAGAACAAGAACTTGAACAGTGTAAAAAACAATACCTGCAGATGTACCAAGAGTATCAATTAATACAACTCAATATGACGCAAATGAAAAAAACTCAACGGGATATGCACGATTCATTGCTGGAAATGGTAAAGCAGTGGAGAGCGATACATGCGCAGCAATTAAAAATTCCGACTTACGATGAACTTGAACAAAAGAAAAAAGTTGTTGCGGATCAGTTACATCACCAACAGATGCAAATGCGTGAGCAGTTGGTCTATAAAGAACAATACCTGCAAAAAAAAGAAAAAAAAGCGCGGCTCGAAATTGAACATGCCCAAAAAATTGCTCAACATGTTCAGGAATACAAAGTGAAAATTGATCGTCTTAAGATTGAACTTGAGCATTATAAAAGCCAGATAAAAACGTGTGATCTACGTTCTGCAGAATTACTTCAAGAAAAAAAGTCTAATGATCACATATTGGCAACGTTATCAGAAAAGAAAAAGATAAACGCTGTTGATCCGCAGGCATTTGAGGCAACCTTAAAACAGTTCGAAAAAAGAAAGGCTTATTATCAACATTGGATTGCTCAAGGGAATCTCTTGTCGCAAGAAAAGTTAAATTTGGAGAGAAAAAAACAGCTGTCACAAGATGAAGATAATCCATGTTGTCCACTCTGCGAGCAGAATTTATCAGCTTCGCGGCGTCGATTTCTAAAAGATAAATTTTTAAAAGAAGAACATTTTCTTGAGCATCGTATATCACGTATCAAAAAGGTTGTTGCGAAACTTAAAGCTATTTTGATTGAACAGCATACGCATATACAAATCTTAGAAGGGAATAAAAATGAGTTGCAAGTGCTTGATGCACAATTTTGTGCTACGCTTAATCGTAATAATATGATAATGCAAGAACTTGACGCGCAAGAACAACAGAAGCGTATGTGCGAGTCTCAAATTGTTCTTCTTAATACACAAATCTCTGATCAAGAAAAGGAGCTGTCTCATACTCAGACTGCGTTGCGTGAATCGTTAGAAAAAGGTCAGGATTTTTGTAGCTTGGTTATTGATATGCAACAGTTAGAGAAAGCGATTGCGGAATGTGGCTATGACGCGGTAATGCAAGAACGACTTACGCAAGAATTAACCTTGATTGAGATGACAATGAAAAAGCATGAAGAACTAACCGCCCAGATAGCTCAACAAGAGGCGCGTATGAAGGCTATTGGAGCCTTAGTTAAGAATTTAAAAGAGTTAAAAGTCCAGATTGCTGATCTACAGGCCAAAGCACACTCTTATACCATTGCGGACATGCAGAGGAATATTGAATCTCTGGAACACTCTTTTATTCAAAGCAAAAAAGAGGTTGAACAAAGTAAAGAAAGCTTGATTCATGAACGTGGAGCTCTTGAAAATGAGCGTGCAAAACTTCTAGCTTTAGAAAAAGAGAAGTTGGAATGTCAAAATAATATTGCCCAAGTAACTACACAGATCGATGATTTACAGGCAATTGCAATGGCGACAGGCAAAGATGGTATTCAAGCATTACTTATTCAAGATGTACTACCGGATATTGAACAGGAAGCTAATGAGCTTTTGGCTAAATTGACTGATAATCAAGCACAAATTTTTATTGAGTCATTGCGCGACCTTAAAAAAGGTGGTTCTAAAGAGACACTTGATATTAATATTTCTGATAATATGGGAATCCGTCCATATGAAATGTTCTCAGGAGGTGAAGCGTTTCGTATTGACTTTGCTTTGCGTATAGCTTTATCTAAAATATTAGCACGACGAGCGGGTACTTCATTGCAAACACTTATCATTGATGAAGGGTTTGGTTCACAAGATGAAGAAGGACTTGCTCATATTATGGATGCTTTGTACAAAATACAGGACGATTTTGCAAAAATAATAGTTGTATCTCACTTGCCTGCCATGAAAGATCAGTTTCCCGTTCATTTTCTTGTAGAAAAAAAGCCTCTTGGAAGTGTTATTACTGTTGTTGAACAGGGATAGATACCCCTTTTGATTAAAAGGCTTGTAGGTGGTAAGTTCTAGTATATTTACTATGGCTTGCTGATACTTAAATACAGGTTGGAATATATGTTTTTAAAAAATTGGAAATTTG
>CAZQNW010000002.1:0-11647 GCA_964595035.1 uncultured Pseudomonadota bacterium
AGACAAAAAGATTCCTGTTTTTCAATAAGATAGTTTTTAAAGCATTTTTTTGTATGAAAAAAGCTACTTTTTAAATGCTGAAATGTGTTGTAATAAAAAGAAATCCATTAAATTTATTCACGAACTATTCATCTAGTCGGCTTTAACAAAAAAATAGACAAGTGTGCTTTCTATTGTGTACGCTATGTGCGAGGCATTAAATGAAGGTGCCAATAAGCAGTGTTATTATACTCAGCCAAGGAGAATGGGTATGAATCAATATGCACTTACCCTCGCTTCAATACTATTAACTTTTTTTTGTTCAATAATGAATCTTGTTCAAGAAATTCAATGCGCTACTCTTGAAACAAGAACCATTGGGCTGACTATAATCAACAATACAGGTAATGTGGTGTTAATCACATTTAAACGTTCTATAAGCTCCCCTGAACGCTCAAAACTTCTTGAAGCTGGAGAGTCTATAGATTTCGGTACAGTCTATGAAGCATCGGTGCAATCGTACAGTACCCTTTGGGGATACATTGCACCGGCTAAACAAGTTTTATTCTCTGCCGGTTTATTAAGATTTAGTAAAAGTGTTACTCATCTTGTGATCTGCATCAAAGGGATAGTTGGACGTAGTATATTCCACCCTTTTGGGCAATGGGATTATGATATCTTTGTTGGTAAGAAATTGATTGCAATTCCAGCAGATTCATATGAACAAGTCAAAACAGTCCTTGATGCCTTTCCTACCGCAAAGCGTAAAATTATGTATACGCCGCGCTATATTCTTGGCTTACCTCAGCACTCTCAACTGGATGACGCGCTTGAAGCCTGCTTGATGCTTGAATCTAAGTGGAATTCGATGGATACAGTTGATGCAAAATTAGTTTCTGATGTTATGTATATGATTGAAGAAGCGCGTAAGGCATTCATGAATGATCAGGCAGATGTTCCTTTGCATATACCTGTTGATATGCGTACACAAGGTTCTTGTGAAAAAACAGAAGTTACGTATCTTGCATGGTCATGATACTAATGTGGTCCTTCTTAAATTAGAAAAGTTTAACTGCTACTTTAAGTTCAGACGTCTGTTGCAAAAGAGTTCTTTAATCCGTTAGCTTGTTTCAATGGGATATGCATCTTGTTATATACAATGCATAATTGTGCACTATCTTATGGAGAGAATAATGAAACCATATCAAATGAGCGAAGCTCAGGTATGTCAAGTATATAGAACTGATATTTCAAAAGGGCTTACGCACAATGTAATAGCAGATAGAAAAAAGTATTACGGAGCTAATACGTTACCGCAAAAAGGTCCTGATTCTTGGTTTTTAATTTTTGTACGCCAATTTCGAAGTCCGCTTATTTATATTTTGCTTGCTGCGGCATTGATAATTTTTTTTGTTGGAGAAGATCACTTTGATGCTTTTATTATTACAGGTATTTTATTATTTAACGCGCTCATCGGAACCATTCAAGAGGGGAGAACGAGTCGTATATTAGCAAGTCTCAAAACGTTTATGACGTCTGACTGTGTAGTTATTCGTGATGGAACTGCCTTGGTGCTCGCTGCAGAATCTTTGGTTCCGGGAGACCTTGTAATATTGCAAGAAGGGCAACGGGTTCCTGCTGACATTCGTCTTGTTGCAGCAAATAATATGCATGTTGATGAAGCTATTTTAACCGGCGAATCATCCGAAGTTTTCAAAAACGCGGATCCATTATCGCAGGACGACCTTTCCTTGATGGATCAACGCAATATGATTTTTAAAGGTACGTATATTGTATCAGGTTCAGGCAAGGGTATCGTTGTTGCAACCGGGTTACACACAGAGATTGGCCGTATACAGGTTTCTGCCCAGGAAATTCAAACTGATATGCCTCTCAAAAGAGAATTAAACAGGCTATCAGGATGGATATTGTTATTTGTCTTAAGTGTTTGTTTTGTTTTATTTTTGGCTGGGTTGATTTCGGGAAGACCTGTTAAAGAGTTGTTAACAGTCTTGACAGCATTGTTTATCTGCGTTGTTCCTGAAGGATTGCCGGTTGTGCTCACGTTAGTTCTTGTTTCCGGTGTGTATAGAATGGCACAAAAACGTGTTCTTATTAAAAAGCTGGCAGCGGTTGAAACACTTGGGCGTACCGATGTTATTGTTATTGATAAAACCGGAACATTAACGCGTAATGAAATGATGGTAAGTGATGTGTACGCTTCGGGAATTCACTGGCGTGTTACCGGGCAAGGATATCATGAGCAAGGACATTTGTACAAAAATGGCACAAAGGTTGATGATTTTCATGATTATCCGGATCTTATACGTTTAGGGATAGCCTCTTTCGTATTGAGCAATGCTCAGGTGAGCCCCGTTAATGGCTCAGATCGTTTTGTGGTCAAAGGTGATCCGACTGAAGCGGCAATGGCAATTTTAGGGAATAAATTAGGCTTTTCAAAAAAAAGAATAGAAAAAGAGTGGATAAAAAAAGAAGAAATTCCATTTGATTCCCGATTTAAAATTCATGCAATTGCAGGTCAATATAAACAAGAGGCTGTTATTTTTGTTGCAGGCGCGCCCGAAACAATTTTTAATTGGTCAGTCGATGTACCTGAAAAATTTCGTTTTCAATTGACGCATTTTCTGCAACGGGGGTTGCGTGTGGTGGCTGTAGCGGCTGCTCCTTTTGACCAGGACGTTTTTGATGGTCTTAAAGCATTGTCTCACGGCGAACAACTGTATATTAAGGGGCTGCAACTTTTAGGTCTTTGTGGTATTCAAGATGCAATTCGTTCCGATATTGCGGAGTCGATTGAATTAGCCAGAAATGCGGGCCTTGCTGTTATTATGGCGACGGGTGATCATCAGCAGACGGCATTGTATGTAGCAAATACGGTTGGCATTTATCGTGATGGTGATACGGCGCTTGATGGGTCATCTCTTGAGGCTATGAATAAACATGAATTGCGCACTATATTACCATCTATTACTGTATATTCTCGGGTAACTCCAATAAATAAATTAGATATCATTAACCTTTGGCATCAAAAGGGGCATGTTGTTGCTATGACAGGGGATGGTGTTAATGATGTGCCTTCTTTGGTTGCGGCTGATATTGGTATAGCAATGGGAGATATTGGGACGGAAATTGCCAAAGAAGCTGCTGATATTATTTTACTTGATGATTCTTTTAACAATATTGTAGCGGCCATTGAGCAAGGTAGACATATTTTTTATACTCTAAGACGTGTTATTTTATACTTCTTTGCTACAAATATGGGTGAAGTTCTTATTATTCTGTTCGCTATGCTGTACCTTTTTATTGATTCTGCATTTCCTTTGCCTTTAACTGCCGCGCAAATATTATGGCTTAATTTAATAACCGACGGATTTCTTGATATGGCTCTTTCGATGGAACCGCAAGAAAAAGGATTGATTGAAAAGCAGATGATTACAAAGCATAAACATATTGTTGACACAAGTAGCATTACAAAAACTTTTTACATGGCATTACCCATGGCCTTAGGTTCGCTTTTGATTTTTATGCATTACTATCGAATAGATCTTGTGTATGCACGTACTATGACGCTTATGACGATGGCCATGTTCCAGTGGTTTAATGCGTGGAACTGCCGTTCTGAAAAACAATCATTATTTTCATTGGGCTTGTTTTCTAATACATGGCTTATAGCAGGAACGGTATTTGTGCTTGCGCTGCAGCTTATGATTGTCTATGTGCCGTGGATGAATCATGTTTTTAAAACGGTTCCGCTGTTTTTTTCCGATTGGATAACAGTATGCTTGATTTCATCTTCTGTTCTCATGTTAGAAGAAGGTCGTAAATGGATTTCCAAGCTGATTGTTTTTCGAAAACAACGGGCCTGACATTGACGAACTATCAGGAAAAAAGTATTGTTTTTATGGAGTTGGTAATTTTTATAACGAAAGGTTTTTAAGATGAAAAGACTGTATATAGTTGCGGTTATTTTAATTTCATGTGCAGGTACTATGCTTATGGCTGAAGTTTCAAAGGGTTCAGGAAAAACTGTATATGTAAGCTCAGCTGAAATTGTTACAAATTCAAAACAGGGTAAAGAGATTAAGTCTAAGCTTGATGTAGAATTTAAAAAATCAGGAGCAGAAGTACAAGCGGAAGAGCAAAAAATAACAAAAGCTGTCAATGATTACAAGGCAAAAGAATCCGCAATGAATGATGCTGCGCGGGAATCAGAACAAGCTAAATTAATGAAAATGCGTCGTGAATTTGAAAATATGGTTCAAGAAAAAGATGAACAACTT
This sequence comes from uncultured Pseudomonadota bacterium, assembly GCA_964595035.1. Taxonomy (GTDB): domain Bacteria; phylum Babelota; class Babeliae; order Babelales; family Vermiphilaceae; genus JAKASV01. Next base: position 4,281 of record CAZQNW010000002.1, read on the forward strand.
AAACGTTTGCAAGCAAAATTAAATGAAGAGCTTACAAAAGAAGCATTGAAAACTGCCGCAGAAATGGCGCAAGCTGAAAATCTTGATGCAGTTATTGATATTGAAACAGGCAGAGTTCTTTATGCTTCTCAAAATGTTGATTACACGGCTAAATTCACTGAACGTATGAATAAGCATTACGACGCAGAAAAGGCAAAAACCCCTGCAAAAGCAAAAGCATAAATCAGTTATTAATACAACTATGTTGAAATACCGGTCTTTCTCGGCCGGTATTTTTTATGAAGGGATACTATGAGTGAACACATACAACATGATATTAAGGCGATAATTGGGTTAGGCAATCCCGGCCACGAATATTATTACAATAGGCATTCTATTGGTTTTAGAGTTGTTGATGCGCTAGCAAAATATTTTGGTGCGACGTGGCGTGAGCGGGATAAAATGTTGTTGGCTGAAGTCATGATAAACAACAAAAAAGTATTGTTAATTAAACCACAAGCGTTTATGAATTCTTCCGGAAATGTTATTCCGTTTTTATCCAAACAGGGAATTAAAGCAGAAAATATTCTTGTTGTTCATGATGAGCTTGAGCAACCGTTTGGTAAAATCTCATTCAAGGTTGGAGGAAGTGCGCGTGGTCATAATGGTGTGCGCTCTATTATTGCCGCATGTGGTGAAAATTTTGTACGTGTGCGCTTCGGTATCGGGCGTCCGGAATCAAAAGAGCAAGTTGCAACCTATGTGTTACAAAATTTTTCAGAAGATGCTACAGCTATAGAACATGCTATTAACCAAGCTGTTGTGATGATCATGAGCATGTTTTAGTAGGGACTTGGACTTTTAGATCGCGTTTCAAGAACAATGGGAGAAACGCTCGCCGTAAACTCCTGATTATCGTAGAAAAAAGATGCAGAGGAGATGGCGTGAGGAAGTAATGGACATGTGAAACTGTGGATAAGTACTTTTGATTCCGGTGAACGTATTGCTATTTCTAATGTAGGGTCCTGTGCCTTTGTCCTTTGTATGGTGAAGATAAAGTTTTTAAGGACATGTTTGATTATTTCATGGTTATCCGGAATGTATAGTATGCTGCCCATTGTGAATTTTTCGGTAGCTAATTTTAAGGCGAGCGAATGAATAGTATGCTGTTGCATACTTCCTGCTGTTGTTGAACAAATAATAGTAAGACAACACAAGATTTTTATATTCATACAAGCTCCCTTAAAAAAATAAGTTATACATTTTTGAGTGTAGCATAAGCTTTTATTGAAAAACGAATTTTTTGAGTTACGTAGTTATTAAGCCTAGCTTGTGTGTAAAGAGAAAAAAAAGCCTTACATTGTGTGTAAGGCTTTTGAAAACTTTATGTTAATGAATTGATTTGAGCCATTCTTTTATGGAATCCTTCAAATTGCTGTCAAATTTCTCGCTGCCGCCTTGAATTACTGTTTGGCTTCCTCCGCTATTAATACCATGTTTTTCTTTAAGCCACTGGCTAAAATTCTTTAAATTTATGGTATTAATTAATGAGGGTGCTAGGTGTACAACGAAAATATTGCGTTCAGGTAATGAACTTTTTAGTACATAAAATCCAGGTTGTTTATTGTTCAAATCCGAACCTATCTCTTTAAGTTCATCATTCGTGTATCCGTCAAAATCGATTAATAAGAATGGTATATTATTAACCTTTTCGACTTGTGATAGCCAATGCGGAATTTGAGCTTTTCGGATCTCTTTTTTGAGATTTTTAATTGTTGTTGCTTGTTCTTTTAGTTCTTTTTTGTACTCAAGTATTGTTTTAACCAGATCTTCCTGTCCTACCTTGCATTCATTATATAATGCTTTAAGCGTATTTGACATCTGTTGGAAGAGCTTTATGGCACCTTGTCCTGTGTAAGCAACTATACGGCGGTTACCGGCAGAAATAGCTTTCAATTCAGTAATTTTGAAGGCACCGATGTCTCCTGTAGCATGTACGTGTGTGCCGCAACAAAGTTCAGTCGAAAAATCAGGTATTGATACAACGCGAACGCGCTCAGGTGTATATTTACCTTCAAAGAAAGCTAAAGCGCCTTTCTTTTTAGCAAGTTCAAAGGGAAGATATTCAATAGTTACCGGTTTATTATCTTGAATTTTTTTGTTAACAAGAAGTTCTATCTTATCTAGAAGTTCATGTGAAAGATTTTTGTTTGTGCTAAAATCAAACCTTAAATATTCAGCTGTAACAAAAGAGCCGGACTGTTTAATGTTTTTGTCAAAGAGTTCCATTAATGCAGCTTGTAGCAAGTGTGTTGCCGTATGGTTGCGCATAATTGCTTTGCGATATTCTTGATCGACATGTACTGTGACAATGTCGCCTGTTTTAAGTGTTTTAGGTGTAGTGATGCGTGCAGCAATTAATCCGGAAATCAAACGAACATCTTGAATATCAAACGTATCTTGCCCAATTGTCATGGTACCACGATCAGGAGTTTGCCCACCGCCCATAGCAAAGAGCGGAGATTTCTCGGTAATGATCCAACCCGAGGATCCTGCTTGTAGCGACTCTACTTGTTGTGTTTGATCGTCAATAATAGCGACAACTTTTGTAGTTGTGCTTAGTTCATCATAACCTGTAAATTCGCAAGTGATATATTCAGGGAGCCTGACATAATCAAGAGCTTCGAGCACTTGTTTTCCTGAGCGTTCTTTTTGCTTAATCATTTCTTGTTCAAAGCTGAGCATGTCTAAAACAAAATTCTTTTCTTTCGCGATCACAGAAATAAGTTCAACCGGGAATCCAAATGTATCATATAATTTGAATATTTCATCTCCTGGTATGATCTTTGTGCTTTGATGAGCTTGAAAATATTTCTCAAGTAATGTTTGACCGCGTACAAGATTTTCTGCAAATTTCTCTACTTCTTGGCGTAGCGTTTGCTCAATGATGTCCTTGTGTTGAACAAGTTCAGGGTATACGGCCCCAAATTCTTTAACTACAATGTGAGACAGCTCAGGTAACAAGCTTTTGTCTGTTAATTTTTGTGAGAACAGCGCGGCTCTGCGAATAATTTTACGAAGTACATAACCGCGTCCCTCATTTGAAGGTACACATCCGTCAGCTATAAGCATTGATGAAGAACGTGCGTGTTCCGCGACAACGTTAAACGCTGCTTTAATTTCATCCGGTTGCTCGTTATATTTTTTTCCTGATATTTCTTCGGTCTTTTTTCGTATGGGTGTAAATAAATCTGTATCAAACACAGAATCTTTATCTTGCATGATGCAGCACAAACGCTCAAGGCCCATGCCGGTATCGACACCTGTTTTTTCTAATGGTTTTAAAGAACCGTCTTTTTGACGATCAAATTGCATAAAAACGTTATTCCATATTTCAAGGAATCTGTCGCAGTCACATGCAGGTCCGCATTCTTCTATGTTTTTGCATCCCCATTCAGGTCCGCGATCAATATGAATTTCTGTGCAAGGTCCGCATGGTCCCAAATCACCCATGGACCAGAAATTATCTTTTTCACCGAGGCGGTAAATTCTTGAAGCAGGAATGCCTTGCTCTTTGTTCCAGATCTCAAAGCTTTCATCATCATCTTTATAAATGGATACGTATAACTTATCTTTTGGCAATCCCATTTCTTTTGTTATGAATTCCCAGGCAAAAGCAATAGCCTCTTTTTTGAAGTAATCACCGAATGAGAAGTTGCCTAACATTTCAAAAAACACGAGGTGTCGCTTTGTAAAACCGACATTTTCAAGGTCGTTATGTTTTCCACCGGCGCGCGCGCACTTTTGTACGGTAACCGCACGTTTGTATGGTCTTATTTCTTTTCCTAAAAAGACATCTTTAAATTGATTCATGCCGGCGTTAGTAAATAATATAGTAGGATCTTGAGCGGGAATTAATGAAGAACTTGGTACGTGTGTATGGCCCTTGTTAACAAAAAAATCAACAAACTTCTGCCGAATCTGTTTTGAATCCATAATAGTTTACCTGGTTTACAAAAAGCCCTTCAGTTACCCTTGTGTAGTAAGCTTTTGGTCTTATTTAAAAGCTTAATTTGTATAATAGTATAAAATGAAATAGTAAAACTGCAAGGAAGCCAAAGCTCTTTGATGCCGTTGCAGTTTGATCTAATGATATTTTTATTATCGTGTCTGTGGAGGGGTGAATGTATACACAGCATAATTTTGTGCGGAATCTTCTTGGCTGTGCGTAAATGATAAACGTCTATATATGTCATGTAACGATGCGTATTCGGTTTGAACTGTTGCTTCTACCTGAAGCAAGCTTGGTTCTTGTTGTAATGTTTGTATTGCGTTGCGTATAAGTCGTTCTTGATATTCTGCTTGTTCAAATGCATGTGCGAGTGCGACGATTATTATATTTCCGGAACTTTGAGTTGTGAAATCAGTAAGACGCTTTTTTAAGGTTAAAGAAAAACAAATAAAACCAACTGTTTTTTCTTGTACACGAAGAACATGTGTATAAGATCTATTTATAATTTCAAGTGCACATCGCTCAAGTAGACATGTGGTCTGCCCATTCTTTAAAAATGAGTGCAGTGAAGGAATAGCTGTACAGGGGTCTTGTTTGTTTATGTGTGCTTCTTGAAAATATTTTGACCTTGGATTTTCAGAAATTATGTTGAGGATATCAATGAAATCTCTTTGTTCGCAATAAGGGGTGATTTCGGTATGCTCTTGTGTACGCTTCTCCATGCATTGCAATGCTGCAGTGAAAATAAATATTAACCCGCAATATAGTTTGATGGTACCTAATTTCATTGTATCCTCCTTGATTTGAAAATGTATAATGGTTCTACAATTATAACGAACGATGATTAAATGTAAATCATTATGCCTATTATTTAAATATTTTTCACTTTTCTTGTTAGCCTTGTTTTTCTTGTGACTCTGCGTTCTATTGCAATAAATAGGGGACTTGTTAATGTTGTGGTATCTTTGATATGTATGTGAACTGTGTGGGTAATCATGAAAAAAACTATTATTGTTATACTGATTTGTTGTTTATATAGAGCAGATATTTGCGCGATGCTTTATCGTGAACCTATGTTATCGCAAGAAATTGCTCGACGTGTTTTATCTGAAGAAGATGCTCAGGGCTATATAGTTGTATCTGAACAATCTGATTTTGAACCAGAAGAACTTGTTTTATGTAAACATCTTAATGGCACCTTTTCATTTGCAATCATAAAACAGTGCGAGGCACAATTTTGTTACGTTGAATTACTGGATATACAAGAACGTGTGATGGTATCTAAGAATATGTTGTTTCCGTTGGCTCTTTTTTGGAAGGTTATGCTTCAGCCTACAATTTCAGCAGCGTATCTAATAGATTTGATTTCTTCATACCTGTGTACTATCCCATTGCATGTTAAACCTTACATAAAAACAATAAGTGCCGATTGTGGATCACATTATTTAACTATCAGTGATATTCATGGAGATATTCATGCGTTGCAGGGCATTATGAGTGCTTGGTTTAATCAGGGTTTAATCGATAAACATCTTACATTGAAGGATGGGTACAAAGTCGTTTGCTTGGGGGATTATCAAGACCGAGGTGATTTTGGTGTTGAGGTCTTATTTGCCCTTCTTGTTTTATCTTTAAAAAATCCTGGTTCGGTTTATCTTCTTTCTGGTAATCATGAATTTCCTTCTATGGTTTCCAACGGTAAGTTGATGGAAGAATGGCATACGAAATTTGGTGACGATGCAATAGCGTCTCAGGCGTGGGAATTTGTGAACTTATTGTTTTCGCAATTACCTTCCGGACTTTTGGTTGGGTTGGTACAACGGGATGCAGCACAGGCTGAGCCGTACCTCATGTTTTGCCACGGAGGAATATGCTCAGTACTTGATATAAGATCGATGTTATTGAACCATAGGAAGAGTTCTAGGCATGAGCTTGATTATGATATTGAAGATATGCATGATTATGCATTGCGTTGGACCGACTTTTATGCTCCGGGACGAAGCGAAGTATTGGCAGGTAATGTTGCATTGAGTAGACCGGCAATATTTCGCGGTACAGGGTTACCTGAACTGACTAAGAATTTTTTTGAGGAGTATATAAGACATTTTGGAACTTGCCGTGATGAATTGGGTGGTATGTGCACAAGGTTGTTGGCTCTTGTCCGTGGTCATCAGCATACCAGAGGAGGGGTGGTTGTATTGAACAGATATCTTGCGGAAGAGGCGGAAGGACTAGAACAATACCTAAGTCCCAATGACAGTCAGCAAGCATATACCTGGAGCATTCTTGCTCATGGAGAAAAGCATCATATTGAGTCGGCAGATGTGTATACTATTACGTCGGCATCAGATGCATTATGGTCTCCAGAAAGGCGTACTCGTAATTATGCTCTTGTGGATGCAAGTGAGACAGGTGAATGGGAATTAACACCTTTTTTTGTATAGGTGTTTGTAGAAATACATTGTTTTCAGGTGCCTGAGTTTTATTGATGTCTTGATAATAAATAGCTATACTATTGCTATATTCATTGGGAAGTCGTCTAATGGCAGGACACAGGATTCTGGCTCCTGGAGTAGAGGTTCGACTCCTCTCTTCCCAACCATTCTCATACGATCTTAAATTTTTTTAGCTGAAAGGGTGCTATGAGTTATTTGCGTGCTGCGACGCTTGGTTGTTTTATGGTAATGTCCTTTAATTCATATGTTGATGCACAGATAAAAATGACCAATCGCGAAACACTCGTCCGCTGTTGCGCCTATCTTAAGCAAACAACTATAAGCGCATTTAAGCAGGCTGCTCCATTATTGTTGGCTAACGGTATTGTTTTGGGTGTTGAAATGCTTTTTAATAAGGTACGTGCCGGAGCTTTTGGCAATACCTCTCGAGCATTATTTAACCAGGATCCTGGCCCTGTTCCCGCAACGCGAGGAATGATTGCTCCTGAAACTGTTCCGGATGTTGTTAATAATGAGATTATAAGCCTTATTAGGGAGCCCGAAAGACTTGCTGCAGCACATGCCTATATGTGGAATGGCATTGTATTCTCGGGTGCTGCAGGTATAGGTAAAACTGAATTAGGGTTTTACATTGCGCGTGAAACCGGCTGTGATGTGCTGTACGAAACTGCTTCAGGGTTGGTTGGTCCGGCGCAAGGTTCAGGTGCGGCATCAGTGCGTGAGCTTTTTAACCGTGCATATAAAAAGCCATTATTGAAGCGAATCAAAGATACTTTTAAAGCGATGTTGCTGCGTTTGCGAAGAAAATCGCCCGCGGTACAGAAGCCGGTTATTTTGATTTTAGATGAAATTGATGCCATTGGCCAATCGAGGCAAAATCAGGTTTCCGAACTTGATCAAGCTCGTGAAGGGGAACGTGC
>CAZQNW010000002.1:11747-49878 GCA_964595035.1 uncultured Pseudomonadota bacterium
AATTGCCCAGACGACTGATGGTTTTAGTGGTGCTGATTTGAAACAATTGCTTAATAAAGCTGCATTATCCGTTATCGCAAGACCTGCGGACGAAGATCGCGCGATTCATCAGGAACAGTTGCTTGATGTTATTAGGCAAGCAAGGGTATCGCTATGAAAAAGCATAGGATGGGCGCATGTTGTTTGAGCTTCTTGGCCGTGATTCATGCTCATGATACGTATGCATTTTCATTGCGCACATGTATGCGTGCCGGTTCGATTAAAGTTTTACAAAGATTAGGTATAGTGCTGGTTAAATCTTGTGCTGTTGCCTATTGGAACAATTATCTGGAATCACATGGGTATGACGATGTAAGTCTTCGAGAGAGTGCACGAAGGGCGGGCGCATGTTCTATAGGTATGCCTTATGAAATTCAGAAGGATATTCCGTTTGCCCCATCTACCGTTCCGGAATTAGTGCAACAAAGGATTGACATGTTAAGGGCTGGAAATGTTGCCTGGCCGGCGTGCAGGCCCTTGTTGTTTGTCGGGTCGCCCGGAATGGGCAAATCTCAGTTGGCTCGCTACATTGCGCAACAATCACGATGCCATTTTTTGTATGCCTCAGCTGCCGGATTTATGTCGAGTAAAGAAAATGCAGGTATTGAAACTGTGGCGACATTGTTTAAACGATCGCGTATTCGTTCAGAATGGAATGCCTGGGTGCTTAGATTACGAAAAATAATAGCATTCTTATTGCGAAGACCTATTCCGCAAAAAAAGCCGACAGTTGTTTTAATCGATGAAATTGACGCTCTAGCGCAACCCGCCCATGGTCAGGTGCATGAAGGTGATCAACTGCTTGAAATTGAACGTATCAAAACATTGAAGCGTCTATATTGGGAATTGGCATATAGCAGATATGCATCTGAAGATATGCTAAAATGTGTCAATAAGTGTCCCCCCGCAAATTTGTTTGAGCGTATTTTAGCTCTAAGACTTAAGTTTTGGGGGAGAGCCCGAGGGTCCTTAAGTGAAATATTGGCTGCATCAAAGAAAGTTCATCCGTATCTTTGGAAGTATTTTTTTGGGGAACCTAAAGCTGAAACATTGGTCATAGCGACAACTAATGTTCCGGTTGAATTACTTGATCCTGCTATGCGTAAGTTTTTTGATGTCATAAAATTTGATCAATTAACCACTGAGAATCATAGGTCAATTGTCGAGTTTTATGCTCAAAAAAAGGTGTTTCAATCCCCCGATCTTTTAGAGCGCATTATTGAGCGAACAAGAAATTTATCCCCCGATAGTATTGCTGCGGTGATTAATGATGCGGCTTTATCTGCTGCAGGTAGAGCCAAACAGGCCTGTTCCGTTGTTATTTCTCAGGATGATATAGATAGAGCGTTTACAATGTTACCGAACTGAAAGCATCACTTAAAGTTTTGTATATAGTTGTTAAGTCAAACGATATTACTTTGGTTTGCCCGATAGTAGGCATAAAATTGGTGTCGCCATTCCAACGCGGAAGAATATGAACGTGCAGATGTGAAGGGATTCCTGCTCCTGCTGCTTTGCCTATGTTTATACCAACATTAACGCCTTCTGATTTGAGAGCTTTTTGTACGGTTGTGACGCTTGCAGTAATGAGCTCCATGAGTTCAACACCTGCCTGTTTTGAAAGGGCATCAAGACTGCAGATGTGATCTTTAGGTAATAATAACAGATGTCCGGCGTTATAAGGGTATTTATTGAGCATGACAATTGTATGATTAAAACGCTTAATAATTCCGTATGCAAGGTCCTTATTGCTGGCTATTTGATTACAAAAAACACAACCTTCTTGAGGGACTCCTTCGTTTTTTCCTTCATGAGTTTCGCTTGTATATTCACTGCGCCATGGGGCATATAACATATCCATATAAATCCTTTTGATTTGAGATGACCTATAGCAAGTTTATGTCCGGTTGCTGTGTCTGTCTATGTTTAATTGGAGTATTTTGATAAACATAACATTTTCAGCTACGCAAAGCAGTTTCGAGTTGTGCTATTTTGTAATAAAAAAATCAATATAGAAATATTTAGTATCACAGATGTTATTATTGCAAACTTAAAATAATATATGATAGTATAATTGCAAGTAGATTCATTTTGTATTGAATGTTTTTATAAAGAAAGGAACCTTGAGGATGTGAAAAGATATAACATATTAAGTGATATGGATAAAAAGTTACATAAAAAAAGGAAAGTATCATGAAAAAAATGTTTATTATGTTTGGCATTGCGATGCCTCTATGTCTTGCAGCTCGAAATTCTATTCAAGAGGGTGTTGCCAGAATTAATAGTCAACGACTATCTAATGTTGCTCAATGGCTGAAGGATTCAAATGGACGAGAGACTCAGATGTTACTTGATCTTGTTATGTACAAACTTGATAAATTAGAGGCTCAGGTAGACGCATTAAAAGAGCAGCTCGATAAAAAATTGACTCCGGAAATGATCAGAGAATTTAACATGCTTAAGGGCAAGATCGGCGCCTACATCGAGAAAATTAAGGCTATGACTCCCGAGATGAAAAAAACTTGGCGTGAGAATCTGAAGTTTAAATTTGATCAGTTACCTCAAGAAATTATGTTTTTGCGCAGTAAAATTCAAGCTATGATTCCTGATGAAGCGGTTGAACAATTTAACGAGCTTCAAGAGAAGGCCAGAGGATTTGTTAATTGGCTAAGGGAATTACCGGCTACTGATAAGGAAGCGATGCGGCAGATCTTAAAAGAAAAAGTACAAAAAATACAGGATCGTGTACAGGTTCTTAATCAATTAGATCGAAAGCTTGAATATCAAGAGATTAAGAAAAAAATAGATGAGTTTATGGAAAGTGCTAGAGAATGGTCTGCTGATTTAAAAAATAAAGCAATTGATGTGTATGAGAGAGCTATAAATGCATTAAAAGGTACGCGTACGCGCTAAGAACAAGTAGATTATTTAAGAGATTCGCGTGAGCATATGTTCACGTGGATCTCTTTTTTCTTCAAGAAGTTTGGTAACTATGCGTTGAGCTTTATTGAGCGAGTAGGCTTTTTTGTGAAGTGATTCCCACGGGTCACCTAATTTTTCAAGCCGTTTAAATATATTTTTAATAGTGTATGAATCTGCTTGTAATGTTGGGCTATCGATTTCATCCCAAAATAAAGGGGTAGCTATGGGGGCGTGTTTTTTGGCGCGGACCGAATAAGGTGCTACACCGGTTTGGCCAAAAGCGTTGCGTAGTGTATCTATAAAAATGCGCTTTCTTCGTTTTTCTTTGCGTATCTCCATGGTGAACATATCCGGGTGTTGTATCACAAACAGTGATCCGATATCTTGAGCAAAAGATTTTGTATCTTCGAACGTATATCTTCGTATAATGGGAATAACTATGTGGATTCCGCGTGATCCTGTAGTCATCACGAATGATCCAATCCCAATATTCTCAAGAAAAACACGGAACATGCGTGCTGCTTTGCGTATGAGATTAAAGTCAGGATATGAGGGGTCTAAATCAAATATTACATGATCCGGCATATAAATCTTATCTATTCTGCTCAGCCATGTATGGATGACTATGCAGGCTTGATTCGCAAGATATACGAGTGTAGGAGTATTGTTAATGACAACATAATCAACCTTTCCATCGTGCTTTTTTATTGTCTGCCGTTGTATCCAAGAAGGAAAGTAGTCGGGGGCGTCTTTTTGGTAAAAATTCTCTTCTTCTATGCCATTAGGAAAGCGTTGCATGGATATTGGTCTGTTTTTAACATGGGGTAACATGATAGGAGCTATGTTAGTATAATACTCTATTAGATCTCCTTTGGTAATCTTATCTGACGGAAAGAGTACGGCATCTTCACGTGAGGTTTCTATGGTATAACGGCCGATTTTTATTATTCCCATGAAGATTCCTTTCGTATTTGTGTCATTGTTCTGCCTGTTAAGACAGAGCGGGGTTTGCTTGTAAGGATATTTGAAGTGCTTGCATAGTCATCACGCATCTTGATGAGGAGCCATCCGCCTTGTTTGTATGTGCTTTTTTCAAGGTGAATAAGTGTATATGCGCCGGTTAATTTTTTACCATGTAAAAATACCTCAATATGGCCATTGAGGTAACAATCGAGCATGGAGATAGGTTTCCCTTTGCTATATTTTATATTTTCATAGGTTCCAATGTCCCAAACCATAACAGTTCCTGCACCATATTGGCCTTCCGGTATTACTCCTTCAAAGGTGGCATATTCAAGTGGGTGGTCTTCTGTTGGTATAGCTAAACGCTTAATGGTTGGATTGGTAGATGGTCCTTTGGGCACTGCCCATGATTTAAGTACTCCATCGATTTCAAGGCGTACATCATAATGCAGGTGTCTTGCCTGGTGCTTTTGAATAACAAATATTGGATTGGTCATGTGCTTTTGTTTCTGAGTTCCTTTAGGCTCAGGTGTTTTTGTAAAATCCCGTTGTGAGTTATACTGGGCTAGTGATTCCTTTTTTTTCATATAAGTTCCTGTTTGAATAGAGATATTTTATAGTATCAGATTCAGGATATGGACCTATTTGAGATAAATTCAATAATCTTGTGTTTTTGATGATGTAAAATTTCTAATAGAGATTGTATTATTTTTAATATATGGTATAATTATAGTACTTTTTTCTACGTGAATATATGTAAAATAGATATAATCTCTATAGCTTGGAATAAAGGAACGAAATGGGTGGTGTAAAAAAAATACCCTTTACGGCTTTTTTGTGCGGCGGATTATGTATTGAAGCTATGCATGTATTGCAAGATTATGCATTCAGAGGCAATATGCTTTCGAATCAGGTTGCCGATACGTCCTTATTTTTGGATCAGGGTAATTATACGTTCTTCCCTTGTGAAGTAGTTTTCGTCTTAGATGCCGGTGTTATGAAAACCGGAATTGTCCTTGATACTACTCCATCAGGTGACTATCGAGTTCAATTTAATGATGGCGGTGAAGAAAGAATTATTGCTAAAGACGATGTAAGGAAATTAAGTTTATTAGGACATGTGTTATATCAGCCAAATGTTTCTTGTAAAATATTGCGTGGTACCATAGACAATTATGTGTCCATGTTTCCACCTGATATGCATCCTTTTGTACAATCATGTATACTTAGCCCCGAGAAAAAAATTATTGTGGTTGGTGATCTGCATGGATGTTTCGATTCGTTAGGCTATTATCTTAAAGAATGGTATGAACAAGGGATTATTACTAAAGATCTTGTATTGAATCCTGAATACATTATCGTTTTTACAGGTGATTATATAGATCGAGGACAAAACTGTATAGAAGTCCTGTATGTTCTTATGAATTTAAAAATAACAAATCCTTATTCCGTATTTTTAATATGTGGAAACCATGAACAAGGGGCTTTAATTGATCCGGGTGATTTTTATGATGAATGGCTTGTTGAATTTGGGGAAGAAGAGTTTGCGGAAGAAACGTGGTCTCAGCTATTGCGTACCTTTTGTTCAATGCCTCAGGCTGTAATTTTAGGTCGTAAAGTTCAATCATTGTATGACTGTATTCTTTTTTCTCATGGTGGTATTGAAAGAATCCATAATTTTTTAGGTTGTATTATTGAACGGCATGTTGCGAGTCAAGTTCCTGATGCAATTATTAATCATGGTTTAGAGGGTTTTACAGCGTATAATAGATTTAATTGGTTGGATTTTTACGCTCAAGGTCCGATGAATAAGGCGTTGGTGTGTAATTCTTCTCGTGGTACAGGGTTATTTGCATGGAGTTGGCAATTTTTATCGGATTATTTACAAAAAAAACAATCATCAGTTGATCCTTCTAAGCCGTATTCGTACATACTACGTGCTTTATGTAGAGGTCATCAGCATATGGAGGGCGGTATAACGCAATTATTGCAGCGTGAAGATCAATATGGGCGACATTGGCGACCATTAACCGATAGGCAGGAATGTCCTATACAAAGAGGTGATGTATTTACATTTTTTTCAGCCTCAGATACATTGCCTCCTGCTTGTTCGAAACATTATGCCTATGGAATTATTTCTGTGAAAAACGACGAATGGGTTTTGACCCCCTATATTAAAGAATGGTTTTGGACTCGTGTTAAGTAATGTACTATCTATAGCTGCAGGTTATACGTACATGCTTATAAGTCAAAATATTTTAAGGGATTAATTATGATGATTTTTTCACGTATGCTATGCCTATCTTTGTGTGTTTCTATGGTATGTGCACAAGCTGTACAGCAGAGCACACCAGACAGGGTGTCTCAGTTTTTAAAACGACCTGTACATGTGAATGAAGTACCATTTTTTGCGGATAAACAAAGTACGTTGCCTTGTGTGGGTTCTTTAGTTTTGATCAAGCAAGATCAAGCCGTACTTTGGGGTATTGTGTGTGCTCAAGAAGCTGATGGATTATATACAGTGACTCTTGTTGACAGTAATATGCAATGTGTGCACGTTCCTTTAAGTAGGTTAATTTCCGTATCACCTCTTTGGGATAAACTTTTTAATCCATATGTGCATCTGGATAAAATGAAACAGGTTCTTGATGAAAGAAATACCTATTATAAGATACATGGTGCGCCCCAAGGAAGGGGGATGATTGTTCCGGCTCATAGCAAAATTATTGTTTTAGGTGATATACGTGGTGATTATGAATTGCTCCAAAAACATATTATACGGATGTATAAAGAGGGACTTCTTGATGATCAGTTACGGCTCAGTTCTCATTGCTATCTTATTGGACTTGGGGATTATATAGGTAATGGGCATCACGGTATTGATGTGCTTTATTTCCTGTTATCATTGCAAGCCAAAAATCCTGAACATGTATTTTTATTAGCAGGAGATCATGAGAGGTTGTGTGCGTTAGAAAATAGTGAATTTAAAAGTGAATGGATCCGTCGTTATTGCCCAACTAAAAAAACTTTGTGTGTTGCTGAGATTGTTTGGTTAAAAATGAAGACATTGTGTGCTTCGTTACCGAGGGTATTTCTTGCCGGGTTACAAATGCCAAGTACACATTGTTACGATTTTGTCATGTTTTGTCATGGAGCAAGCGATGTAAGATGGCGTCCTCACGATATGATTAACGCGCTTATTGAAAAGCATGCCAATACTGGATATGCCTATCCATGCGAAATAACCGATATTAAGCTGGAACATTGTTCAGAATATTCTTTTGTAACAGGGACGTTTGTGCGAGAAGAGCAAATTGAAGCGGCCAGAGCAAAAAAGGCGGCTCAAGGTGATGTTGAATTTATTTGGACTGAGCGTGCTTTTAATGCGTTTCTTAAGCAGTATGCTACATGTACTGATAAAAACAAAATATACAGAATATGTGCTTTATTGCGAGGGCATGATGGTGTATTATCCGGCATTGCTTTGCTCAAAGAAAAAGGGTATAGGTTATGGAAGATGCTTAAAGAAAACAGGCAATATGAAGTTGTTCCAGGTTCGATATTTACATGTATATCAGGATCATCTATGACCAATGGTGCATGGAGTGAAGGAGTATTAGGTATCCTCGAAGCCGCTCATAATGGACATTGGTACATCTCTGTGCGTTGATAAGTCGGTTAAGTTATTGAGCTCCTGAACCATACTTGAGTACACTACGTGTAGGGATTTTTTGCAAAAAAAAGTAAGGGGGGACATGTATGACTAAAAAATATACTAAAATATTGTGTGCAGGTATTATTTTTATGTCTGTTGGGCATAGCAATGCTATGGATGAATTCGAGCCATATGAACCTTTACCTTGCGATACTTACCTTGATGTGCCTGATCTATGGCAAGTTGATTTTTTAGATTCCGGTTCTGTAGCGCAGTCTGAAGCATCGCAGCAGGTTTTGCAAGCTATAGAACGCAAATAACTGAAATTCAGTTTTTTTTGGAAGAAATACCGATTGCCTGCGTTTAAGTGCAGCGCAAGCAATCGATTGATATAAAATTTTTAAGTTAATGTACACAGCCTGGGTTATACAAGTTCCTTACTGCCGCCGCCTTCGCATGCGAGTTTATCGATGATTAAGGTCAGCTCTGCAACACTGAGAAGGTGTTGTAGATTGATTGGTGGAGTAAAAGGAGACGCTTTTACTCCTTCAAAAAAGGATGTAATGAGCGCTTCATGTCCTCTATCCGCAACGGTGGTTTTGCTTGAAAATGATGAAGGAAGCCCATAGCCAGATAAATGTACATAGTCTTTTAATACTATTGATTTAGAATCAAAGAAAAGCTCCATGCGTTCTTGGCCAAGCCTATAATTGCCGAGTGAGGTATATAAAAGTGTGGCTATAGAACCATCAGAAAAGTGTATCTGAGTACTGAAGTTATCAGTAGGGAATAGCATATCTTTTGATGAATGTAATGATTCAACTGATACGGATATAGGTTTGCTTCCTATCAGATAATAAAAGAGATCGACAATGTTGCCTGCTTCCCCTATGATGCGTCCTGCTCCCGATTCTGTTCGTCCCAAGTGATCTTTTGGTAAATATCCTGCGTTGATGCGATAATGAATCATAACCGGTGATGTGCGATGGTTAAGTACCTGTTTTATTTTGCGTACATAGGGTGAAAATGATCTATTATAATCAACACATAGCGGTGCTGTTGGGTTTGCTTTAAAAAATTCACGAAATTCTTTGAGTTCATCAAAGTCGACAACCATTGGTTTTTCCATGAAAACAGCTTTGCCGTTGTGGAGTGCGCGCAGGGCTTGTTGGCTATGATATTTATGTGGAGATGATACGATAACTACATCAACGAGATCTTCATTAAACAGGTCGTGATCATCAACGAGTGCTACAGATGCTCCGTATAATTTTGATGCGGATAACGAACGCGCGATATCTTTATCTACAATAGCATTGACTTTTACATCACATAATTTTGAAAGAATTGGCATGAGTGTAAGTTTTGCAAATCCGCCTGCTCCGACAATACCTACTGAAGTTACGCCTCCTTTGCGCGCCGGGATAAATTGTGTGGGTGCTTGGTTGACGCGATGTGATACGCGCGGTGTATCAATTTCTTTAGGACCATATGAAATTACCATGCCGAGCTGTTTTTTTTGAAGAATCTGTTCGTAAGCATATGCGATTTTTTCTAAAGGAACTTCTGCAGAAATTAATGGGCTAATATTGAGGCGGTTATGTTCGAGAAGATCAATGAATGATTGCATATTGCGATTTTCTGTCCAGCGAACGTAAGGATAGGGATAATCTTTACTTTTTTGCTCATATAGTTGATCGTATCTTCCTGGTCCGTAGGAACATGAAACAAGAACATCAATTTCTTTATTGTATAAAGGGTTGCGATCAATATTCATATTGATATCGCCTACGACTATTACTTTTCCTTTTTTACGTGTAACCTGAATTGCTTGTTGTATGATTGCGTCATCTTTTGATGAAGCTGTTATAATTGTTGCGTCAACGCCGTATTGTCCTGTGCAAAAAACAATATCTTTAGTAACGTCCTGGTCTGTTGCATTGTATACTGAGTCGGCTCCACATTCTAAAGCCAAATCAAGACGCTCTTGTAAAATATCTACGCCGACAACAGTGCAACCTGCGCATTTTGCGAGTTGGACAGTAAGTTGTCCAATCATGCCAAGACCCCAGACGCATACATATTCACCAATTTGTAGATTAGCTCTGCGTAGCCCTTGCATTGCTGTAGCGCCTAATGTTGTAACGCACGCCTGTTTAAGGTATTCTTCTTTATGGATGCGTACTACAAGATTTTCCGGTACGCAAACAATATCAGCATGGTTTGCAAATCCTGATCCGGCACACGCAACTAAATCGCCCGTGCGAAAATTTTTAACTTTTTTGCCGACAGCGATGACATGACCTGAGCAAGAATAGCCGAGTGTTGCGAGTTCTCCTTTTAATTTTCCCTTAATTAGTGTTGTTGTGCTTTCGATGCCGTGGGCAGAAATGCTTGAAAGAACTTTTTCAATTTTTTTGGGGATATTACTTAAAAATAAACTTTGTCTTGAATTGTTAATAATAGCTACTTCTATACCGGATGTTATATATGAATAATGAACAGAGACTAATACTGAATAATCGTCCAAGAGAGGATGACATACTTCTTTAACGACAATGGTTCCGCGATCTAAAAACACCTGCCTCATAAGTGAAGCTCCTCAACATTATTTTTTAATAGTGGCGAGCATACGTTAACATGCCTACATGGTTGACATGAAATTAAATTTTGTTCTCCATATATCTTTTTAAAGCATATATAGAGATTGTTTTTGTAAAAAAAATCTGAATAATTGAAGAATATGAAGAAGCCTAATGGCAACCTAATTTGTATGTATGCATATTCTTTCATGACTATACCTTTTTTTAGATCACTTGCAGTCATATAATATTTAAAAAAAGCATACATGTTTATACTCGAATTGCAATGTCCGATACTAGATTTGATAACCTTAAGACTATCGTGTTTTTGCAGCTTTCCCCTTGTTTTTAGGCTTTTTTTGTATGTTCACATTTTGTAGCGAAATATATAAGTATTAAGGAACTTTTTTGAAGAACCTCATGTTGGCATTGAAGATACTCAGCATAAAAAATTATACTAATGTGCGTCTATGTGATTAAGGATGGTTTATTTTAAGGAGTTATAGTGAAGATTTTTCTCGATACTGCCGATGTTCAAGAAATAAGAAAGTGGGTTGTTACGGGTATTATTGATGGTGTAACAACAAATCCGACGCATATGAGTAGTGCCGGATCTGATCCTAAAAAAATTATCAAAGAAATTTGTGCCAGCTTGCCTCATGGAGTTGTAAGTGTTGAGGTGACTGAAGTAGAGCCGGATGCAGTGTATCGTCAGGCTCGCCTGATTTCTGCTTTAGCGCAAAATATTGTGGTAAAGATTCCTTGTGATGTGCGCTATTATGAAGTTATACAAAGACTTGTGCAAGAAAGAATTCCTCTTAACATTACTCTTGTTTTTACGGTTGCTCAGGGGCTTGCTATGTGCAAGTTGGGTGTTGCGTATATATCGCCTTTTGTAGGAAGATTAGAAGATGTTAAAAAGAATTCCGGGATTGAACTGGTACAAGATTTAGTACATATGAAATGGACATATGCCTTTAAAACACAGATTTTAGCAGCATCGATTCGTACTATTGATCAGATAACATGTGTAGTGCAGGCTGAAGCAGATTGTATTACTGTTCCTGTAGGTGTTTTATCACAAGCATTAATGCATGAATTGACTGAAAAGGGTATTGAAAAATTTTTGGCTGATTGGAAGAAACTTGGAATTACAAAATTTCCATAAAAATAATAGGAGGTAATTTAACAAATCGCGTTTTTCCGTGTCAATATTTGACCAAAATAAATAAAATTATTTTCTAAAATATAAAGGAAATTAAGTCTTATCTTTGAATATATTGCGTAACTGGATATTTTAAGCTTATGCCTTTGTTATTATTTTTTTTGATTAAAAATAGCGCGACTTGCCTTGATTGCCTCAAGAGCTTCCGCGGTGCTGTTGACTATAATAAACGCTTCATGCGGAGGAAGGTTTATCAAGCCTTCTTTCATGGCGGTGTCGACGTACCACTTAATAAGTGGTTGCCAGTAATGTTTATCCACAAGGATTACAAATTGTGGGTTGCTCATCTTAAAAATGATGAGGTTTAGTAATTCGAATAGTTCGTCGACCGTGCCGACGCCACCCGGGAAAAATATATAACCAATAGAATAGTGAAAGAGAAACCATTTGCGTACAAAAAAATAACGTGCCTTGTAAACGGGGGCGCATGGATTATGAAAACCATGGTTTGTTGCTGTAAGTCCAATGCCAAGTGTTTGGCATAATTTAGATTTTTTATTTTTACAGGCTTGTGCGGCTCCGCAGTTTGCTGCTACCATAATGCCGGCGCCTCCGCCTGTTATGATTGAATAACCTTGTATTGCGAGTGCTTCTGAAAGTTCAAAGGCTTGTTTACTGAATGTATCTTCAGTTTTGACCTGTACGCCGCCAAGAACGGTAATTATAGGTTGCTCTATTCTGCTTATTGCCCAGAGCCCGCGGATATAATCTATGTTTATTTTTGTAATGCGTACTGCTAAATATGCAAGTTCTTTTAAGAATGATATTTTTTTCATAGGCTGTCCTTTGATTTGTTATATTGGGTCTTCTGTTTACAAGTATATTCAATAAGGCATAATGCTTTATTAAGATCATCTGTAATGGTAAATAAATCTAATTGTTCCTTTGTGACAACTCCATGGGAAAGCCCTTCTGTGTATAACCAATCAATAAGTCCTTGCCAGTATTCTTTGCCGATAAGTACAATGGGAGCCAGTTGTAATTTTTTTATTTTCATGAGCGTTAGCAGTTCCGAGAATTCATCGAGTGTTCCATAGCCGCCGGGAAATATTACGTAAGCCATAGAATAATGTGTGAGTAGCCATTTGCGTATATATAATTGATTAATTTCTATGTACTGCTTCATGCAGGGATTTTTGTCTTCAAATTCCTTTATGCCGATACCTATACTCATTGTTTGTTGATTTTTAAGTGCGCCACAGTTTGCTGCTTGCATAATTCCCGTGCCGCCGCCCGTCATGATGTTTATATGTAAGGCTACTATTTTTTGAGCTAAAAGATGAGCTTGTTGTGTGTATATATCGTCTATAGGTAACTGTGCTCCACCAAAAATTGAAACGATTGGCCCTTTAATTTTGCTTATCTTCCAGACGCCACGTATGAGTTGAAAATTACTATGCATTGTATTAAAAAAAGTTTTTGCTGTCAGAGAAATGCGAGATAAGAAATGCATAAATGTCTCCCCTTTGTGTAAGGTCTTTCTTGTTTGACCATGCCATAAAGAGTGTTCATTTTACAAGTATTAAGTTGATTAAGAAGCGGAAAGTATATGAGATTTGGGGCTATGCCCGTTATAGGTCAGTGAGCTTATCTCTTCAAAATAAGCTCACTGAGATTGATTTGTTGATAAGAATCAACAATGATGTCGGCGCTTGATAGTGCCGCACTATTTTTTGCGGTATTAATACCGATGCAATACATGCCGGCATTTTTTGCTGCTGTTACTCCATGGCGGCTATCTTCGATTGCAATGCAATCTGATGGATCAATGCAAAGCTGTTTAGCTGCATGTAAATAGAGTGCAGGATCAGGTTTATTAGCAAAATTTACATGTGAAACATTGTAAATGTGTTCGCCAAAAAACTGACGCAGATTCATAATGCGATCTGTAAGTTCGGTGGTTTCAGCCGATGCGTTTGTAGCGATCCCGGATTTCAATTTAAAGTGCGCAAGTTTTTTGTGAAATTGAACAAATCCAGGAATAAAGCGTACATGTTGTTTATATAAGTCATGTGCGATTGCGCTTTCTTCCTTGATAAGATCGTCTAATGGTTCAGGTAATTGAGCCGTTTGTTTTATCAAAAGACAGCTTTTATGTAAAGCGAGCCCTTGAATAGCATCAAACAGTTCTTTATCTGTTTTTGCATCGAGTGTAATACCTCGTTTTTCAAGTAATTGACGACTAGCTTGATTCCAAATGGTTTCGGTATCAATGATAGTACCGTCAAGATCAAAAATAATTGCTTTATAATTCATGTAAAACCTCTGTTTCCTTTCTTTTAAAAGGGTTATTAATGTTAAAAGCTTGGGGGAACTACCAAAACAATCAGGGTAGTTGCTGATTTAAACCCAGGATGGACGTTGCATTGTTGCTAAAGAGGATCCTTTTTTTAGCGCCTATCTTAGGCATCTAAGTAATAATATAAATTTTTCTGGAAAAAGTCAAATATTATATAAAAATATGACAAAATATGTTAAATATACAATATTAAAGCTAGTGTTGAAATTAACATAAGGAGATGTATGAAAGATTTCGAAATACTACCTCATACTGCAGATATAAAACTTCATGTGTACGGTGCTACGCGCGAAGAGCTTTTTAAACACGCTTTGCAGGGTATGTTCCAGAGTATTAGTCCTCAGTCTGAATATTGTCTTGAAAAACAAGGCAGGATTATATGCAAAGAGCTAACGAGACAACATGACATTGAGGTACGTTCAGCTAATCAAGAACTTTTGTTGGTAGATTTTTTGTCTGAGGCTTTATACTTATCTGATGTTCATAATGAAGCCTATTTTGATCTTGATATACATGAACTAACGCATGAGTATGTAAAAGCAACGATCAAAGGTATTCCAATTACAGGATTTGAAGTTGTGGAAATTAAAGCTGTTACCTATAATGACCTCAAGGTTGAATATAAGGATGGTATATGGCAAGCGGACGTTGTATTTGATATATAAGGATAGATACTATGGAGAAAAAAACGATAACGCGTAATGATTTGATAAAAGTTGAGGATTTTTTATATGAAATTCCTAGGTCTTTTCGAGAAGACATGCGTGTCAGTGCCCGAGTTTTTTTGAGTGAAGAGATGCTTGATGCCGTTCTTGATGATAAGTCGTTGGAGCAGCTTGTTAATGTTACGACGTTGCCCGGTATTAAAAAATACGCATTTGCAATGCCTGATATACATCAAGGATATGGGTTCCCTATAGGAGGCCTTGCCGCAACGGCAGTTCATGAGGGTGGTGTTATTTCGCCCGGAGGTATAGGCTATGATATAAATTGTGGCGTACGCCTTCTTGTAACCTCTGTATATGCCTCTGAAATTAAGCCTTATATTGAAAATTTAGCAACAGCGCTTTATCATCAGGTGCCATCAGGGGTTGGCCGTGGAGGTAAAATTGACCTTTCTATGGGTGAACTTGATAAAATCTTGAAGCGTGGTGCTGCGCATGCCGTTGCAATGGGGTATGGAAATGAGTCTGATCTTGAATACTGTGAGGAACGCGGATGTCTGCATAGTGCTGATCCATCATTAATATCGGATAGAGCAAAAAAGCGAGGACTGGATCAGTTGGGAACTCTTGGCTCAGGTAACCATTTTTTGGAAGTGCAAAGTGTTTCAGAGATCTTTGATGAAAAGGTCGCACAGACATTTGGTCTTGAGCTTGATCGTATTGTTGTTATGATCCACTGCGGATCTCGAGGGATTGGCCATCAGACATGTACTGATTACGTCAGGCTTATGATGAATAAAATGAGCGGCTTGGGTATTCAGTTACCTGACAGAGAGCTTGCTTGTGCGCCATTTGCAAGTCCGGTAGGGCAAGAATATTTTGCGGCTATGGCGGCTGCGGCTAATTTTGCATGGGCAAATCGTCATGTTATAGCGCATTATGTACGCGAAGCCTTTAAAACCGTTATTGGCGGCAATGTTGTGATTAATACGTTATATGATGTATCACATAACATAGGTAAGTTAGAAACGCATATTGTTGATGGTGTACCGGTGGAACTTTTGGTTCATCGCAAAGGAGCAACACGTGCTTTTGGACCAGGAAGAAAAGAGCTTCCTGCAAAATATCATGCTGTAGGGCAACCTGTATTGATTCCCGGAACGATGGGAACCTCGTCATATGTAATGGTTGGTGCTTCTAAAGGTATGGAAAAGGCATTTGGCACTTCATGCCACGGTGCCGGTCGCAGATTGTCTCGCGCAAAAGCAAAAGAAAAAGTTCGTGGATCTGAACTGCGTGATTGGTTAGAAACACAAGGAATAACTATTCGTTGTGATTCCAATGCGGGACTAGCAGAAGAGGCTCCTTTGGCCTATAAGGATGTGGATAATGTCGTTAACGTGGTACATGGAGCAGATTTAGCATATAAGGTTGCCCGCTGCAAGCCCTTGGCAGTGATAAAAGGTGGTTGATTTAGACTGTTACAAAAGACTTTGTGTTACGTGATAGGCAATTCTATGCTCAGATAACCAAGACTGCCATTGAGGGGATACTTGTTCGGTACACAATAATTCGTAGGATAGGTGTGTGTTCTGTGACATATTGTATCGCTCTACAAGCTGTTGTTGTCTTAGTAATTGCCTACAAAGGTTACGTGCTTTTTTGCAATGTTCAATATTTAACGAGTTCCATTCTATTGTTTTACATTCCAACCATCGTTGATTGGTAATAATGTGATGAAGATGTATTAATGTAGGTCCTTGGTAATTGTGGGGTATGCCAAAGGCAGTAACTTTTTCACTGGTATTTGATTCTTCTATATCCAACGCGG
Organism: uncultured Pseudomonadota bacterium; assembly: GCA_964595035.1. GTDB lineage: Bacteria > Babelota > Babeliae > Babelales > Vermiphilaceae > JAKASV01. The sequence goes on from CAZQNW010000002.1 coordinate 27,929, forward strand.
TTTTAATTTCGTGCCACAATCTGAGACGCGGGGTAGTATTACAAATGTCACGAATAAATGCTCTAAGTAATAAGTGAAAGCCGGGAGTTGCAAGAAAATAATGAATCGCACGGTCAATTGTACCTATTTGAGATCTAAGAACAGGAAAGCGTATGTCGTGGTTTTTAGATGTACATAATAAAATGTCGAGTGCGTTATTTAGTTCTTGCAATGATATATGAGGGTTGTCTATGGCATGTAGCGCAATATCTTGTACATGAGCTACGTGAGAACAGCGTCCTCTTTCTATTTGAGTTAATAGGTGTGCGAGGGATTGTTGACTGCAAAGTATGGGGCTTAATAAATACGGTAGGCTTAAAAATCCTAATGCCTTTGTGTATGCGTTCATTCGTCCTCCTTTATGGCTTGAACTGTTTTTACGCGTGTAGTAAGGTTTAAATGTTTGAGCTTGTTATAGCAATAATGGGTATATAAGGCAATAAAATAATGAATATTTTTAAAGATGTGTCAGAAGATATGATACGGCTTTTTATTGCGGTTGAGTTACCGTCTTATATAAAAGAAGAAATAATGCGCTTGCAAAAAAACTTAATGGGCAAGCGCGTTTTAATTGGAACCTATCCTAAGCCTGATGCCATGCATCTGACGTTAAAATTTATTGGTGATGTAGAACAAAATGAAATTCCTCTTATACAACAAGCACTGCGTTCAGTAGAAGGTATACGTATGCACGCACGCATAACGAATCTTATGTTTTTTGGAAACTTTCGTTTCCCCAAAGTAGTGTATGTTGCTCTTGAATGTCCTGATCTGCAAGAATTAGTAGATGCCATTGATCATGCTCTTCAAGAATTGTGTGTGCCAGAAGAGCGTAATTTTAATCCGCACATAACGCTTGCGCGTGTTAAAGAGATAATTGATTACCAAGCATGTATGGATTGGATCGAGAATACGCGTGTTGAACCATTGTCGTTCGATATCGAAAGCTTTGTGTTAATGCAATCAAAACGAAATAGTTTCGGTCCGATTCATATGCCTATTGAGCGCTATATCTTTAAATCTTAATTTGGAGAAAAAGGTTTTTCCAGAATAATTTGCTGCTACCGCTCATTGGAGGATTCTCAAGTGCATTGTACATAATTTCTATAATGTGCTGTGCAGAAGAACAGTTGTGTGCATTATTTTCTTTGAGAGCTTCTTTATAACGTAACGTCCAATATTGTGCGAGTTTATCAATAAGCTCAACTGTTTCGAGCTCATCAGGGTTGGTACTATCTAATGCTTGCAAAAAATCTGTTGGATTTTCATATTCGGGTTTTATAAAAAACTTAATAAGGGGATGATTACCTAGCTCATTTTGTGATGAGTAAAATTGAGAAATTGTGCAACGAGAACGAATTGTAGGAGCTACAGCTCCTATTTTTTCCGCGAGTAACAAAAAGTTATAACCACGAGGAGGTTCTTCAATCGACTTAAGCAGGCTGTTATAACATGATGCTGTTAAATAGTCTGCACGCTGGATAACAATAAAAAACTCTTGGCCTTCGTCAAGAGAAAGCTTGAGCGTATCAAATACGATTTCAAGATCTTCGCGTGTATAATTGCCTTGTGGTGCTACCCATAATGCGCTGTGGTACTGGTGCTGTGCAATGAGCTTACATGTAGTACATGTGGCACAACCGCCTTTATGGCACCAACGCTTTTGCATGTAGGTATGTACATGATTAGTGAGTTCTGTAATGGGGCCTACCCATAATTGAGTTGGACTCGTTGATTCGGTAGTTCCCGTTATTAGGTGTTTGTGGTGTTGTGTATCCATGTAAGGATAATCTCCATAGCAAGATGTGTTAGTTCTTCGGGTGTTTTTGTTCCATCCAATATATATGCATTCTTTCTTTTATGCATGAGTTTATCAAACCCCTCTACTATTTTTTGAAAGAAATTTTTTGATTCTTGTTCAAAAGATGTAAAGGGAATATTGCGTGCAATTCTGCGTTCTAAAGCTGTTTCTGCGGTAACACGTACGTACACAACAATATCAGGTTCGCGACCTTCCATTGCCCAAGCGTTTACGTGTTGAATAAACGAAGTATCAAGACCACGGGCGTATCCTTGATATACCACCGAAGAATCTGCCATACGATCTGATATAACGATCTGTTTTTTTGCCAATGACGGTAAAACAACACTTTCAAAATGCTGAGCTCTGTCTGCCGCAAAAAGCAAATACTCGGCTTTTGCGGTTTTTGAAATGGTCGGGTCATGCAGTATAGTACGTATATGTGAACCAAGTATACTGTCGCCTGGTTCGCGTGTTAAGATCACAGGCCATAACTGCTCTTTAAGAGCGTTAGCAAGATGGTGCGCCAACGTGCTTTTACCGGAACCGTCAATGCCTTCGATGGCAACAAGTATACCTCGCTGTAGGTGTTTCATAACAAACCTTAACATAGCAATTTTGCTGATAAAATTAACTCTCTATAATATACTATATTAACAATTCAAAGTCTTGTTAGTTTATATGTAGGTTATTTTATTATGTTTTGTATATTTTAATTGCTATTGATTACTTTAGTATGTAATCGGCTCATAGTATTTTAGTATATATAGGGATACGAGCATGTGTGAAAAGAAAAAAGTAATTATCAATCCCGGATGTATAGGTTGTGGTTTATGCGAATCGGTTGCACCGGACGTATTTGTAGTAAAAAATATATCAACGGTTAAAGACGTGTATGATTATGACCGTAATGCTGACAAAATTGAAAAAGCTGCGCAGTCGTGTCCTGTAGGTGCTATAACAATTCAAGAGTGATTATACTTTTAAAAAAGAAGGATGTGTAATGAATATTTATGAAAAATTGCAAAGTAGTGTTGATATGCCGGAGAAGCAGATTTACCAGGAACTTTATGATGCTTTGATCAATCAAGATAAGATACATTTTTTGGGGCTTATTTTGCAAAGAGCTGCACGCCTATTTTCTCAGGATACGGCTCTTGTATGTCATGATACATCGATGAGCTATCGCGAACTCTATTATCGCGCTTGTTTTGTGAGTATGTTATTGAAAGAGAGGGGTGTAAAGCCTCGTGACCGTGTTCTTATGCTTATGGAAAATTCCTTTGCGTTTTATGTTGCGTATTTCGGTATTACACAAATAGGAGCCGTAGTTGTGCCTCTTAATATTTTTCTTCATGAAAAAGAATTGGCTCATATTATAGAAGATGCGCAGCCTACATTCTTTATTTGTTCGTCAGCAAGGATAGAAAAAATACGTGAGTGTGTGTCTCAATTGCCTCCTATGATTGATGAGCGTGACCTTAAACTTGAAAATCCGGTTCCTGATGATATTCCATCGTTTGAAGTTACTTGTCTGCCATTTGATGATATGGCTGCACTATTGTATACCTCTGGGACAACAGGTTTTCCTAAAGGTGTAATGTTAAGTTCACGTAATATTCTTACTAACGTAGTTCAAGTGATTTCGCGGTTTGGTCTTATTAGGCAACAACGTGTTTTGGCCGTTTTACCCTTATTTCATAGCCTTGCTCAAAATGTATGCATTTGGTCAAGTATAGTTATGGGGTGTACGGTAATTATTGTTCCCAAGATTGATCGTAGAATGTTGTTAACCGGATTGGAGCATAAGCCGACAATTTTTGTGGGAGTACCGGCTTTATTTGCTGTACTGTGTTTATTGAGAACGGCTCCGCTTGACTCTATTAATTATTTTTTTTCGGGAGGTGATGCATTACCTGATAGGATAAGATCAGCATTTTCTCTTATTTATAGAAGGAAAATTTGCAGTGGGTATGGAACAACTGAAGCTTCGCCGATTATTTCGGTTGATATGGAAGATGTAGCCGAACCGACAAATTGTACAGGCAAACCTCTTGTCGGAGTCCATTGTGCTATCAAGGACGATAATTGGAATACGTTACCGGAAAAGCATATCGGGCAAATTTGGATTAAAGGTGATAATATCATGCTTGGTTATTACAATGCTCCTGATGTGAATAAGACAGTTTTTAAGGATGAATGGTTTGCGACAGGTGATCTTGGGTATATTGATGATAACGGCAAAATAGTCATTACCGGTAGAGTTAAAGACCTTATTGTAAGTAAGGGTATAAATATCTATCCCCAAGAAATAGAAAATGTTATTATGTTATCGCCAAATGTAACGGCTGTTGGTGTTATAGGGCAAGATGATCCTGATGTTGGTCAATTTCCGGTTGCATATGTAACGGTTCGCCAGATGAACCCTCACATTGAGATGGAATTGAGAAAATTGTGCGCCCAACATTTAGCTGCTTATAAAGTTCCTAAACAATTCATCTGCAGTACTCAACCATTAGTGACAACGGCTACCGGAAAAGTCGATAAAAAGGTACTTAGAAAATTGCACGCTGAAAGGCTTGATAAGGCTACATAATAGGAGAGTATAGAAAGTTGTTGTATTGTGCGGGTTAATAAGCAAAAAAAGTTGCTTTTGAGAAAACCTTGCGTTATAATTTGATCAGTCTTAATAATGATAACCTCCATTTCCCCTATCCGTGACGTTCTGTCTGGGTAGGGGTATTTTGATTAGAATTATGGATAATAAAAATAATAAATATGTTCCAGCCAAAAAAGATGGTCGTTTTGAATGTAGTGTCCACGAGGTCAAGGAAGGATTTTTTTGGGCAACTGCATTATCACTTATTAAGTCAACTATTAAGCGTTTTCGAGTACATGAACAAATAGATTGGCTGATACCTGAAAATCCTGTTGAACGAAGTCAAGATCTTGCGATAACATGGATTGGTCATTCTACGGTGCTTATCCAGGTTGATGGCCTCAATATTTTAACAGATCCAATCTTTGGCGCCGCTTCGGTCCTGTTTCCTCGCATAATTAAACCGGGTATTAAGCTTGAACAATTACCTCCTATCGATGCGGTTCTTATTTCTCATAATCATTATGACCATATGGAAGCTTCTGCGATTGCTTATTTAGCTAAAAAAAATCCGTCAATTCAGTTTCTGGTGCCGCAGGGCGATAAAGCCTGGTTTTTAAAGCGTGGGATCCGGAATGTCTTTGAGTTTTTGTGGTGGGAAGGCCATACCGTAGCAGATAAAGCAACCTGTACGTTTTTGCCCGCGATTCATTGGACCCAACGTCGGTTGAGGGACAGAAATAAATCTCTTTGGGGTAGTTGGATGATCGAGGTTGCCGGCAAAAGAGTATACTTTGGTGGCGATACTGCTTTTGGAGACCACTTTAAGACTATTGCCCAAGAGTACCCATCAATTGATCTTGCTATTCTTCCTATAAGTCCTTGTGAGCCACGTGAATCTATGAAACATGCCCATATAGATGCACAGGAGGCTATACAGGCCTTTGTTGCATTAGGGGCTAAGCAATTTATTCCTATTCATTGGGGAACGTTTCGCTTTGGTAATGAACCAGCACATTTGGCTATTGATAGACTCGTGTATGGTTGGTGCGAAAATCAATTAGATGAAGCTAAGCTTGTTATTCCGCAAGCGGGCAAAAGAGTATTTTTGTACCTTAAATAGCACCGACTACATATTAGTATGCCTTATGATATTTTCTTAATTCAAATATTTTTACTTATTGTATTGACAAAAAATATAAATATTCTATAATAGAAATCAAAATATAAGATTAAGTGCAATGTAGGTTATAAACATGAAATATTCACTATTTTTTTCATTATCGTTATGTGTTCTCGGTATAAGTTTGCAGGGTATGGGTCGTAGGCAGCCAATATCAAGTGGTAAGCCATATAACCCAAGGAGGACGCGACCGATGCATGTTGCTGCTTCACATGGGGGGCATACTTCGCAAAGAGTTGCTGCTGCTGCGGCTCCTGTAATGCAGGTTCGCCGTGAGTTGCCTACTTTGCAAAGAGTTGCTGCTGCTGCGGCTCCTGTAGAGCAGGTTCGCAGTGAGTTGCCTCTGCCTACGTCTTTGAGCAGTCTTAAAGGTGTTTCAATTCATCATATAGTTGTTACTCAACAGGGCCCAAATCAATGTGGGTCTCGTGCAGTTGCTAATGCATTGGCTGTTCAAGATGTCATCATGTCAGGTCAACCATTGAATTCTTCCATCATTAGAGCTCAGGCTGCTCAGTATGACCGTATTTTGGTGAATCGTGCATTGGAATGGTCTGAAGTTGCGAATTTAGCTCGCAGAAACAAGCTGTTTAATGCGCATATTATGGCGAGAATGCCTAAAGAACAAACGGATGCAGAATATCCTTATGTTGTATATTCGACTGATGGGAATCAATCTAGCATTAATGATTTAGCCGCGTCACTGTTAATGCATGGAAGAATGACAGCACATATTATTTGCAATACGGGCGGTCATTGGGTGCTTGTTACCATCATAAAGCAAGAAGGACGTATGCCTCAGATCTTGTATATGGATTCTTGTAATGGAAGGTTGCAGGATAATTCTGCAGCGACAAAATATATTTGCTATTTAGCTAATACCTGTTTAGCATAAAAATTGTGGCAGCTCGCTAGAGAGCTGTCTGCTTTAAATAGCTCCAAAATAAAATATCCGGCTCTTTGTACGAGGCCGGATATTTTATTGGTTATCTAGGGTACTTTTTGTATTCTTTTCTTAAAGAGAGTGGTAAGAGTATAATTGGTGTAGTGGGCATATAAAAAAGGAGTACCCATGAACGTGTTTTGTCTTACCATTTTTCCAGTGTTTATTTTGCTTGGTCTAAGTTCTGTGATTCTTGCGGAAACGAATGTATATCTTATCAATTCTACACCCTATATATTTGATATTAGTATGCGGCAAACTGGAGCTGCAACGTTGCGAATTGGAAAAGATTATGCTCAACATGTAACTCGTATTAATGCTTGGCAGGCTAAAACAAAAATAGCTTCTTTCAGTCGCAATGTAGGGATAAAGAAAAATAAATTCTACCAATTCATGTTACATTTAACAACTGCTCAATTGCCATCTGAAGTTTTGACGTTAAAACAGCAATTACAAGGTAAGGCGGTAGGTAGTACGTTATATGTTGGGTTTGATTCGAAAGGTAGTGTTGGTGATTGGACAACTTCTAAAACAGGTCGTTGGCAAGATCCAATTTTTGTTACTTGTAAGGACGCAGCAGGAGTCCCTCAGACATTGATGATTAGATATCGCATGTACGAAGCTGGAAGCTACAATGATATTGAATATGTAATTAGCTTTAAACCGGAACCCGACAAAAATGTATTATATACCACACCTGATACGGCACAGGAGCCTTGCCAACTTAATCTATTGTCATGGAATTTGTATCTTCTGACTGTAGAGCCGCTTGGTATAACGTTTTATAGCAAACCCAAAGTTATGGAGCGTGCCAAAAGAGTTGCAGAAGCAATAGGTAGCTCATATGATGTTTTGATGCTTTGTGAAGTTTTTGATGATGATGCCCGTAAAGTTGTTTTAGAAGGACTTAAAGACAAAGGATATAAATATTCGACATGTATTCTTGGGCAAGGACTTGCTTTGCCAGGTAAGGGTATGGAGGAATCTATAGATCAACCGTTTGTTGTACATTTTAATGATAGTAGGTTCGGATCTGATGATAATTATACTATTGGTGGTACAGGTCGAGGCGGCGGACTAGCCGGTGGTTTTCAAAACGGCGGCGTTATTATTGTAAGTAAATGGCCTATAGAAATAGCTCGAGAGATTGTCTTTAAGCGTGGATCACCTGAAGATAAACATGCGCGTAAAGGTTGTGTGTATGCAAGAATTAATAAGAATGGATTTATATATAATATATTGGGTACTCATCCGGAGGCCTTTGATAGATCAATTCGCAAGGAACAGCTTGAGACGATAGCTAAGTTTATCAAAATGCAGAATATTCCATCATCTGAACCGGTTATTATAGCAGGGGACATGAACGTTGATCGATACGATACCCAGCGTGAGTATGATACTATGTTGCAGTATTTACAGGCAAAAGATCCTTGGTCGGGCAAAGGTGAGCGTTATTCCGCTGATTATAATAAAAATATGCTGAATATTCTTCAATTAATGGCTCAAGATCCCAAAGATCTGAAACATGCTGAATATCCTAAAAATTTGGATTATATTTTATATAGCTCAGCGCATGCTCAACCTCTTAAAGCTACATCTGAAGTGCGTATTCCAACATCTAAGCCATATAGGTTCGATGACCTTAATCTTGATGTATATGTGCTTTCCGATCATCATGCTGTGTATGGCTATTTTAACTTTCCATGCAATACAAAGCGGTAGTGAAGTTTAAAAAATGGTTTAACGCGATCATTGATCTGTTTGTGTTAAACCATTTTTATTTTTTGTTATTTTGACGGGTATTTTATTTTGTAGCTCGTGAAGTCTATGTGCCGATCATCTACTTCAACAGTTGTAATATATGTACCATGCGTAAAACTGCCGCGAGCTTCATTTTTTGCCTGGCGTATTTTTTCTATCTCGGAGTGATCTAAATCTAAATGTTTCATCAAAGCATCAACTACTTCTAAGACGTCAGCAATCTCTTGCTTGATATTATCAGGTGATTGAGCGGATACTACCTCTTGAGCCTCTTCAACAAGCTTATATTGTAATGCTTGTTGAAGGTCTAAGCCATGAAGAAGTGTTGTGTTAACTTTGATACCAGATTCTTTCATTATAGTAGCAATCTTATCTCGCACAAGTTTATTCAGTATAAATGTTGATGTTGACATACTCTAAATCAATTATAATTGCTTGATTTTAGGTGTTGTGTGTACTTGCTGGTTGCAATAATATTCTGAATCCGTGTTATAATAACCTTTAGTTAGGTATGCACGGCCGGAATCACCGAAAATCATAACACCGAGGTCGCCTTCCTTCATGTATTTTTTTGCATATTGTTGTGTTGCCCATGCAACAGCGCCACTTGCAAGTCCGGCAAGGAATCCATATTTTGAAGCGAGTACCTTTAAGTATCCTAAACCATCAGCGTCACTCACAGTTAAAAATTCATCAACAACAGATTCATCGAGCACAGGTGATGTAAAATCAACACCGATACCTTCATATTTATATGGGCTAGGATTGCCTTTAGTTGATCGGAATGATGTTGCTGAATCAATTGCAAAAACTTTAATTGCCGGATTTTGTTCCTTTAGATAACGACCTGCGCCACTGACGGTTCCACATGTTCCTGCACCCGCAAAAAAGTGTGTAATTCTTCCTTCGGTTTGTTTCCAAATTTCAGGACCTGTAGATTTGTAATGTGCCATAGCATTGTCAGTATTGAAATATTGGTTAGGCATAAATGAATTTGGTGTAGCCGCGTGAATTGCTTTAGCTTTGCTATGGTAACTGTCCGGATCTTGTAAGTTTGCTTTAGTAGGACATACAACAATTTCAGCGCCATATGCTCTAATGGTGTCGCATTTTTCTTTACTTGTTTTTTCCGGTACCGTAATAATTACTTTGTAGCCTTTTATAGCTCCTATCATTGCAGTTGCAATGCCTTGGTTACCTGATGATGCATCTATAATTGTTCCGCCGGGTTTTAATTTTCCTGTTTTTTCTGCTTGTTCAATCATGAATAGGGCTGAACGATCTTTTACGCTACCGCCTATATTAAGATATTCTAGTTTTGCGTATATTGAGCCTGGACAGTCAAAAGGAACTTTTACGATTGGTGTATTGCCTATTGCATCAAGAATATGATTGTATATCATGTCTGATACCCTTATTCGCTATATGTTATGTGATTTCAGAAACAAAGAAAGTATACTGCTCTCTTATTGAAATGTCATGAAATAAAAATTTTTAAAAGCATATTAAATAAGACCTTATTCTTTTTTTGTCTCAATTTTTATTGCCTTACTATGTTATTGCTACTGAGAAGTTTTTAGTTGGGTTTCGCAGACTTGCTGTTGGAATCTTATACAATAAAACCCCGGGAATGTTCCCGAGGTCTATCCTCTCCTGAATTCTTTAGGTGGCATGACATGTTGCTTTTAAATACTCTATTTCTTTTAATTAAACAATGTCTACAGCAACAATAGTAAGCTCCATCGGCTTGTTGTCTTTTTCAAGTGCCAAGCATGCTGGAGTTTCTAATTTGGTTGAAAATTCTGGATTTGCAATCTCGATTTTTTCATTACCTGCAATTCTGAAGATCTTAACTGTCATATTGACATCAAGGTCTTGTTTGTTGGCAGTAATTTCAAAAAGAAGATCATCGAATTGACATGTTCCAACTTGATTATCTTCAACGACCACTGATTGACGTTGAGAATTGCCATCGGATGTCAAATCAACGTGAATGAGCATTTGTGCCCATGCACAAGATGAAGTTACTAACATACCAATAACTAATGCCGTCTTTTTAAACATAAATCTCCTTTGCGTTGAGCATGCTGCCTACCTAAAGATCTTTTAATGTACTACAAAGTTTATCAATTTATTAGGAACAAAGACAACTTTTATTACTTTTTTATTCTCAAGCCATTTTTCTATAGCCTCTTCAGCGATTTCTTGAACCGATTCTTTTGATGTATCTTTTTTAACTTGTATATTAGCTCGTAATTTTCCGTTAATTTGGACAACTATTGTTGTATTGTCATCTTCAAGAATTACCGGATCGTATGATGGCCACGTACAATCTTCAAGTTTTTTATCAACCAATAATTCAAGTAGTTCGCTTGCCATATTAGGAGCCATGATAGACAGATAAACAAGAATCTTTTCTACCGAATCTTTACTGAATCGCATTGATTGTGCGGTTGCATCATTAGTAAATTCCATAAATGCGGAGATTGCTGTGTTTGGTTTGAAGTATTCTAAGCGATTACTAAAGTCACGCAAGAAGCGATTAACTCGTTTGGTTGTCTGAGAATCTTCTTCTTCATATGTGGGTAGTATTGTATGTTCATGTGTTAAAAGATCCCACAGCTTTTGTAAGAAACGTTTGGTTCCTTCGAGTCCTGCGTCTTGCCATTCGCAGTCAAGTTCAGGTGGACCCATGAACAAAATATACAGACGTAATGCGTCAGTTCCGTAGGCTTGTACAATATCATCCGGGTTTACAATATTACCAACAGATTTTGACATTTTTTCAACGAGCCCGGTTTTTTCTGAGTATCTTAAGATCATGCCCTGATTAAATAGACGTGTGAACGGTTCATCAAATGGCAAGTAACCCTGGTCATAAAGAAATTTAACGTAAAAGCGCGCATACAATAGATGCAGAATTGCATGTTCGATGCCGCCAACATACAAATCAACTGGAAGCCAGTAATTCATGTCCTTCAGATCCCAAGGTTTATCTTGCAGATGAGGATTTGGATAACGAAGGAAGTACCAACTCGAACCGGCCCACTGGGGCATGGTGTTTGTTTCACGTTTTGCAGGTATGCCGCAGTTTGGACATGTAGTATTGACCCAATCGGATATTGCTGCTAAAGGTGACTCTCCCGTTCCGGTTGGTTTGTAATTTGCAACTTCAGGTAGTAATACAGGAAGTTGATCTTCAGGCACAGCAACTACGCCACACTTTGGGCAATGAACAACCGGTATTGGTTCACCCCAATAGCGCTGTCGTGAAAATACCCAGTCACGCATTTTATAGTTAATCATGCGAACTGCAACACCTTTTGATACTAGATAATCAAGTATTTTTTGTGCTCCTTCTGTGCGTGCTTCAAGTCCATTGAAAGGTCCGGAGTTTGTCAAAGGACCGTTGCCTGTATAAGCAGCGATGATATCATTGTTCGCATCGGTTTTAACTTCAGGTGAGGCAATGACTTGAGGACGGGGAAGATTAAATTGCTTGGCAAACTCAAAATCACGTTCATCATGTCCTGGTACTGCCATGATGATACCCGTACCATAATCTGCAAGTACATAATCGGAAAGATATATAGGGACTAGTTTGCCAGTGGCAGGGTTTGTGGCATACGCACCGGTAAATACGCCAGTTTTTTCCTTGCCATTTCCAAGATCTTTTCCAAATGCCAATGTGCTTTTTACGAGGTTGCGATAATTTTCAACATCTTTCCGTTGTATGTCAGTAACAAGCCGGTCAACAAATTCATGAGTTGGCGCCATAACAATAAAGCTAACACCAAATATGGTCTCCGGGCGTGTTGTAAAAATAGGTATATCGAGTATTATGCCCCCTGGTGCCTGCGCTTTAAAAATAATTTGAGCGCCTTCACTTTTGCCGATCCAATTTCGTTGCATAGTTTTAACTTTTTCAGGCCAATCTAATCGATCGAGCCCTTCTAAAAGTTTATCGGCATATTTTGTTATTTTTAACATCCATTGGCGGACGTTCTTTTTTGTAACCTTGGTTCCACAGCGTTCACATTTTTCATGAACAACTTCTTCATTTGCAAGTCCTGTCATACATGATGGACACCAATTAATGGGAAAATCAGTTTGATAGGCCAAGCCGGCTTTAAACATTTGAATAAAAATCCATTGAGTCCATCTATAATATTGGGGATCTGTTGTATCGATTTCGTTATCCCAATTATAAAGACAAGCCGTTTGTTTGAGTTGTCTTTTGAAGTTGGCGATATTCTGTGCGGTACTTATTTTAGGATGAACGCCTTGTTTGATGGCGTAGTTTTCGGCCGGCAATCCAAAGGCATCAAAGCCCATTGGGTGTAAAAGTTGATAACCTTGAAGCCATTTGATACGTGCATACACATCAGAAAGAACATATCCTTTCCAGTGTCCCATATGTAGCCCTGCGCCCGATGGATAAGGAAACATATCGAGGCAGTAGTATTTTTTGCCATTGTCGACTGTTGTTGTATGTAATGGATGTGCATCTCTATACTGTTGCCATTTCTGTTCTATAGCATTGAAATCGTATTTCACAGCCGTAAATCTCCACGATTAACAAAATCAAAATATTAAGATTCTGATGATTAGTGTAATTAATCCGGTATAGTTATGCAAAGAAAACGCTTACGCTGTTTGTTGTTCCTGCTCTTGTGCTATATGTAAAAGTTCTTGCGTAAGTTCAGCAATCGGCAAAAAGATAACTTTTCCTGTAAAAGATAAAGGCTTGTTCAAGGTTATTCCTTTTTGAAGTACCTTTTCCATGGTTTCTATATCATCGAAAAATGGTAAACATTCGCCTTGACAGTCAACAGCTCTTTCAATTATTTCATTGATAGTAGTAAGAGAATGCTTATTGATCAATGCAGACAGTGCTTTAGTATCATTTTTTGCCATCAAGATGATAAGGTCTCTAAAAATTTGAATGCGAGAATCTAAAGTCATGTGAATAGTGATCATTGGGGTGCCTGACTTTATGGCTTGTTCGGTAGCTTGTTCTCCTGTGGTTGGGTCTAGAATTATATCAAATGTTTGTTGAGTTATTATTAAGTCCGATATTGGAAATGTTTCTTGTTCGCCATTTTTTAGCGAAAGGAAGAATATTTCTTTTTCGGAAGGGTAAACACATATCCACCGTGTATCAGCTGTGGCAGTTGTTCCTTCCACAAAAGCGTATCCTTTTGCAAAAAGAGTCTTTTTAGTCTTTGGATCTTTACCAAGTTCCAATTGTTTTTCAAGAACCGTTGCTGCTGAAACAAATAAGATGCAGTTTGCTAAATAGCTTATAAACAAGAAACGGGTTATGTTGTTCATCGAGAATCCTTACTTGAAATTAAATGATTTGGCTCATAGTTATAGTAGTGTCAATACCAGCTATTATTAGGATACAATTTTTTTTGAGTTTTGCAAAAAACCATTAAATCGATTATTTTATATTGATGCAATAATTAGCCTTTATATATTGATTTTTTATCATTAATTTCAAAGAGGAAATATCTATATTATTGCTTATATTGTCGAATATTACATATTATGATCTTGTTTGCGGTAGGGTTCTCTTTAAGTGAGTGTTTGTAATTTTAGGTTGAAGATATCTCATGAGAAAGATTTATATTTTTTACATGATGGCCATTGGTTTTTGCATGTATGGTAGTGCTATGGATACTTCGGATTCTGAGGGCTATTCAATTATAGATAATATAGCTGTGTCTCCAGATGGGAATTTTGTCGCGGCGAGTTTATGGAATGGGGATGTTTGTCTTTTTGATTGTATTAAAAATACTCGAAACATAATTTCATTGTCACATGATATGCGCGTTCCTATAGGATCATTAGCATACGACGAGTATTTGGCTATAGGGCATACGGATGGCGTTGTGCGTATTATAGATAGAAAATTACAAGAGATACTATATTTCAAGGCTCATGATGCTGTTATTTTTAGTCTTTCTTTTGATGGTAATGTCTTGGCAACAGCATCTGCAGATTCATACGTTAAGGTCTGGGATATAATGACATGCCGTTGCCTGAATAAGGTTAAAGTTGATCGAATGGGTCACGTGCTTCTTGTAAATTCTTCAAAAAATCTTCTTTGTGTATCTTCAGGTTATGCGATTGTAGTAATAGATTTTAAAGAAGATAAAATTATTTCTACATTGCAAGGCCATGTAAGTTCTATTACGGCGTGTGTTTTACATAATGATTATATTTGGACTTGCTCCAAGGATGGAACATTAAGAAAGTGGAATATAGCTACAGGTGAATGTTTAATGATTATTAAAAGTCGTCATATTTTTTCATCGTTGAGTATAAGTACCAATGGTCAGTTATTAATTGGTGTGTCAAAAACGGGGGTTGCTTGTGCATGGGATGTTGAAACAGGCATGATGGTAGAAGCTATCGAAGCAAAAAAATGTTCCGGTGAACTTAGAAGTAGAAATTATCTTGCAGTTGCCGCAACCCATGACGCAGTTGTTTTTTCAAGTGAGTTCCGTAATGTCCTAGTATATAAAATCGGTACCAATACGCACCGAATTCCTATTGTAAACGAATTAAATTGTTCTATTGATGATATAGAACTTTATGATAAGAGTGTCCCTATTTTATGCAATAAAGCCTGTCGATGTAACCCCCAATTGAATACATGCCTTGATCTTAAAATATACAATATTTATGCCTCTTATAAATTATTTTTGAAGATTGCCGGAGTTCTTCACGTAGTTGATAATCTGCGCAATATACGCGCAATACAGCGTATGGTAATAACTCGGAGTATTCAGGATGGACGATTAGCTCTTATGTTAGGTAGAAGGTCAACGCGACAAAATGAAGAACTGGAATTTAAAGGATATTATCTTGTTGCAGATTCACCATTGTATTATCATTATGATGAGCCGTTAAATATATTAGCATATACGATTGGAGATCATCTTACTTCCTTTGTATTGACAGATACGCATGGTGTGTGTGTGCATGCTCAACCTTATATGGGGTTTAGTTCTGTTTTTACATTTGATAATGTGTTACAAGAAGGACCTTATGCGCTATCTGCTGAGACATGCAATATGCGTTATCAATGGTCTATTCCTTTTTTATCACCAAGAACTGAACTGCTTCTTACGGTTAAACCGTGTCAGGTTAAATTAAAATTATATGAAGAGTCAGCTGAGCAATTGTGCTATGCACCTTTGCGTGCACAGGAATCTTTACCTATACAAAAGAGTCCAGATTCCTGCGGAATGTACATGTGATCAAAATGGTGTTGCATAATAAGGTGAAATTTTATACTTTGAGCTCATGAATTAACTGTATCAATAATGAAAGAATTTTTATGGAAAAACAACCAGTGTGCAATAGTATAGGTGCCAAATCGGATGAATCTATCTTAGTTGTACCCCGTGATCAATTATTTGCTCGTGGATTGTGGCAAGGATTATTAACTGAGTCTGTTGATTACTACCAGGAAATTGTTGCATCTAAAGCACAATATTGTTGGCGATCAGTTATGGAGCAGGATGCTACATATAAGCAGATTATTCCTTATATGATCTTTGAATACAATAATGCTTATTTTCTTATGGAGCGCAGATCAACTGCATCCGAGCAACGCTTGAAAAGCAAATTGTCCTTAGGTATTGGTGGTCATATTAGAAAAGAAGATATGGCAGGAGGCTCACTGTTTGATTGGGCACGACGCGAATTTCACGAAGAGGTTCAGTATGATGGCGCATTAACCATTGAGACGCTTGGTGTCCTTAATGATGATAGCGATAGTGTCGGGCAGGTTCATCTGGGTTTTATTCTGTTGTTACATGGGACTACACCACATATTTCTATACGCTCAGAACATAAAGAGGGTACATTGATTCCTTTAGAATGTATGGAGCAGTATGTTGAGCGTATGGAATCATGGAGCCAGATAGTATGGCGTTACATAAAAACTCTTAAATAAAGCTTTTAAAGCCGTATATGATTCTTGAAAACCGTGTTACTTATGGGCTATATTCTTTGTAGTTTATGCGATTGCTTGAACAAAGGAGTGTAGTTATGGGTATGTCGGAACGTTTTCGCAATGGTGTGTATATGGCATCTAATAGTTTTGCCATGCTATGGGACCATCCTGGATTACTTATTTATTTAGGTGGTGCCGCATTTGTATATTTGTTGGTACAGCTTCTTGTGTATAATATCCCGATGATTGGCTTTGCCGGAGATGAATTGACTATTTTTATAGGTATGCAAGGGTTACAGTATAGTCTTGTAGAATTTAGTCAGTGGTTGTATCAGGGATTTTTTGTGCTACTGACATTTATGTATGTTTTTGCCATTACATTTTTGCATGTTTGTCTTATCAGGCATACGCTAGCTATTATCTATGACGATAAGGACAAAGCTAAGATTTTAGTCGTTTTACGTAAATCTGTAATATCTCTTGGACGTATCACTATCTGGTCTATTCTCTTTACTGGTATTAGCCTTGTGTTGCGCGTGATTGCATTTTCTACATATTCGAGTAAAGCATCATTTTCATTGGGGTTAATTGTTGTCATAATGGTGGTTGCCAGTTGGGCTTTGGCAACATTTTTTGTACTTCCTATAATTGCCGTACATACTATTGGTATTTGGCGTGCGTTAACAACGTCTTTCAAAATGGTAACAAGTCTTTTGGTAGAAATTATCGGTGCTCAAGCATGGATGGCATTGATTAGTTTATTAACATTTATTCCTTTATCTATAGTGCTGAGAGTTGTAGGGCAAAGTTCAGGTATGGGTACGCTTGTTATATCATTTGGAATTACCTTGTTGACTGTTTTTTCTGCGTATATTATTTTGTCAGCCCAGACTGTATTGAAAACAAAACTATATTATTATTATGTGCAACCATTAGAAGAGATGGCTTTTTTAAGGTACCCCCATTTTTAATTTTTTGGTTATTCAATGAGATGAAGTTTAGCTTTTGCTGAAAAACTGGTAACCTTAATGACGATAAGGTATACGTTGTTATAAAAGGGTACTTATGATTAAGAAATTTTGGGCGTGGGCTACAGCGACTAATACACGCGAAATAATTACGCTGTTAACTATTGTGCTTCTTATTAGGACATTTGGCTTTGGCCTTTACGAGGTTCCCACAGGTTCAATGGAAACAACAATGCTGTGCGGCGAACGGTTCTTTGCAGATAAATTAACTCCTTTGTTTAGATCACCAACACGCGGAGATATTATCTCCTTTAATGATCCTAATTATGCCTACTCAAAAAATCCTCTGGTGAAGATATTTCAAGAATATTTTTGGGGCCCTGCAAATTGGACAAAGCGTGTTATAGGTGTTCCTGGAGATGTAATTCGTGGTACAATAGAAGATGGTAAACCTGTAGTTTATGTTAACGGTACAAAATTAGATGAGCCATACATTAATAAATATCCACTGGTTCGTATGTACAAAGAAGATCCAGCGGAAGTTCTTAAAAAAGCTGAACGACAGGCTGTGCAGGCTATGATTCGTGAGCATATTGATTCACGATATTATCCATTGATTGTTGAGCAGGTAGCATCCGGTAGCGAGTTTGCATGGACACGTTCATATGATCCTGATAAACCATTTGATACACAGCCATTTTATCGTCTGGACGAAAAACGCATTATCAAAGATGCTGAAGGAAAACCAGTATTAACCGGTCCGGGAACGCCTTTGCCAAAGGGATATAGTGAACGCCATCAAAAAGGTAATAGCTATTGGGATGGTACCGATGAATACTATATCGAGCTTGATAATCATCATTATTGGGTCATGGGCGATAATCGCCTTGGAAGTTGGGATTCTCGATTCTGGGGGCCACTTGATGCGCATCAAATTCGTGGGAAAATTTTATTTAGAATAATTTCACGCGACGGCACTGACTGGTTGTTGCTTGATCTTCTTAAACATCCGATTGATTTCTGGAAGAGGATGCGCTGGAGCCGCTTTTTTCAATGTGTTCGATAAGTCGAAAGTGTAAATTAACACAGTATAAGATAAAATGCGAATGCTATAAGAGCAACTCCTGAAGCAGTAGAGATTTTTGAAAGAATTGCATCAGGTGCGTAACGTTTTGCATAATTAATTGTAAAACTTAAAATGACCCACCAGATCATTGATCCTATAAAAATACTTGCAAGTAGACCCAAGGAGTCTATGGGCGATGATCCTGCTGTGTATCCCAATGTTGGTAACAAGCTGATAAATGTTACGATGGTCATAGGGTTGGTCAAGGTTAATAAAAGTGTTGTGCCAATTGTTTTTATTGTGGAGGTGCTGTCGGCTGTTTTAAGTGTTACATCTGGTGTTGAAAGCAAATCTTTTATGCCGAGGGCTATTAGGATTATTGCGCCTATGATTTTTATTGTAGTGGCATAGGTTAGTGTTAATGTGGTTATTGTTGTTAAGCCTAATGCAATAATGAGTCCATAGAGAGAGATACCGATTGAAGCTCCAAGTCCTGTAGAAAGCCCTTCCCAAAATCCAAAGGTTACTACATTTTGAATGCATAATAGCCCTACAGGGCCAATTGGTGCTGCTAACATGAAACCAAAGCGAACTGCTTTAAGGCATAAAGTATAGAATGCCATAGCTTATCCTTGATTGTAAAAATCTTGTTTTCCTATAATATAAGAAAAATTTTTACAATAAAAAACTGTTTTGTCAATATAAAATTTTTAAAAATTGATATTTCTTCGAATATTTTTTTATTTTTGTATTGTGATGATTTGAATAGATCGACTGATGAAGGTGACATAATTGAAGTTGGTTTTTATGGGATTATTTTTGATTTTGACTTTTTAAATTGCAACACGTAACATTTTAATGAAAAGTTGCGGCCAAGGGATTTTTACTGAAAAGTGATATGATGTCTAGAGAATATTTTGAAATTGACGAAGTTGATCGGACCATTATTGACTTACTGCGCGATAACGCAGAATTGACAAGCCATGAGATTGCAAAAATTGTAAAGCTTTCATCCTCTGCTGTTCACGAGCGTGTCCGTAAGTTACAGGCAAATGGTGTTATTATAAAGATTGCATCACTCATATCTGCTGTTGCAATTGATAAAACAATGTGTGCCTTTATATCAGTTGAAGTAGATAATTCTATTAATACTAAGGACTTTGTTAAGAAAATAACTAAGTTAGATTCTGTGCTTGAGTGCCATTTTTTGACTGGTGAATATTCTTTATTATTGAAAGCACGATTCCAAGATACAACTGAGCTTGAAGAATTTATTTCGGATACGGTAAGGTCGCAAAAAGGTGTTGTACGCGTACTTACACGAGTTGTTCTTGCGTCGTACAAAGATGAATCAACAATAGTAGACGTACCTTTTTGAGGCTGCAATGTACCTAATGGCATCCTAAGTTGAATTAAAATTCATTTGGCAATCATTCCAAGGTATTGCTTAGCTATTCGATGATAAAGTTCTATATTCCATCTAATCCTATAAAGTACAATAAGCTGTGTACGTTCGATTGGATATAGACTTATGAAATAAGCAATTACATCTGATGCAAGCTTGACAACATAAAAAACAGCAAGGAATGAGGTGATCGATCCTTTTTTAAAAGATTTATTTATTCTTAAAATTGGATCACCTTGTTTATTCTTTTGCAAGTCTAGACAGAACTTTCAATTAATGCGTAACTCCTGAACATTGGAAGTATGTACAGGTTCTTCCACTCCATGGACGCAAACATATCCAGCAAAATTCATGTCCGCATCCTCCGGCTTGCCGGTTGCAAGTCATGTGATTACATCCTTTATTTTTTTCAATATCTTTAAAACAATGAGGGCATTGTTTAGTGTGTGCTCTTTTCCAAGCCGCAGTAGCACGTTCTGCTTCTTGTTGATCAGGGCTTATTGATGCCGTGCGATCTCTTTGTGCTTGTGCGCACGAAGTTCCTTGGGGATGAGGAAGAAGGCAATTGGCGCAATATAATCTTGTGCAGCACGGACATTTAAATGTCGTTTGTCTATTTGTGTCATTGATAAAAATATAGGGACAGTCAGGTGTTGGACATTGGCGGAATCCATTTTGCCTTCGTGCAGATTCTATTAGGGCAACACTAGCATAAGTTGTCAGTTGTTCTCTTGATGAAGCTATATCGCGTATTTCTTGTTCTGTTAAATGTCGTCTGCAAGATGGATCAGGGCATAACAGGATTTCTGTTGATCGGTTACGTAATGCTTGCGTGAGCATCTTATTGAGGCATGATTTACAATAGATATGGTTACACAATAAAGAATAAAATTCTTGTTCGCTTGGAGTGCAAGAGCAAATTGGACATTCTGTTATACCTCTTTGGCGTATTGTTTCTTGTGTTAGGAGATGTTGTATGCGTGGATTTCTCATATTAGCACCTAAACGAGTCCCTAAGCGGGTTAACGAGCTATGGTGCCTTGTGATTCCGGCAGCGTATATCTTGTTTGCTATTCTTTCTCTTATTTCTGATAATGTGTGTATTATTTTACGTCTGTATATAAGAGTTCCTAAAAGACAAAGACAGCTTACACTTATTTTAGGATGTCTTAAAACTATGTCTTTACAAGATAATGAAGATTTTCTTAATAACGATATGCCTTGCATTGCCTTGTTGCCAAGCTTTGTTAATCCTTTCAAAATACTTTTTTTTGATTGAGACAAAAACTGAAGTTGGGATTTTTTTCTTTCTTGAAATGTCTGTTTGGATGATGTAACGAATTGATATAGTGTTTTTCTAATATTTCTTGTATACGATTGAATTGTGTTACGTACTGATTCAGAAAGGGTAACATGTTTTACAAATACATGTTTACGTAAACGTGGGTGCACAGCATCCAATAATAATGGGTAACACAGCAAAGTAATTGATGCAATAAGGTAATGATTTTTTAATCGCATATGTTTTTTATTCATTTTTAGTCCTTAAAAGACTGGGCGCATAGTGAGCTTGAAAGTAACATGAAGAATATACTTAACAAGTGAAAGTTTTTCATACATAACCTTAACATTAATAATAAATCCCACAGTATCGTATTTTAAAGAAGTTATTTTTTCTTTTTAGTAGGGGAGTCTTTATACAGTTTAATATTAATTTATGAAAATAATACCGATAACTGGTGTAAAAGTCAATCAATTTTAATTGTAAAATTATTACTAAAAATTAATTAAGTATGGCGACTTTCTGTAGATTTTTGATAATGATATTGCCATTACTTTTTATGCACGCGTTTTTATCAGCATCATTGAGATGTATAATGGCTCTAAAAATCGCATTATTATATTCAAAACGAAGAAGAAAAATAGTTTCATCAGGTTTTTGGGGTAAATCAGGCGGGTTATTTTCTATAACAATATTGTGTAGTTCAATTATTCCATCTGCAGGTGCTTTTAATAATGCAGTTTGCTCTGTAGCGAGATCATTGCAACACAGAAGCTTATCTATTGTGTAGCGTTTGTGCGATGCTAAGCGGTAAAGTGAGTGCGAAAATGCCTCAATTATGTCTCCTAAGTATGATTGGCGTGCATTAATTTCTTTTATTAGACCTCTTCTGAAACCTTAAAAAAAGTTCATACTAATGATTACTTATAGA
>CAZQNW010000003.1:0-18682 GCA_964595035.1 uncultured Pseudomonadota bacterium
ACTGCTGCTCCAGCGGCGGCTGCTGCTGTGAGAAGTGATCCTCCTAATGCTACAGCGGCACCCAATAGTCCTCCACCGCCTTTTCCGGTAACATAACTACGTAACATATAATCACCATTACTTAATTGATGAACTCTAATGGAACCTCCTGCGTCAATAAATGCTTTGAGTTGTGAAGGATTCATTATGCGCAATAGTGAATCAGTGTCATAAGGTTTAACTTCGTGGCATTGTCCGTTGTGAATAACGTTGTATCCGTTGGCATTACGCGTTACGGCAACCTGTTGCATTGAGTATGCGTTGATAGATAGTAATGCGCAAAGGGTGAGTAGTTCTTTGTGTATGCATGAAAATTGTTTCATGAGCGTGCCTTTCTTGTATAGGTTTAACGAGTAAAACTGTGGTACATATTATTTTAAGAATTATGCTCTGTCAATAGGATTTTTTTTAATCACTTAAGTCAATAACAGAGATGTTTTTTTTAGCATGCATTGTTATTGACTTAAGTGCATGATAATTAAATACAAAAATATTTTTATTGATTTGATTCATACTATAAAAATATGTATACTTTAAGCTGTTTTATTGGTACATAGTACAAATAATTTTCATGTCTGGGAAAAATCATGGCCTTTCAATTGCGAACGTTTGTTGTAATAGTAGTTTTAATTGTCTTTTCATTGCTAGGCTGGCTGGTATATTCCTATTTTTTTGATACAAATATTCCTCAACTTACTTTGTCAGGATTGCAAGAAAATGAATATTATAATGGTGATGTTGTTTGTGGAATTTCTTGCAATAAATCAGGAAAAGTTGCGATTTTCCTCGATGAGCAGCCGCTTACAAAAACATCTGAGGGTATTAGACGTAATCGTGAATATCCATTTACTATTCCAACTAACGCGTTACCTAATGGTAAGCATACTTTTAAAGTAGAGTTTACTGACTCCAGTTACCATAAAAACAAAATTATAAAGTCCTGTTCTTTTAATGTTGATAATCTTTCTTTGCAGGCAGCATTTGTTCAAGGTGATTCTGATTACAAAGTTCTTCAAGGTCGTACATTGCATATTCAATTTCAGACTAATAAAGAAATTGATACTGCATATGTATCTGCTCTTGCAAATAAATATCCATGTTTTAAAGAAGCAAAAAACTCATTAATTTATGAATGCTTTATTCCTGTTTCTTGTGATGAAATTCCTAATGAATATATTTTCTCGGTTGAAATACGTGATAAGGTAGGAAATACGATTACCTTGGATAATAAGTTCCAGGTTGTCTTATACCCATTTAAAAGGGAGACATTACATGTAAGCGCGGAAAAAATGAAAGAAGAAAAAGAAATGGGTGAAGACCAACAAAAGCTTGAGGAAATATTAGTGCAATTAACTGAAGCATCTCCTCGTGAAAAATTATGGCATGGAACTTTTTGTTTGCCAATAGACAATATACGTATAACATGTGACTATGGAACTATTCGTACAACGCAAGAGAGAGGGCGCTACACTCATAAAGCTCTTGATCTTGTTAACACAAGCATACCTCGTAGTGTTGTATGGGCAACTCAAAGTGGCATTGTTGCTCATATGGGACGTTACGCAACCAGCGGTAATTCGGTAGTTATAGATCATGGGTGTGGTGTTTTATCTTTATTCTTTCACCTGGATAGTTTTGCTGATATTCAAGTCGGTAAAAAAATAGCACAAGGTAATCCGATAGGAATAATTGGTAAAACCGGTTATGCAACAGGATATCATTTGCATTGGGAAATGCGGGTTAATAATATGCCGGTTGATCCTATACAATGGACTAAACAGAATTTTTAGAAATTAAAAGAGAGATGTAATGAAGGATTTTATACCAAGATACAATTATTGGTGTAGTAGCATGGTTCGCTATCCAAGCTACTATCGTTATGGATTGACAGTTCTAGTTATATGTGGACTTTGTATTTTCTGGTACCTTGGGATTTATAGATATGTTAATACCAGAATTAATTTTTATACGAAGGTGAATGAAGCGGCACGTATGCAGCTCATCGCGCGTGATAAAAAACAATCAGCAATAGCTGCTTTACCTCAGGCAGCAAAGCTTTTTCAACAAGAAATGCGGTCATACAAAGAAGCGCAACTTATGCCCAACGAATTTTTTGCTTTTCTAATTCAACAACTTTTTGCATCGCATATTGTGCTTGTGAACAGTTCAATTGAAGCTCCTGTTCATCAAAGCTTTTATATTCAGTACCCGATTAAGCTTGATTTGCACTGTTCATTCGAATCTTTGCTCAGTTTTTTACAGTGGGTGTCATTAAAAAGTAAATCGGCAGGGCTTTCTCTTGTTACTCTTTCCAGGCATGATTCGCATACGTATCATATTGCATTACGGTTTGATTATTTGATCATTCGATGATGAGTATTTATGCGCAAGACTAAGGGCTTTTTGCAAAAAAAAGCCCTTCAACTTGAAAAAGCTGAAGGGTTAGGGGGTGAACAATACTATGTTGTATTGTTCGTTTAGGGACACTTTAAACAGTTCCAAAAAAATAGAAAAAAGTCAAGTTTTTGGTCTTTGTTTTTTATAAAGAATGGCCTTATCACTAAAAAAGTTAATTAAGCTGTTAATCTTTTTGCGTACATTGTATAGAATTTCTAAGCGCGTATAAATTGATAAAGTCCCTTCCAGTAGCCGATAATATAATGAATGTTGCGTTGTGCGATTGAGCTGTATATAGCTTCAATTAACAATCCAAACATGCTCCACGCATAAGCAAAAATACGTAATCTGTTTTCCGGATAGAAGTTTTTGAAGAAAAGATACGTATAATAGTGTGAGAACATAGTGCGAAAATCCAAAACTTTTTCACGATTCAATGGAGATTGTAAATGTACAAGCTTTGCGTACGGATTATAAAATAACTTGTGATGTTGTGATACACGTTTTGAAAAATCGCAATCCTCCATAAAAGCATAACGAACTAGGTATTCATCAAATTGATTTTTTTTAAATACTGATGAACGATACGCACAACAGCACCCTCCAAGCACTTGAACTTCCTGAAAGCATTCTGAGCCAAACGCATGCGTCGGCATTCCTGATGTTGTAAAATATCCTGAAGCATAATTGCGTTGAATAAGAAAAAGAACACGCATGATATGTCTGAATGTACGTTTATAAGGCGCAATATTTGTTATTGTACCTGAGCCACCGGCAAATTTTGGGTGTCCTGCGAAAATGCGCTGCATTTCTTTAATGTAATTTTTATCAATAATTACATCATCATCAAAAAAATAGACGATGTCTCCATGAGCAAGTTCTACGCCGATATTTCTTTGATATGTAAGGCCTGGTTTTGTGTGTCGATATAACAGGTGAGTGTGAGGGAATATGTCGGATGTAAAAAGAGAGGTAAATCTTTCTTGCGCGATCATCGGAATATCACTGCTGTCAATAATGATTAATTCATCAGGCAAGCTTGTTTGTTGAGCTATTGATTGCAAGCAGTCAGGTATGCAATCAAAACGATTTCTTGTGCAAATGATGACGCTTGTTTTGAGTCGTTCAATCATACAGTATCTCCCTCAATCATTTCTTTCTTATATGTACTTAGGTTCTTTTCAATAATAGCGTGAATTTTATCATTGTACAGGTTAAAACATGTATGGCAAGATAGAGAGAGATTGTCATTGATGACAAGCTTATGGTATGATCATACCTGATTATTTTTTTACATTTTGTGATGAAGGGTTTTTATGAAAAGAAAATTGTGTATTGCGTGTATTATGGTATTAGCTTGTGCAGGATTATCTTTTTGTGAAGAAAATCATGATGTTATAGATGTACAAGATGCCGCATATGACATTGTGCTTATAACGTTATCGCAAGGGAAAGTATCTATCGTGCGTTATTACTCAGGTCCGGAAATGTTAAAGAAATATGAGCATATTTTCAGTGTTGATTTGGCCGATGCGAATGAGTTGTATGATACGCTTACATGCAACCAAGAAAATCACAATTCTATAGTTGTTCATTCAGAACGAGAAGCAATCGGTGGTTATATTCTTAATTGGGCTACCATGGTTGGAATTGATGGAACGCGTATTGTGAATATTGTACCGTTGAGTGTAACGTTAACACATAATGATACGGATACAACGTTGATAAAAATTAAGAATGACTCCGGTTCTTTGACAGCTGATTTAGAGTTAATTGTTGATAAACCTGTCAAGAGTGCTTGCGCGTTTCTATTGCCACGCGCGTTACTCAATTCGATGTGTGTAGCGCAAGAAACGATGTCTTTTGCGGATGGGTGCAGATTAGGTGTTATCGTTGCTCGAACGAATAGCTTATGTATAGATGATCTAACGAATGATAAGGAAGTTGAGTTTGAGCAAATAATTAATTCAATGCTTGAAGACGGAACAATAAAAATAAAAGAAGTCAGTCCTGTGATGGCCCGTTTGCGCACTATAGGAAGTGTTATCTTTGTAAAATATATAATTGCCAAACAAGCACTTTGCTCGTGGTGGCGTAACTTGTGGCATAAACAAGATGGCAATGCAAAACAATCTTCTATGCAGGCGCGGTAAATATGTTGCACAAAGATATTCAAGAGTGCCATGCGTTTGCATTTTATTATCCTGCTATAGCAACGTTAAGTCATAGTGGTGATAAACTCTATACTGTTCATGATCGTATATTATGTCATCGTATACTACATGTAGTTCGGTTGCGCGTTGGTGACTGTTTTACCTTGTTTGATCAACATGCTCATATTGAGTGTGTTCTTCAAGCTATACATGAAAAATCATTTCAATTTAGTGTACTTTCTTACGAATGCAATAGCGTATATAATCCTCGTATTACGGTTTTGTTACCGTTACTTAAAAAAGAGGCTTTTGAAGAAGCTTTATATGCAGCGACTGAACTTGGAGCTAATGCCGTACAGTTGATTACGACAAAAAAAACGCAACGTGTATTTGGTGGTGCTAAAGAATCCGAAAGAATAGAGCGCATTGTGCAGGCAGCAGCGGAACAGTCTAAAAACTTTTCATATCCAGTAGTATTGGATCCTATATCGTTTGAACAGGCTGCTGTTGGGTATGAAGAATCAATAAAAATATTTTTTGATCCTGATGGATGTCCGTTGTATGATGTTATTCGCGCAGTACAATCTGAAATTTCAACACATATTGTATTATTGATAGGTCCTGAAGGAGATTTAACAGTAGATGAAAAATGTGTTGTTCGCAAAAACAATTTTGTTCTTTGCCGATTAACACCGACAATTCTTCGTGCTCAGCAAGCCGTTACTGTGTCTTTGGGTGCGTTTCGATCTATGCTGCGGAATGATTGATAAAGGACTATTGATTCTGTTTCCCTTATTTTGTTAGATTAACTATGTAGATCAGAGTATGTAATTAAAGGGTTATATGAAGCGCCTATCTGATTTAGATATAGTTTTGTTTGCTTTATTTTGTACGAGTTTTGCTATAGCAATGCTTTGTCGTATTACTCAGTTTTTTGGAACATAGATTATATTACGCTATTGGCTTTTTTAGATACAGTGGTTCAATAAAATAAGTAATACCTAATCCATCTTTAGCGTAGGTATTTCCCGTATATAAAATTTGTTCCAAAGAGGCGGTTAACGGAAGAGGTTCAGGTATATATGCTTGTGACGCAAAAGAGGATGTTATTTCAGAGCGATATACATCAGTACCGTTTCCTATAAATTGTATAGGTATATCATGATACATTGAATGTATCATTTCAAGGCATACTTCTATAGGAGCGTATCCTTTTTGTAAAGTTCCTGTTGAGGGATCATTAACTCCGTAATAAACAGCACGATTAAATGCGTTTAATAAAACAACTGTTTTAAGAGAACTCTTATGTTGATATTCTTGCATAAATGCTTCAAGTGCATCTACTCCAATAAGAGGAATCTTGTGTGCGAAGGCGATACCGTTAACTGTTACAATGACTGTTCTTAACGTGGTAAATGGAGCAGGGCCCTGATTGACAATAATATAGTTAACATCCGCAAGAGTGTACTTATTTGTTGTGAGTAAAGCATCGATTGTAGGTATGAGATGTGCGCTTGCCAATTCTTTTGCAAGTGAGCATGATGCTAAAAGTTCATTATCACATGCAAGCGCACTTTCTACCGAATTGTATGTGTTATGTATGCAGATTACAAGACTCATGTCTTCCTAACCACGGCTTCGGCATTTTTGCTGTTGATAAAATAGACTGAATGCGTCAAACTCTATTGTTTTTTCCTTTCTTAATGCCACTCTGCCACAGTTGAGGCATTTCCAGCCGTCAAAGTTTATAAAGTGGTCAAAGAAAGACTGCAAGACCATAAGGCCTCCGCATTTTTTACACTTCATTCTACCAGCTCCCTTTTAAACTCCCGCCTACTTTCCTCAATCAATTTAGAAAGGTAATATATATCCTCTATGTTTGTCAATAAATATCTAAAAAAAGCCTTTTATAACTCACTCTGAGCATAGGTATGTTTGTACTCTA
The DNA here is from genome assembly GCA_964595035.1 of uncultured Pseudomonadota bacterium. Taxonomy (GTDB): domain Bacteria; phylum Babelota; class Babeliae; order Babelales; family Vermiphilaceae; genus JAKASV01. The sequence continues at coordinate 6,535 of CAZQNW010000003.1, forward strand.
GGTAAGAAGAGAGAATGAATGCGGCAGCTCGCGAATGTGATGCCTGTTTTTCTGCCGGGGACTGTTTCCCTTGTTTTAAGGTATCGGCTCTTTTACTGCTCAGTCGCTCGTCCCAGAGTATAAATGTTTTTTGAGGGAATATTGAGCGTAACTGTTGAACGATTTCAGTGGTTTTTTTTGTTTGGTTGCTTTCTTTTCCTTTCATTGTTTTGGGATAGCCAACGACAATGGTTTCTATTTTTTCTGATTGAAATAACTCTTTTAAGAAATCAAATAAATTGCTGCTTTGTGTTGTTTTGTATGGTTTAGCGATAATTTCCATAGGATCTGAAAGTGCAGTTCCTGTCCAAACATCTCCTATATCAAGTGCTAATATTTTCATGTATACAACCTATTTGTATAGTTTTTTTATTATAGATCAGTATACTAAAAAGCATGCATTGTCAAAGAAGAAAATTTGGTCTAAGGATTGCGAGTTCTTTAAACTATATAAGCAAGGTGTACGTGGTCAAGGTTGCTGTATTAATAATCTTTGTACTTGTATGGTTAGTGTAGGGACTGATTATATAATGCGAGAAACGATACTATGGAAAAAAATATACTTAAAGGTATTCCGGATACACTACCGGTCACGTGTTATTCTAAGCATGTTGGAACCGGAACAGTCTTTGTTGCTATAAAAGGTGAAAAAGAGGATGGTATATATTATATTCCGGAAGCGATTGCTCGCGGTGCTTCTGAAATAGTATTACATGAAGAAGCTCATCTTCCACAGCATATTGCTGAACTTGTGGCGGCATCCGGTGTGGCAATAACGCGATCATCTAATCCACGACTTTATTTGGCTTTGCGTAGTGCGCAAGCGGCCGGCAATCCTGCCGGTAAATTGCGTATCATAGGTGTTACGGGAACCAAAGGAAAAACAACAACATGTTATGTGCTTGAACATATATTAAAACATGCCGGATATAAAACAGCTTTATTGACGACTGTTGTTAACCGCATCAAAGATGTTCATATTCCCGCATCATTAACAACTCCTCAACCAGATTATTTACACCAATTTTTCAAGTTGTGTGTTGAAGAATCTGTTGATTATGTGGTTATGGAGGTATCCGCGCAAGCGCTAACATTTAATCGGGTTGATGGAATTACATTTGATGGCGTTGTATTTACTAATTTTGAGCAAGATCATCTTGATTATTACCATACGATGGAAAATTATTTTCATGAAAAATGCAAAATATTTTCTTATAGGAAGCCTCAAACGGCTGCTTGTATTAATACTGATGATCCTTGGCTTAAGACCTTAGTAAGTTCTTATGCCAATATAATTACATATGGTATTTCAACTCCTCAAACGCGTATTCATGCCAAACTTATCGGCGACCAACGCGATGATGTACATTTTTATATGGAATCTGAAGATCTTCAGGCACATATTGAGTGTCCAGCACTTATGGGTCGTTATAATGTGTATAATTGTTTAGCCGCAGCTTCAATGGCTTTACAACTTGGCATAAAAATTTCGGTAATCGTAGAAGCCTTTAAAAACTTTTCTAAGGTTCCTGGCAGACTTGAGCGTTATGTTCTTGCCAATGGTGCTATAGGTGTTGTTGATTATGCGCACAATCCTTCTTCGTATGAAGCTGTATTATCATTGCTGAGTACATTAACGGACCACTTAATTGTAGTTATGGGGGCAGGAGGAGATAGGGATCGTACAAAACGACCTAAGATGGGTGCGATTGCAGCTCGTTATGCTCAAGCTTTTGTACTTACATCTGATAATCCCAGAAGTGAAAATCCTGAAAAGATCGCAGACGATATTATGGCAGGCATTGCGCCTGATTTACAAGGTAAAGTAGTGCGCGAGCTTGATAGAGAAAAGGCTATTAATAAGGCTTACCAATTATCTCGGCCGGGAAGTATTATAGTAGTGCTTGGCCGAGGGCCGGAAGAATTTCTTCTGTATGCGGACAAGAAAATACGCTTAGTTGACGCGGAAGTTTTACAGGCATTGAAGTAAGTAATACAACCTTATTTCTATACAAAATTTAAGATGAAGTTTAAACTAATGGTCAAAGATAGGTATTAATTATTAACCCTTTTTAAGGAGACCTGTATGGTTTGGCTGCAGTATTTATTAATTGCAGGTGCGGTGTTAATTGGTTTCTTGGTAGTTCTTTTTTTAATGGGGCGCGCGCGGTCATTGCCTGTTAGTGATGATAAGGCGCGTACTATAGCTTCAGCCATTCGCGTAGGCGCTATGACGTTCTTGAAAGAAGAATATAAAGTAATTGGCATCGTTGTATTGTTTATACTGCCATTCCTAGTATACAGTTTGGGCTGGCTCGCGGCACTGCTTTTTGTAGTAGGCGCGGGCATATCATTGTTAGCCGGATATATAGGTATGAATGCTGCTACCGAGGCTAACGTCCGTACTACTATGGCTGCAAAAGAGAAGGGGGAAATTGAGGCCTTCTTTGAAGCATTTTTTGGCGGCGGTGTTATGGGTTTTGCAGTTGCAAGCTTTGGATTGCTTGGTTTGTTGCTTATGTTTATTATTTTCTGGGGACATACACAGTTCCTTGGATTGTTGACAGCATTTAGCTTTGGCGCAAGCTTTGTAGCATTCTTTGCGCGTGTTGGCGGTGGTATTTATACCAAATCTGCCGATGTTGGTGCTGACTTAGTTGGTAAATTGGAAGCCGGAATTCCTGAAGATGATCCACGCAACCCTGCGGTTATCGCGGATAACGTTGGCGATTGTGTAGGCGATACTGCCGGCATGGGTGCGGATATTTATGAATCGTACGTAAGCTCTATGATTGCAACGGTTATTGTTGCACAGAACAGTTATGGAAATAATATTGCTTATTTACTTTTGCCTGTAATGATTTCAGCTTTTGGATTATTGGGATCTGTTATCGGGTTATTGGCAAACGTATTTTTACGTTTAAGTCCATCTGCAATGTTACGTAATGCAACCTATTTTGCAATAGCTTTTCAATTGATTGTTTCTTATATCTATATGACATATATGGGTATAGAACAAGGTCTCTTTGTCGCCGTTGTTTTGGGATGTATTGCAGGTATCATTGTAGGACTCATTACTGAATACTATACAAGCGGCAAACCTGTACGTGATGTTGCGGAAAGTGCTCAATCAGGAGCTGCAACAAACATTATTTATGGTCTTTCTGTCGGTATGGAATCAACTGTCGTTCCTGTTATTTTCTTAGCATTAATCGTATTGCTTGCCTTCAAGTTTGCCGGATTATTCGGGGTTGCTCTTGCTGCAGTATCAATGCTTGCGACAGTTGGTATTACAATGACTGTTGATGGCTATGGGCCTATCGCGGATAATGCCGGTGGCATAGCAGAGATGGCCGGCTTTGGGGCCCCTGTTAGAGTTATTACAGACAAGCTCGATTCGTTAGGAAATACGACAGCCGCCCTTGGTAAGGGCTTTGCCATTGGTTCTGCTCTTTTAGCTGCTCTTTCCTTGTTCTCTGCTTATTCTCAAGAAGCTCGCTTGTCGGAGTTAAACCTTACTGATGCCTATGTTGTGGTCGGTTTATTTATTGGCGCAGTTATGCCTTTCTTTGTTTCTTCGTTAACTATGCGTTCGGTAAGCAAAGCTGCATTACAGATGGTAATGGAAGTTCGCCGTCAATTTAAGACTATCTCAGGTCTTTTAGAAGGAACGGGACAACCTGATTATCAAAGCTGTATTGCAATTTCAACGCGTGCATCTCTTAAAGAAATGATTTTGCCGGGTATTTTGACTGTAGCGAGTCCTGTTATTACATGGTGGTTTCTTGGTGAAAGAGCTCTTGGAGGATTCTTAGTAGGTGCGACTATTGTTGGCGTATTGTTAGCCCTTATGATGGCCAATGGTGGCGGTGTTTGGGATAATGCGAAGAAGTATATCGAAGCAGGTAATCTTGGTGGAAAAGGTTCTCCTGCGCATAAGGCAGCTGTTGTTGGTGATACGGTTGGAGATCCATTCAAAGATACGTCCGGACCTGCTCTTAATATTTTGATTAAGCTTATGTCTATAGTATCTCTGTTAATAGCTATCATGTATCATAGCTAATACTTAACGCGAATTCGATAAGCCTAAAATTTACAAGACCCGTTTGTCCTGAGTAAGGAGTTCTTCACGCCGTATCGAAGGATATGCGGGTCAATGTACTTAAAACAATCAACAAAGCTTATTAATGAGCCTTGGGGCAAAGTAACAGTTATAAGGGTAGTATTACTTACTAACATAATTTCGAAAAGAAAAAAAAGCAAAAGATAGCGCTGTATTTTGCTATCTTGTTGATTCTTCTTGTTTTCGATCTTTGAAACTCGATACTATGTATAATGCATAGGGATAGTATGCATATAAGAGGTTAGGGGAGCCGTGAGGTAGGGGTAGTATCATGGCATTGGGGCATCAACCAATACATAGATATGGAGTTGCGTTAGTATCAGTGCTCTGCATGGTAGCTTTTATCTTTTTGCTACCTCAGTTATGTATAAGATATTCAAAAAATTCTCATTCAGATAGTAATCATGACCATTTTAAATTGGGGCTTGAAAATATCACCCATGATTTTTTGTGTTCGTTGACGCCGTTAAAGAACCTCTCATATGCCGCAGCTCTGGTTACCAATCTAACAGGACAAGATCAAGCGGGCAATTTCAATATCGAGGTTTTGATGAAAAAGGGGCTAAAAATAAAAAAGATTTTCGTGCCAGGTAATGAGTTACATGAGATTGGCTATCGAGGTAAAATAACTAATCTTGTAGCTCATATTCCTATTATAGATTTTCACAAAAAACCGCTTACGATTAATGATTTAAAAGGTATAGATGTGGTTTTTTTTGATTTGCAGGATGTAGGTATCGGTTATTGTAGTTCCTTGGGTACGCTTGTCCAGGTAATGGAGATAGTTGGGCGTTCAAACAAAACTATTGTAGTGCTTGATAGACCAAACTTACTTGGTGATGCAATCGAAGGTGTATTTGGTGCTCATGATATTCATGAATCGTTACATGTTGGTGCAATTCCTCTTCGGTACGGGATGACCATAGGGGAGCTTGCATATTATTGTAATAAATATGTACTCAAAAAGCCTGCTCAATTATATGTTGTTCCTATGGATCATTATAATCGACATATACATTCTTATTATTCTTGTGCTGGAAAATTATCGGCGGATATTAACTCGATAGAATCTTGTCATGGATATAGCTTTTTGGGGTTATTGGGCGAGGTATCACCATTTGATATAGGCATTGGAACGGATAAAGCATTTGAATGTATTTTATTACCAGAGCACCTGAAATTTTCTCAACGTCAATGGTTTAAATTAAAAAAACATCTTATGGATTTAGGGATTGATAGTACGTCTTATAGGTACTATAACAAGCGAAAGAAAGAGTTTTGTAGTGGATTGCGTGTATGCATACGAGATATTAGTAGTTTTTCTTTGTTGCGTGCTCTTGTGGAAACCTTAGAATTTTTTAAGAAAGAGGGTGTAGCCTTGAGCTTTTCTAAAAAATTTTGCGGTATTCCAGGTATGCTGAAAATCAAGGAATTAATTGACGGAGCAATAAAACGTGAGGATTTTGAAGCTCAATGTAAATATGAGCTGGAGCATTTTTTTGTTATGGCTTCAAGTTCTTTTATGTATAAACCATATCCTAAGGTGGTAGTGATTTGAAGGATTACTATGCATGCATGTGTGTATAAATACGGGAGCATGTTCTTTACTTGTTTCTTTATATCATGTTCTATTTCCGGTACTTATAAGCTTGGTCTTGATATGTTATCTGATGCATCTATACGTGGATTGCGTAATTTTAGAGTTGCGTTAGTTACCAATCAAACGGGTAAAGATATGCAAGGGCGGAGAAATATAGATGTTCTGTGTGCCCGTGGCCTTAAGTTGGCCTGTATTCTTACTCCTGAACATGGTCTTGACGGATCTGTTCCGGCAGGAATAGCTGTTCCGGATACTACAGATAGTAAAACGGGTATTCCGGTATTAAGTTTGTATGGCCATGGATCAGGCAAACAGATTGGTAAGAACATTTTAGATAAGGTTGATCTTTTTCTTATTGATTTACAAGATTGCGGCATGCGTCATTTTACCTATATATCAACGTTGTATATGATCTTAGAAAGTGCAGCCCATAACAACAAAAAAGTAATTGTTCTTGATCGTCCTAACCCGCTTGGCGATGTTATGGACGGCCCGCTCGTTGAACATGATTTACTTTCATTTGTTTCGATTGCCTCTATTCCTGTTCGCCATGGTATGACAATAGGTGAACTTGCCCTCTATTTTAATACGTATGTCTTGAAAAAAAGAGCACGATTACAGGTAATTCCTATGCAAAATTATGATCGTGTTTGCGGTATATGTGGTGATTTATTGGCTCCATTATCACCGAATATTAATTCTATTCAAGCCTGCTATGGGTATAGTTTTTTAGGGTTGCTCGGTGAATTTAAACCTTTTGAAATTGGTATAAAACTTAATCGCCCATTTCAAGTTATTATGTTACCCGATACCGTTAGCTGGAAGGCATCGGTATGGAACTTATTAGCTAATAAGCTAAAAACATATGGGATATATGCGACTCCTTATACAGACTATGTTAAACAACAAGGAATAAGGTATTGTGGTCTACAGATTTATATTCCTCAAATATCCAATGTTCCCTCGTTTCAAGTTTTGCTCGTTATTATAGATTTTGCTCGGTCGCATGGTTTGCCAATGAATCTGTCCGCGTTAGGGATAAAAGCTATCGGAACAAAAAAGATTGTACAGTACCTTAAAGGTTCTGTCGGGCATAAAGAACTTGTACAATCCATACATAAAGGACTTAATGACTTTTACAAAAAAGCACAAACCTGTTTTTTGTATAAACCGGCACCGCGTATTGTGCCAGCAGAATAACACAATAGGCTACTTATCACATGTTGTTTAACAGTAAAAAACCCACGAACTTAAATTCGTGGGTTTTTTCTTAAATATATATACAAAAACTATTTTTTTGCACTTAAGCAAAACGTATCATTAATAATATTTGCGAATGCTGATTTAGAACGTGATCCGGTGAAACGTTTTACTTGTTTTTGTTCGTTATAGAAAACAAATGTTGGTACTGAGCGTATATCTTCAACATCAAACTCGTTAACATCTACTTTTGCGAATTGAATATCAGGAAATTCTTTTGCTAAATCGGGAAGGAATTTTGCAACTTGTTGGCAAGGCCCACATGTTTTTTCCGCATGGTAATCAATGATGACCATTTTATTATTTTTAATTACGTTATCGATATCTTTTTTGCTCTTTAAATGGACGATATCTTTTGTCAAGCAGTTCAGTGTTGACATGAGAATTATGGCGGGCATGACAAACATTTTATAGTTCATAAAAGCCTTTCTATGTGTAATACTTACCTATAATTATACTATTGTCAACATACAGAAGCTCATAAGTACTGTCAAGATCCGAGCTAGGAACTTATGATATACAAAGAATTTGTAGTTTTTTAAAATATTTTGATTTTTTTATGGTTTTGGAACTGGGGATACGTTAATCTTAATAATGATAGATAAAAATATATAACAATGGCAGGACAATGGTACGGCATACGGGAATTATCCTAAAGAGGACAAACCCTACAAAGTCACTTTATTCGGTTTTAGATAAGGCTGATGGTGTAATTTTTTGTTCAATAGCGCGCCAAGGAATATGCCCTGGGGCTTATATTGAATATACTTTACAGCAAAAAGCGACGTGGACCATAGCTGACAATGTTGAACTGGTATCTTTTCCTATAGTTAATAATACGGAAGATTTATTATTGTTGCATAGAGTATTGGAAATTTGTATTGTTTGTATGCCGATTGGGTGTTTTACTCCGGGCATATTTGAGTATATATCAGCTCTTTATGATACATCCTCTATTGTGTATATGGAGAAGCGTCTGGTAAAAAATATTTTTTTATGTAAACTTTTAGCATTATTGGGTTTTTACCCGCATGAAAAAAAATTTCAAAATCCATTTTTTCATAGTTTAATTAATCAATCTCTTGACAAGCTTGTCTCTTTTTCTGTATCGATGGTGCAAGAGAAGGATATTGAAGAATGGTTGCAATCATGTATTGCAGTGCACATACAAGAACAGAAACTTAAAATGAAGTCTATAGGCGAGTGGATGGAAATAGTATGAATAAGAAATTATTGGTTTTAGGTTGTTTTTTATTAGTGAAATTCCCAGTACATGCATCTGAAGCAATTCTTAAGATAGTCACAGATAAAATAGGACGTCCTGATGAAGTTCTGGAATTAGGGCTTAAGGAGCGCCAAGAGCGTCTTGAAGCTCTTACAAAAGAAAAAGAACAATTCGAATCTTCCAAACAAGTATTTGCAACCGAGTTACAGACCAAGATCAGTGAAATTGAAAAGAGGCTCATTACCACTAAAGAAGCGCTCAAACGGGAGCCTCATAATGAATTTCTTATGAAGGTTCAGTCATCATTACATGACTGGTTCCAAGTTCTCAAAGAACAACAAAAAATTCATGATTCTATTTTGGCGCATCTTGTTGAACGTATTGCCCAGTTAAATGAGTTCCTTAAAGATCCTAATTTAAAAAACTACGAACGTGAGCAGAGAAGTATTGGGGTTACCGGAAGACCATTTGAATATATTCAAGGTCTTAACAAGAAGATTATTGACCTAAAAAATCAATTGGAATCATTAGAGAGTCAAGAAAAAGATGCCATCATCGAGTATGAAAACAAAAAGCGCTATGTTTCCGGTGTAAAAGAAACATATCGCAAGAAAAAAGAAGAGCTTGCCAGTATCCGTCCCGGTGTTGATTTAGCTGAGCCCTTTGGGTTAAGTGTGCGCCAAAAGGGAGAAATAGTAACATTAGAAGAAAAGATATATAAGGATAAGATAGTTCTTGAAGAAATGCGGTTGCGTGACATTGAAAATAAACGTGCCAGGATTAGTATGGATATCAATATCGGTAAAGCAAAACTTCATATACTGGAAAATATCCTATCAAAAGAGAAATCATCAATAAAGGTAACTGAGCTGGACATCTTTGTCGCGCGTGACGATCTAAGTAAGCGTAAGCAACAGATCGATGCGGCTATTGCGAATTTGCAGAAACAGATAGATCAATACGATATAAAAGAATCCGCTCTTCAAGACGCGAGCAAGCGTTATCATGTACCATTAGGCGCGGATCTTGATGAATGGAAAGTAGATTCTGGAAGGTCTGTTGATAATTACATAGCTCTGTATGAGGTTGGAGTTATTAATGATAATGTATTATTGGCTCGACGAGAAAAAGAATTGCTTGAAACACGCAAAATATTAGAACAAGAGAACTATGCCCAAGAAGCATTACAAGTAGATATTGAAGAAACATATCATCGTATTACAGCGCGTAAATTTAAGTCGGAAGCTGACATTATTGCTGAAACCAACAAATATAAAACGTTGCGTGATGATGCTGTAGCCAAAAACTCAGAATGCGCAGGTAAACGTAAAGCATTTGCAAACATGGCTGATCTGCAGCGTAAAGCTCTTGAATCTTTGCAAAGCAGAGAAAAAGAGATTAAAAAATTAAAAGAAACAGTATTTAAAAATTATCCCGGGGCTTATACGCGTGTTCTTGATTTAATACATACCGCGCAGACGCTTGTCAGAAAGCAGATTAAGACGATCGAAGAAATTGTGAGTGTTTATGATGAAGTAATGAACAAGCAAAATGTTAAAACTTCACAGCTTAACTTCATTATAGATGAGCTCGAAAATATTAAATGGTACCGGTCTGAGTATGCTATAACATTCAAGGATGTTCGTAATATTGGGACCGATTTAGGACGATTTTTTGGGGATCTAAAAACGTACCTTTCTCATGTGAATATCAAAGCATTTATGCTATCAATTGTATCGGTTTTTGACACGCCTTTATCATGGATAGCGTTTATTTTAAAACTGTTATTACTCTTGGTTGCATTCGCCATACTCAAGCGTTATATCCCGCTTATAGCTCAGTGGTTTGTTGCTATAGGAAAAACATATCGAGGGTTACTTATTATTAGCTTTCTATTCAGTAGTTTAAGTGGTTTTTTTGTGCGTTACGCCGGCTACATAATTCCTTGGTGCATATTGTATATATTTGGTCAGATGTATTCGTTACCTGATCCATATATCTATGTTCTCTTTTATCTGTTATCGATTCCTTATTGTATATACTTAGCCAATAGGTTGCTGAGATATTTAATGTGCTTTAATCGCAATAACAATTATGTTTTCATAAGTCAGGAATTTGAACATAGGTTTACTATTATTATTTCAGTACTTTTATACGCTACAATTGGAATTTTCTTATTCCGTGAGGCATTTTTACAGGTCAACTATCTTAAATCAGAGTTGCCAACAATTCTTCTTGCTGTTAATGTTATAATTTTGCAAATTTCATTAATTTTTATGTTAGGCAAAGATCAGATATTACACTTAATACCCACACAAACCAATTTGGGAGAATGGGTATACAAACAAGTAGATACCTACTTCAGTCTTATCTTATTTGGTGTGATAACCTTAATTGTACTGAGTAACCCGTACGTAGGATTTGGGCGCTATATTTTGATTGTGCTTAAACCTCTTGTCGCGACAATACTTCTTGTTCAAGCGTTAATCATTGCTCATAATTTTTTAAAAAGAACTTCAGCCTCATTCTTTTTCAATATAAAAGAGGATGCTGTTCGGGAAAGATTCCCGTACTCCAAAACATGGTACGGAATATTTGTTATTTTTACCATGCTTGTATTTATAGTATTTGCGCTTATTGTCTTGGCAAAATTGTGGCATTGGCCTGAAACATTAGCCAAGATCAATCGTTGGGAAGATATTAAAGGATGGTTACATGTGCCAATTTTAATGGAAGGCAGTGAGCATCCAATTTCTCTCTTTTCGATCATGCACATTTTTATGTTCATTCTTGGGGGTATGTTTATTGCGTTTGTATTTGATAAGTTTGTCTTACACAGAATTTTTGATGTTCTGCTTGTTGAACATGGTGTGCAAAATGCAGTTTCCAGTTTAACACGTTATGGCATTCTTATTATTGCCTTTATTCTTGGAATTCAGGCTTCAGGTCTTGGCGCTCAAGTTTCATATTTTGTAGCAGCGTTACTTTTAGGTGTCGGTTGGGTTATCAAGGATCCTGCGTATGATTTTATCGCATATTTTATTATCCTTATCCAACGTCCTGTCAAAATCGGTGACTATGTTCGCTTTGATGAAGATATACGCGGTGTTGTCCGTCGTATTACCGCAAGGTCTGTTATATTGCGTCGTCGTAATAGTGCAACGATTATTGTTCCTAACTCGCAGGTATTGAGTAAACCATTCTCTAATTGGAACTATAGCCGTGGATTTGTTGCGTTTGATGATATTTTCCTTACTGTTGATTATAAAGAAGATCCTCAACGGGTTAAGGCTATTTGTATTGAAGTACTTTCATCAAGCTCTTATATATTAAAAAGCCCATCACCAATAGTGCGCCTCTATCGTTTTGGAGCTTGTGGATTTGTATTCCAAATTCGAGGATTTTTAAGTTCCAGTTATACGTTAGACATGTGGGAAATCGCATCTGATATCCGTTTAGCTATAGCCATGGCATTGCGCAAAAATAATATTACTATTGCATCACTGCGGGCATCTGACACGATGATAGGAAGTATGCCAAGTTCACCATCACCTAACGGTATAGAATTTCCTGAACATCGCCAGATCGATGAATAATCGATAGGAATATTTCATCTTATTTTATCCATAATCAGCTGGTAATATCCTGCTTGTATAAAGCCGTAGAGGATCATGAAAACAGCTGCAACAATTGTCAAAATTGTGATCACTTTTAATGTAATGCCTAATGCATTAAGTAATAATATGGTACCTGCAACAATGAGAACATTTCCTTTTACAGTGTCAGATACATTACGAAGACATTCCATGAGATCTCCTTTTTAAGGTAATACCGCGTATATTTTTACTGTAGCATATCGCAATGTGAAAAAGCCATATAATGCAAAATAAAAGAAGCAGAA
>CAZQNW010000003.1:18782-31956 GCA_964595035.1 uncultured Pseudomonadota bacterium
TAGAAGCAGACTGAAATATAGAAAAGATATGAAATAACAGAAGATAAAGAGGGAGAAGCATTATTCATGAAGCTTACAAATGATAGTGCACTTGTAAAATTCTTTAATAAAATCGTTAGTCCGCAGTCGCAGATTTTAGGCATACTTGTGGTTGCTTCAATTGCTATAATATTAGGCATGATTCCTTACAAAAGATTTATAAGTTTAGAGCCTGAGACTCAGGTTGTTCCTGTCACGCCGGAATTTATTAAGGAGTGGGGAAATGTTCCAACGCGTGTTACTGTCGGGTTATATATTAATGGATTTCCATCATTAGATTTTGTAAAAAATGAATTTATTTTTGATGGTATTCTGTGGTTTGAATTTGATCCTGCTCTTATTTCATTAAATACGGTAAGTAAGTTTTCTCTTGAAGGTGGCGAAATTATTAAGCAATCTGAGCCGTATACGCAGGTTATTGATAATAAATTTTTTGCCCGCTATATCATACAAGGAAAATTTAAAGCTGATCTTGATTATAAGTTGTTTCCTTTTGATGATCATAGATTGGATATTATTTTGGCAAATAGATCTATTCAACCAAGTGAAATGATATTCAAAGCCTATACTTCTTATTTTGTGATACCGCCCACTGTCAAATTTATCGGTTGGAATATCTGGGATTTATCAGTACGTTCAGGTATGAGTGAATCTGTTCTTAACAAATATGAGTCTCAAAAGGTTGTTACGTATCCTCGTGTAGTCTTTTCTATATTTTTGCGCAGATCGGGTGTGCGTAATATGTTTCTGATTTTGTTGCCGTTATTTCTTATATATTTCATTTCTTTATTTACATTTGCGTTTGATCCGGAAACTCATCCCGGTACAATTTTTGGTATTGCTTCAGCTGGTGTTACTTCATTATTAAGCTATAGATTTGTAATAGAAAACATGACCCCTAAAGTAGGTTATTTTGTGCTGTCAGATCACTTGTTTGTTGTCTTTTTGGGCGCAGCATTAATTGAATTTATTTTTGCGGTTGTTTTGATGCGCGCAGAAAAAATGACCCCTACGTACTCTATAGTGCGTGGTATTATTTATATTTTGATTAATGTGGTATTTTTGTGCGTTTGGGGTTATTTCTTACTCAATGCTTAACAAGAGTAAGAGTATGTTAGAGTGGGATAATTCTTTTAGATTTCCGCGATATTACTGTTGTTGACTTTTAATCGTTGTTACAACCAGAATAAAATACAGATGGCATGATTGAGTTATAACTTTCGTTTGTGTGACTAGTGATAGGCTGTGATTAAAGGGTTACCGTTATGCTTAATAATGTGAAGATGTTAAAGGTACTGTTCCTGAGTATAGCATGCATATATATTCATGTGAGCGCGGATGATGTCTTTGGCTCACTGAAAAATATTGAATTATACGCTGAACATTTGGATGAATACCCGGCTCCTGATAATAATGATTGGGAAAATCCTGACTTTACAACATATTATCATTCAATGCTTTCACGCCCCATGTATAAACTATTAAAGACTAATGGAACGTTTAAAAAAGTTTGGACATTTAACTATTTCAAAAGTCTTTTAAAAAAGGTAACGCGCGAACGCGAATTTTCAGGTTATTATGATAGATTTGTCATGAAAATGACACCTCCTCCGGGGGCACGCATTGTTATTTTTGGAGAAATGCATGGTGCATTTCATTCATTGACGCGTGATTTAAGGGCTTTGCATGTCATGGGCTTTATTGATGAAAATTTAATCATAAATGATCCCGATACGTATATTGTTTTTAACGGAAATCTTGCGTCACGATCGGCTCACGTTCTGGAAACGTTAACACTGGTTCTTGAATTGATGAAAAAGAATCCGTCACATGTTATTTTTATTCGCGGATCGCAAGAGGACAAGGAACATTGGGTACATTATTCTCTTAAATCTGCTTTAAGAACTCTGACTATGTATTCTGATGATAAAAACTTCATAAAAAATGAGGTTAATAGATTTTTCAATACATTGCCATTAGCGTTGTATTTGTTACCGGAAGAGAAAACGCAGAATATCAATATTGTGCGTATTTCAAATTATGGAACTGAAACTAAAGATATTTCAGAAAATGAATTAGGTGATTTTTTTTTGACACAAGAGCATGTGGCAAAAATTAAGAAAAACAGTCAATCCCCAAGCAAAACTCAAGTTAATTTGAAAGCAATTATTCGTGGAGATCAATTTTATCGTGCTCAATACATTCCTTCTGATGGGCTACAGATATCTGGAAGAGAAGAAGGTGCTATGAGTTGGACAGTACTATCGAGTCCGACAAGAGCATATCAAAAGTTATTTGATTTTTATTATGACGCATTTGTTGTATTAACGATCTATCGGGCATTAAATGACTGGACAATTACATTATACAATCGAAATATAAAGGAACCCGGTGATATAAAGGCTCGAAAAATTTTCAATCTCATTTCCGGTGTTGAATTGCCGCTGCAGCGCATGGTAGCCCTTAAGAAAAAAGCGCTTGAAGAAAAAATCAGTTTTTTGAAAAATAAAATTGAATGGGTTGATGAGTCATATAAAGTAATCTTGGCTGGAGGGAAGATTGAATATGCTACTGGAAAGCCGATTATTCTAGAAGAAAAACAATTGGTAGAGCAGAAGCCTATGTACTGGCCTGCTACAACCAAGGAGTTAGCCGCGGGAGAAGCAACTGAAGGGGGAATCAAGGCAATTCCTATTGGAACTGATCCTAAGATGATTACCATAGGAACTATGATTGATTTAACCGATGGCGTACGTGAAGAAGGTGCGAGCATTGTGCAGGGAATCCGTGCAGTATTTGAAAAGCAAAATAAACTTGGTGGTATTTATGGCAAAAAATTAAATCTAGTTTTTCGTGATACGAAATACTCGTACGAACCGTCACGGGAAAACTGTAAGAAGCTTTTACAGGAGGATAAGGTAGGCGTTATTTTGGTTCCTCACTCGACAGTAGGTACCGAGGGTTTGCTCGATTTAGTTAAAGAAAGATCAATATTGGTACTGTTTCCTGCAGCGTCAGGGGCACGTGGGATCCGTAGACGTGAATTTTCTAATCTGTTCTTCTTGCGCGCAAGTACTATTACGGAAGGGTATATACTGTCAAAATATGTTATTGAAAAATTGAAAGCAAAAAAACTGGCATTCTTTTATGAGAATGACACATTTGGGAAAGATACACTTTATGGAGCTATTTTAGGATTGAAAGAATTGGGTATCAAAGATTGGATTGAAGTACCTTTTGAGCCGCAAGATCTAAATATAACGCGACAAGTTGAGAAATTGAGAAAATCCAATATAGATGCGCTGGGATGTTTTGGTATGCAAGCTGTTGTGAAAGAATTATTCTTTCAGCTAGGTACGCAATGGCTTGTCAATAAAAAGCTTTTTGGTTCGATGGATTTAAGTATTTCATCCTTTAGAAAATATTGCGAACGAAATCGTTTACATTTTGTAAGTACCAGTGTTGTGCCTAATCCTGATTTGAGTGACATAGAGATTGTAAGGGAGTATCGCAGAGCAGTCGAAAATATGCCTCCTGCAAACGATATGCACTGCTTGGAAGCCTACATAGGGGCTGACTTTTTTATCCATGTTCTCGAGCAAATAGGTGAACCGATAACTGTTGAAAAAATTCTTACCTATTTAGAAAATGTAAAAAATTATTCTTATAAGGGTCTTACCTTCAATTTTAATCCTGAAACCCGTGGACTTGTTCATGATCTGTGGCTTAATACAGGAGCAGGAGATTGGCAAAAAATTTCTTTTGAACCATCAAAGTCTCTTTTGCCAAGTAATGTTATACAAAAATCAGAAGTTAAGAAAAATGAGGTACAGTTATCTGCTGTACAAAAAGAGGAAACTTCTCCTACTAAAAAGACTAACGGCACACTTACGGTTGGGTCAAGCATGGATCTTTCACGGGGAGTTAAGGATTTAGGCGTTTCGGTAAAGCGAGGAACCGAACTTGCTTTTGATAATGAAAAAATTCCGGGTATTGATATTTCATTTATCCCAATGGATGATTTTTATTCCTTTGAACAAGCATATAAAAATGTTCTTACTTTAATAGAAAAAAATGCGTGTGATATATTGCTTAATCCACTGGGCACACCTACGTTTACAGCTTATATTGATTTGATTAAAACAGGTTCTATTGCAACATTTTTTCCGATACCGGGAATTCCATTCAAGCGTACACGCGAACATGCAATGAAGTATTGTATTTATTTTCGTCCATCGTACGAAGAAGAAGCCTATGCTCTCATTCGTTATATTACGGAGAATAATAAGCCTAGTAAAGTAGCATTCTTCTATCAAAATGATGCGTTTGGTGAGGCCTGTATGCAAGGTGTCCGAGACTATTTGGGTAAGACAAAAGCACAAGATCTTTTGACCGTTTCTTATTCAAGCAGTGATGTGGATTTTACAAAACAAGTTGAGCAAGTGAAACAATGGAATGCCGATTATATAGCATTATTCGCAACGCCATATGCTGCGACGCAATTTTTAAAACAGCTTGGAGATTCGTTTGTACGCAAAACAACTTTTTTTGGTGTGTCAGATCTTGGTGGAATAACATTTCAAAAAATGATAAAGACTAAAGGAATAGGTATTATTATCAGTCATGTTGTTCCCGATCCTGAAAAATCTCTTATTCCTTTAGTGCAGGAATATAGAGATCGTGCTAAAAATGCCGGAGTTGGTTTGGATACGTTTTCATTGGAGGCGTATATAACGACAATGATCTTTATTGATGTGTTAAAGAATATAAAAAAGCCGATTAATAAAGACTCAATTATAGAACATATGGAATCACTTAAAAATTATAATTTCCGCGGTATATTACTCAACTTTGATACTATGTCCAGGCAATTATCTCAGAGTATATGGATTAATGACATAAAAGGAACCTGGAGGGAATATAATATTACACAACCTTAGTAAAGCAATGAGGTAACATACTACTATAAAACAAGAAAAAGAGAGGGGCGATAATGAAGAGAATGTTTTTGAACTGTGGTGTAGTATGTGTAGGTATTTTATTATTATGTAGCTTTTATACATCTTTAAGTAAAGTTGTTGATATTTTCAATACTTTATCGGATGTAAAGAGCTATGCTCAGACATTGCCTGAATACCCTCTTCAAGATCAGTCAGATTTAACTACCTATTCTTTTAAAAAGTTTTATGCATCAAGAGTACCCGGCTGCTTTAAAAAATTGCTGAGTTCAATAGGTATAAAAGATTTAGGGTGGAAAGAACAGAACTTTAAAAAACTGTTTGAAGAGGTAATAGAAAAACGTCGCGCTATGAAATATTCCGGTCACTTTGTCTCTATTGTCAACCCAAAACCTGAAACAAGATTTTTTATTTTGAGTGGCCTTAATGCGGCTTTCCATTCGTTTATTCGATGTTTAGATGAATTTAAGAAGCTGGGTATTATCGATGATAATTTTAAGATTCGTGACCCTCAGTGTTACATCGTATTTAATGGTGATATGATAACCAAGTTCTCCTATGGCTTAGATACATTGACGCTTATATTAAGAATTATGCATGAAAATCCTGAGCGGGTATATTATATACGCGGTGTCAGCGAAGAAGCCGGTGAATGGGCAGATGATAATATAGGTGAAGAAAGTATGATACGGTTTCAACGTATGGATTGGGATGTTTTTAATGATCTCATGATTCGTTTTGTGGATACGTTGCCATCAGCATTATATTTAGTTGCAGAGCATACGGGTAATTCGATGAACTTAGTTTGCATATGTGGACGCGATCTGGAAGCAAAATATTTTGAAGAGAAAAGGTTATCAGTTTATTTTACGAATCCTGATACATCTACTATAAATATTGATGAACAAGATGGTTTTGTAGATAAAAAAATAAAGATAAGCTCTGTAGTGAGTACTGAATACTTTAGTCCTAACGAGTATGCACGAACAGAAGGGCTTCGTAGAGATACTCACGAAATAGGATCAGGAGCATGGAAGCTTGTATCTGGGCCTACAAATGCGCGGCGTGTTTTTAACGGCTTTTTTTATGATGCGTTTGTTGTCTTGACTACTGCCAATACTATACAGGATTGGACCATTACTTTGTATAGTCAGGATGTTCGTTTTATGCCTGGTATATATCCTAAGTCAATGTATAATCTGATAACCGGAAAAGAACTGACAAATGAAACAATACGACAACGGCAATTAGAATTATTGCGTATGCAAAAAAACGATTTGAATTATGTATTACAAAATGCCTTAAAAGAATCAAAATTGTTTGATGTAGCTGAAGCATCTCAAGTCAAAGTTGATGCGGATGTGGCGCAAAAAAAGGAAATTGTCTTTGGCTCTCTTATGGATCTCTCCAGAAATCAACAGGGAATTTCGCGTCAAAGTATAGCGGGCATCAACCTTGTGTTTAACGCGGTCAACGAAAAAGGAGGAATCCATGGCAGCCGATTAAGCTTAGTTGTTTTAGATGATGAATATGACCCCGCAAAATCACGTGTGCAGATACGTTCGCTTATGGATACGCATAAAATACATACCCTTTTGATGCCTTTGGGATCGCCAACCTTAGAAAGTTATTTGGATCTTGTTAAAGAACAGAAGGTGTGTGTTTTATTTCCTAATACAGGTTCATCTTTATTCAGAGATCCTCAGTTAAAATATCTTGTTAACTTCAGAGCATCTTATGCTCAGGAAGGGCAAGCGTTAGGTCGATATGCGCTTGAAGTATTTAAAGCAAAAAAGGTTGTTTTGTTTTATCAAGAGGATGTTGAAAGTATAGACGGAATTTTAAAATACTTTGAAAGTGTCAACTTTTCCAATTATAGCAAGATAACATATGGTGCTAAAGAGGTAACCTTTGAAAAACAAATAAGCGAGATAAACAAAATACAGCCTGATACTATTATATTTTTATCATTGCCGACGGCAACATATGAATTAATGCGACAAATGGGAGTTGAGAATTTTGCAGAAAAGAATTTATTAGGCTGGTCAGATTTGATTTCTGAAACATTTCAAAATTTTGTGCGTTCCAGAGGATTACGTATTGTATTATCAAGTATTGTTCCTAATCCATCTGAGAGTGAATTGCCTATTGTTAAAGAATATAGACAGGATGCCGATGCTAAAGGAGTTATCAAAGATGGAGATTCACTTGAGGGTTTTATAAATGCTCGTATCGTTGTGCAGGCTCTTAAAGAAATTAAAGGGCCATTTACATGTCAAAAGTTAATAGAAAAAATTGAATCATTTAGAAATTATGATCTTGGCGGTATAACGCTTAATTTTGATCACTTATCAAGACAATTGTCATCATCAGTTTGGATTAATACAGGCAAGAAAGAATGGGAAAGAATTGAAGTTCAACCTATTGTTTCGAGTAGAGCAAACCAAAGGACAAAGGACGCACATAAGGATAACACTTTGTAAATTTTCTAATTGCTGAATTTGCGTTAAAACACGTAATACGCCGCCAGTAGCGTACGTACGTTATTTACCATTTTTGTGTTGACAACACGAGCTGTTTCTGTGATGTTTCCGTAACGTGCGCCTGTAATTTCAAGTTCACCTGCAAAGATAAATGGTTTTAGAAACCAACGAATTCGAGGTGATACGCGATAGATAAAATCGATATTTTCAAAATCATAATCATAAATAAGTCTTTCTGTTTTTCCTGTATGTGGATCTGTGATGCTTGGGATGATCTTATGAGATGCTCCGATATTTTTGCTTATGCCCATAAAAAGTCCCGGTTCAACTTCACCTTTATATGCCATATCAACCCAGCCGTTAAGACATTGGGTATTGGTGTAGTGACGTTGATCCGTATAAGGGTCGATTGCGTCAACAGCATAGCCACTGATGAGTCCATAAGGAGATCCGTTTTGTGCATAAACAAATTTTGTGCGTAATGCTACGTGTTCCCAGTTAAATGCTGCAAAAGCCATTGTTATAAAACTCATTAAAGATTCTGTAATGCGTATGTTTTTATTGGTAACAAGCCTTGGGACGATGCGTGTTATGTCAACACCAATTCCGCAAATATGTTGTCTGATTGAAGAAAATAACTGAATATTTATATTCGGTAAAATTGCGTTACGCGCATATAATGTATCAATGCCATTAGGACCGTCGTAAGGAGTATTGGCATGTGAACCTGCAACAAGTATTAATGTCATAGTATCAAATTGTTTTGTTAAGCGCACTTGAGGTTCCCGCGTGAACGGTTCTATCGGTGTCCCGCCATTAAAAGATATGGTATCGGCATAACATTCCGGGAGTAGTAATGGATGCCAATATTGCCCCATGAGAATTGATTTGTCATCCCATTCAAAATAGATAAAAGCATGACGAATACGCATAAGGCCTAATTGCAATGCACTGCTTGCCCATGCGTCTGTTTCACATACACCATGAGAACTGGCACCAAATATGTATGGACCGGTTACTTCACCACGTAATCGTGTTTCAATTGCTAACATATCAAAGCGACCTTTAGCATTGATATTTGCACCTCCGCGATCATAATGAGGAGCACTTGGGAAAAATAAATATTGATCTTGTCTGTCTCCAATTACCTGGTATGAATCTATAAAAGCTTCATTTTTAATATATCCGGAGAAGGTGTATGAATATGGTGTACTTTCAAATGTGCGCGCTAAACGCGGGTCATTAGCAAATGCTCTAATTGATGGACTTATAAATTGTCTTGGTGATTGCATAGGGGTTAATGGGCCGGATATGAATGATTGTTGCATTGTTGATTGCGCAGCTTTTTCTTGCTGAAAAGCTCGTATTGAAGGACTTGCAAAATCAAGCGGGGCTTGTTGTGGTGTTAATGGAGTAGCTTCTGTCGTTCCTGTGGATTCAGATTTTTGTGGTGCGAGCATTTTCGGAACTGCCACAATTTCCGGTACTTCCGTTGGAAGTACTATGGGGCCGCTTGTTATCGAAGTTGGCGATCCTGAAATCGGGCACGATGTGCGCAATTTCCTGGAGGACCCGTTTATTGCTTGAATTAAAGAGTTAGTAGAAGTTATAAAAATGAGGAGCAATATATATCTTTTTGTACTCATGCTTTTTTTACTTTCTCCAACAAAATCATATTGTTATACGCGCTTATTTTTGTTACCAATCATATGCCATTCCAAAATGTACTTCGTAAGGTTTTTCATCTTTTCTGGCATCGAGTTTAAAGCCTACGTCTATACGTACAGGAACAGGGTTGTAGAGTCTGATACCAAAACCAACCGCGTGGCGATAATCAAAATTATTGTTTCTGATGAATATTTCCGGCGTTGTGCGAACATAAGGATTATCCCAACCTGTACCACCGTCATAAAAGAATACACCTTTTAAATTGAAGTCAGGCGTTATAGGAAACAGTAACTCAGCGTTCCAGAAGAATGCTTTACTTCCACCTATAGGATCTCCTGAACCGTTGACAAAGAATTGTGGGCCGATTTGTCCGAATAAGAATCCGCGAACGCTTGCGGGACCGCCGATATTAAAGAGCTCGCGATATGGAATGACATTATTGCGGAATCTTCCGGCAACGCCAATAAAACTGTGTAAATGTAGAACCAGATCATATTCATTTATAAGCGGAGTGAACCAGTTAAAATCAAGATCGAACTTGTTAAAACCTATGCATCCTCCAAATGCTGGTACAGCAAGCTGTGCTCGGAATAACCATGTATGCCCTCGGCTCGGATGTGTTGGGTGATTTTTTGTATCCTGTCCCATATTTGCTGTAAGCCATACATATTTGCCGGGTTTAAATAACTGATCAAGAATGTTTCCATATATTTCATTTATGTAAGTTGCTTCGGCCCTATCTACAGCGGTAATATTGGGCTTTGCAGGTTGAGGGTAACGAATACTGTCAATGCCAACATTAAAGCGAATGAAAATATCACTGAGTAGTCTAAAGCTATGCATATTAGTTACAAATCCTAACGTGCCATTTGCACCGGCATCCCGTTCATTTACGGGCGATAGCGTATGATTGAATCCATCATAACTCAGACTTCTGTAGTATGCATCAAGTTTACCAAAAAGCGGTTCATCAAAGAGCCATGGATCGGCTAAACTGAACAGGAATGACCGTTCATCTTTGCTGAATCGTGCTGATGCGTTTAATTGAATACCGCTACCAAACAAGTTACGGTCAGATATCGCAGCTTCAGCAGATATACCGGCAATAGGTGATTTAATATCACGTTCTTGGCCGCCCATGCCTAATTTTATGTGAGCGTTCCCTGTAGGTGCTTCTTTTAAGAGTAAATCAAGGTCAGCTTTATCTTCTGATAAGCGTGTTGTCTTCCAGTTAACACCTTCTTTTTGATCAAAATAACCAAGTGCCTCAATACGGTTTTTTGAATCTTCCATAGCATAATTTGTTATGGGCGCTCCCTCGACTAAGGTAATGTTGCGCCTGATAACTTTATCTTTTGTTTTTTTGTTGCCTTTTATAGTTATTTTATTGAGTGTTACCTTTTGACCAATATCAGAATTAAAGCATACTGAGACGGTATGCGTTTCGTCATCAGGAATAATTGAAGGATCTATGTGTGCGTAAATATAGCCGCGATTGCCCCAGATCGTTTCAAGTGCTTGTATGCTGTTCGTGATATTTTCACGTGAATATAATTGTCCTGGTCTTATAGGTAATGCGCTTAACAATTGTTCTTCGGTAAGAATATCATTACCAGGTGCTTTAATATCTTTAATGAAATATTGTTCACCTTCTTGAATTTCATAAACGATAGTGAGTTGTCCTGTGTGCATATCCGTTTGAACATCAATATCAACAACTTTGGCATTTAAAAATCCATTGTTTTGATACAAAAGTTCCAGGAAGTGCCTGTCAGCTTCAAGACGATCAGGAATAAATGTTCCTGATTTATCGATGATACTTAATATCCATTCTTCACGGGTCATAATTGTGCTGGCAAGCTTTTTACTGCTTATGTGATGATTACCTTTGAATATAATGCGCTTGATCATCGATTTTTTATATTCTTTTATATTAAATACAGCGGTTGCAGTTCCATCCTCGTTAATATTGAGTTCGGGTGTTATGTCAACTTTGTGATAACCTTTTTCGATATACATCTGCCTGATAGTCTGCGCATATTTATACAATTCATCTTTTTCAATTGCCGGAATATCATCGAAATTAATTTTTTTGTTAATATCTTCAGCAGAGATAGAGCTGTTGCCTGAATATAAGACTTTCTTGAGTGGCCATTTTTCTTCTACAACTACATAGAGGTCTATATGCTGATCATCAATTAATTTTCCTTTGATAATGATGTTTCTTAACCGTTTGAGTTCATTGTAAAGATTGCGAATAGCAGAGCCTGTTTTGAGAACATTAAATTCTTCGCCCGGTTTAAAAGGAATACAATGCAATATTGCAAATGCGGGTATATGTTTATTCCCTTGAACAATAATGTTGCGGATAATTTTGGGTGAATCTTTTAACGATGAGATGATATTTTGTTTAAGACTGGTCTCTTCTTCTGCGCAGTGCGTATGTGTCATAGTCAAAGGTAATGCTACAGACAATAACAATAGCATTGTGCGCTTTGTGTACCAAGTATTAGGTGAAGATTTCATGCAAAGCTCTCCTGGGCTTTTTCGTGCCATAACTTCTCGCTTTCACTCGTCAGTAACGATACGGATATCATACTCTATGTTTTTGAAATTGACTAGTGTAATACTTAAGGATGATAATGAGCATGTAATAATCTTGCCCGATTCTCATTGTTCATGGTACAATGGCCTAAATAATTGAGTATTCTGCTCTTTAGAATAAAGGTTTTATATGCTGAAATTAACTAATACACTTTCGGGCAAAAAAGAAAAATTCATATCATTAGTACCTCATAAAGTAAGCATGTATGTCTGTGGAATTACACCTTATGATAACGCACATGTTGGGCATGGTCGTGTGTATGTATCCTTTGATATCTTGTATAGATTGTTACAGAGCCTGCATTATGATGTTGTGTATTGTCGTAATTTGACTGACATAGATGACAAAATTCTCAAAAAAGCCTTAGATAGTTTTGGTAATAAAATGCGCTATGCAGATGTTACCGGTCCTGTTATTGATAACTATCATCATGATATGCAAGCGCTTAATTGTTTGCCGCCCGATTTTGAACCTCGTGTAACAGACAATATTGATATTATTATAGATTTTGTGCAAAAACTTATCGCGGCAGGCAAAGCATACACGTCAAACGGAGACGTATATTTTAGAGTCAGAGAATTTTCTGATTATGGAAAATTATCAAAACATAAGCTTGAAGATTTGCGTGCCGGAGCTCGCGTCGACGTAAGTGAAAAGAAAGAAGATCCGTTAGATTTTGCATTATGGAAAGCCGAACCGGAAGGTGAGTTTTGGAAGAGCCCATGGGGCTGGGGTAGACCGGGATGGCATATTGAATGTTCCGCTATGGCTGGAAAATATTTAGGATCAGAAATTGATATTCATGCCGGTGGGTTGGATTTAATTTTTCCTCATCATGAAAATGAGATTGCGCAAACTGAATCATTAACCGGTAAACCATTTGCCAGATATTGGTTGCATAACGGTTTTGTAATGATTAATCATGAAAAGATGTCAAAATCATTAGGAAATTTTTTTACATTACGTGATATTTTCAAACAATTTGATCCGATGGTTGTACGTTACTATTTTATTACCCATCAGTATAAAGCACCGCTGGATTTCTCTTTCCAAGATATGATGGTAGCGCAAAAAAGTTATCAGCGTTTAATACGTTTGCTTGATTCGGTTCAATGTGATGAAGAAGCACCGCTTTATTATGATGTGCTCAAAACAGATATTGCAAAGCGTATGATGAATTTTTTACTTGATGATATGAACACACCAGGCATGCTTGGCGTTCTTTTCGAATCGTTAGATATGCTTAAAGATGATAAAAATATCTTGTGTGAAGCAAAATTGATTTTGCAAAAAATTCTTGGGCTTACCTGTAGACAATTACCGGAGGAAGAAACCGTCTTGACTCCTGAAATTCAGCAACTGATTGCCGAGCGCGAAGATGCACGTGCCGTAAAAGATTGGGCGCGGGCTGATGCTATTCG
>CAZQNW010000003.1:32056-33299 GCA_964595035.1 uncultured Pseudomonadota bacterium
AATGTAGGGATAGATGTTACACCATATTGAATTGAAAGTTCACGTGCGTCATCTACATTCAATTGCGCGAACTTGTACTTTCCAGCAAGTTCCTTTGAAAGTTCCTCATAAATAGGAGCCATTTGTTGGCAAGGGCCACACCATGTTGCATGTACTTTGATTACAACTGGCAACGTTGATTTTGAAATTTCTTGTTCAGCATTCTGCTTTGTAATTGTAACAACCATATGGTTCCTTTATGTAAAAAGATGAATGTATATGTGTATATGTGAATGTATAATTAAACTAGTCTCTTATTATGTTTACTAAACCTTGCGGATGGATGCAAGAAATAAATAAATCAGCATAAAAATGTTGCAGTGTTATAGCTAAGATTATTAGGCTAGTTGAGTAGCATAGGTCATTGGTCAGTTTGTGTAAAAGGGAGATGCGATGGAGTATTCGGCGCAATCGCTACATGAAAAACTTACGAGTTTTATGTATAGGGTGTATGGCTTGATGGGTATAGCTTTTTCATGTACCGCGGTAACGGCATATTATATAGCACAACATCCGGCATTATATAAGCCACTTATGAAGAGTCCCGGTATTTTTTTTATTGTGTTGTTGGCGCAATTTGCTTTGGTTATTTCTATAACACTTCTTATGCCTAAATTGAATAATGCATTAGCGACTTTATTATTTTTTGTTTACGCAGTATCAATGGGTGTAACAAGTTCTGTTGTATTTTTAGTGTATGACATGACCTCAATTTATATAGCATTTTTTGTTTCCGCGGGCATGTTTATTGCAATGGCTCTTTATGGATATTTTACACGCACAGACTTGTCGAGTGTAGGTAACATGATCCTCATGCTCTTTGTAGGTCTTATGATTGGTTTACTTGTTAATTTGTTTTTAAAGAGTGACCGCTTTGATATTATATTATCGGCTCTAGGAGTTATCATTTTTACCGCGCTCACCGCATATGATACACAGCGGGTTAAATATATTGGGCGCCTTATGATTGTTGAAGGGCAATCTGCGGGGAAAGTAGCAATTTTTGGTGCATTAACTCTCTATCTCGATTTTATTAACCTGTTCTTATATATGCTTAACTTAACCGGACGTAGAAAAGACTAATTTTTTATTAAAGGGGAAAGCTATGACTAAGCAGACAAGCGTTTTGTGGCTTATTGTATGTGCTGCACTACTATGTGTGGGCATAATGGAGTCTCGTACGCGTAAAATTCCTGAGAAAACG
>CAZQNW010000003.1:33399-47527 GCA_964595035.1 uncultured Pseudomonadota bacterium
ACGCCTATTGTACAAGAAATTATTGAAAAGGCAAAAAGTGGAGGTGGGTGGATTACATATGAATGGTTAGGGGCAACTAAGGTGACGTATGTACAGCCTATTAGTAAAGATGGTCGTGATTATGCCATCGGTTGTGGTTTTTATCCGTTTTCTAAAGAAGACGCAGTTGTTGGTTTGGTAAAAGCCGGTGTTGCCTTATTTAATAAAACTATGCGGGAAGGTAAAGCTAGAGGCGAAATCTTTGGATTGTTCGGTTATCCTTTAGGACGTTTTGTTTATGGAGATCTTTATCTCTATGCAATGACATTTAAAGGTGATATTGTTGCCCATGGTGAACGTTATGGGCTTATTGGTACAAATGGTTGGGATTATCGTGATTCGCGAGGAACATATGTTAATCGCGAAATTATAGAAAAACTGAAAACTTCAAAAAGCGGCATATGGATTGAATATATGTCTAAGCGTGCGCCCAAAAGAACCTATGCTGAAAAAGTTGTAGATAGTAATGGGATTGAATATTTTATTGCGTGTGGGTACTATCCGGATGCTAATCGTGACGCGGTTGTTGACCTTGTTCGTAAAGGATATACCTTTATGAAGTCACATGGTCTTACCGAGGCTGCGCGCGAGTTTAATAATCTCGATCATGTTGAATTTAGATATGGCGATCTATATCTTTTTGTTACAGATTTGGAAGGCAAATGCATTGCTGAGGGTGGAACTCCTGATTTAGTCGGTCAAAATCTTTGGGACGCGACCGATGAGGATGGACGGTTCTTTGTACGTGAATTGATTCAAAAAGCTAAAGATGGTGGCGGCTGGGTCGACTACAAAATAAAAGGATCCTTTAAATCAAATTATGTTGAACTGGTAGATCTAGGAACCGGTAAATATATGATTGGCAGTGGCTTGTATCCTACAACCAAACTCGAAACGATGACATTACTGGCCAAAAGCGCTGCTGATTATTTACGCTCAGCTCCAAATCTTAAAGATGCTATGGCAGAATTCACCAAACCTCGTGGTAGATTTGTCAGAGGAGATTTATCGATATTTGTGATGACATTTGATGGAATTTGTTTGGCATTTGGAGATATATATTCTCTTATATGGAAAAATTTATCGGCATACAAGGATGCGAACGGAGTTCCTATCACAAAGCTTTTTATTGATACAGTCATGAGAGGTCCTGGGCTTGTTAGTTACATACAGGACAATCAGAAATTGGTTGCCTATGCTGAAGAGGTAAAAAAGAACGGTGTTTCTTATGTGGTAGCATCACGTATGTTCCAGTAGTATTAATATTGTACATACTGAGGTTGTGTGTAGGCCTGGCATTGAGTCGGGCCTATTTTCTAAGAGCATATTGCAATAACACGTGCAGGTGCACCATCAGTTTTGCATTTTAGTGGTAATGCATATAACGTAATGTTTGTTTTATGTACGATGCGTGTTAGATGAGTTAGATTTTCAATAATGACAATATTGTGTTTAAATAACATTGTATGTAACTCGAAGGGATACGTATCAGGGCTTGGTGCATCAAGTCCTATGATGCCGAATTTTTTATCTATAATGGTGTTGATTGCGTCTATTGTGCATGTGGGATATTTGGTAAAGTAATCTGCTGTACCCCAATATGCATCATGTCCCGTAGCGATAAGTAGAGCGTCTCCTGGGTTGCATGATAATGATGCGATATGTTGCTTCTCGATATGTTTGTGGTGTTGAACATTAATGATATGAGCTTTGCAGCACAGTTGTGATAGAGGTATCTGATCGATAGTTATACCATTATCCAACATGTGTGCAGGTGCGTCTATATGTGTGCCGGTATGCATGCCCATGGTTAGTGTGAAATTCCTATAACCGTCAGAGGCAATGTCTGCAGATTTTTCCAGATGAGGAGCAACGTCAGATGATCCTGGATATGTGAGTATATGGTTATCTATTTCGTGTGTTAAGTCTATAATCACAGTTGTTCCATGCTAAGTTAATGTTTGTGAGAATCTTTTAAATTGCTCGGCATCAAAATCTTTCCATGTGATGCAAGGTTGGTTGCCTATTTCTAAAGCTTCATTATGTGTAAAATGTTTTTTTGCCATATAATTGTTCCTTTTAAACATGCTAACGTAATAAGGTACACTTAACCAGTGTACCTTATTATACTTGTGTTTAGTGCATAAACTAAGCTAAATATGATCTGAGCATCCAAGCCATCTTTTCATGCTTTTCAATCAAGTTTGAAAGAAAACTGTTTGTTCCAGCGTCGCTAAATTCATTTGTTTTTTCAATATCATGGCGAATAATTTGTATAATTTCTTCGTGGTCATTAAGTAATTTTTTAATCATTTCCTTATCAGAAGGAACTTTTTCCGGCTCTTCTTTAAGTCGTGCATATTCAATAAATTCTTTCATTGTGCCGAATGAATGAGTACCCAATGCACGTACACGTTCTGCTATTTCGTCAGTTATATTAGTTAGTTCAGCATATTGTTTATCAAAAAATAGATGTAAGTCATTGAAGTTCATTCCTGTCACATTCCAATGATAGTTTTTTGTTTTGATGAGTAAAATATATTCATCTGATAAGAGAATATTGAGTATTTTAGTTACTGCGTCTCGATTATTTGGCATTATGCCAATATTAATATCCATAGTTCTCCTTTATATTTCTTAAGAAATATATGCTCTTAACATCCAAGCCATTTTCTCGTGGCGTGTTATCAAATCACTTAAAAAATTATTGGTACCGGCGTCTTCAAACTCATCGTTTGTTGCTTCGATATCTATGCGTAGTGTGCGAATTATTGCTTCGTGATCTTCGAGAAGATTTTTAATCATTTCTTTAGCATCAGGAACAGTTCCAGGCGTTTCCTTTAGACGTGTAGTACCCAAAAACTCTTGCATAGTTCCATGAGCACGTTCACCTAATGCACGTACTCTTTCGGCTACAGAATCAATTATGTCCGCTAATTGCTGATATTGTTTTCCCAAAAATGTGTGTAAATCGTTAAACATTAATCCTGTTACATTCCAATGATAATTTTGTGTTTTGGTATATATAAGATATTCATCAGCAAGAAGTGCATTAAGCATGGCGCTTACTGCTTGCCGCTTGTTTTTGTTGAGTCCAATGTTTGGTTCAATTCCTAGGCTTGGTGTTTTTTCTGTACCTGTTGGATTGACCATAACTTCTTGAGCTACTATGAGGGCAACGGTACCGAGAATCCCTGCAATAAGCATCGTGTATGCATGTCTTCGCATTGCTATCTCCTTTCACAAAACAACTAGTATATTATACATAGTTTCATCCTTCCTTTTTTTTGCACTATCGTCAAGTAGTCTTGTTTTAGAAATTTTGATTGGGAATACTAATACCGATTGAGCCATCGTATGAATTCAGGGTATGCGTTGGAAATAAGTCCTGGTACGTCATTAGGGTTAAATTGATGATGTATATCATCACTAATTACTCTGATTGCAGCAAAATGCGTTGCTGCAAGACCATATTGAAGACATACTGATGCAAGGCTTCCTGATTCCATATCACAAGATAGCACGGTTTCTCCATAGTTTGCTCCAGTCTGAGCAATAAATTCTCTGGAATCATCTGTTAAAATGAGATCTGCGGAACTGACAGAAAGTCCTATCCCATAGTTAATATCGACAATCTCAGCAAGCTTATTCGCATCATTGCTTGCTACAAGAATCTGATACGTATCGTTGTTAATTTTTCGATAAGCAAGGGTTTTTGTATAGGGTGAAGAAGCATGGTCTGTTGATGAAAAAATACTGTTGATAAGAAGCCATTTTCTTGGAACTATAACATCCCCTTTGTTGAGGTATGGTGATACTGATCCTGCAACACCAATAAGACATACAGGCGTATAGGGGTATTTAATTAATAACCGCCCCAAATAACCACAGCTGCTTGAAGGTCCGATTCCGCAATGAACAACCAAAACTTTCTTGTCTGTAACAGAAATTATTGTTTCATTGCAGTTAATAACCTGATATGTTGTTCCGAATTGAAGTACGCCTTCCCATTCCTCTTCCATAGGGCACAAAGCTATTGCGTCAATTTTGGTGGTACATGGGTAGCATTGTGTACTTTTATCAAGATTAACAAGTGAAGGGCGAATATGTGCATGGGCCTGAGTGCATACACAGAGTATATACAGATATACGCATAAGTGATGAACTTTTACATACATAAAGAAGTCTCCTTTTTGTACCCGTTTATTTAAAAAGGAGACTATCATGCTTAAGTTGCTTATAGCGAGAGAATATATGTTTTTAACAAAAAATATTTTATTGTTAGTGGTTACCATGAAATTTTATATTAAAGATACTTAACAGAGTTGAGAAAGAATTGAAAAGGGGATTGCTATGAAATTATATATTCGCAAGGAATCAGGGAAAAAAGAGTTATTTGATTTAGAAAAATTCAGACGCTCATTAGAAAAGGCCGGTGCGCACAAAAGTCTTATAGATCAGTTAGGCTTTGAGATTCAGCAGCTTCCAAAATTGCGTACAACGAAAGAAATTTATGGATATGCTCTTAATCGGTTACAGAGAGAACGCTCGTCAGTTGCTGCTCGTTATAATATCAAGCATGCATTGTTAGAACTTGGGCCTGCGGGATTTCCCTTTGAGCAATTTGTAGCCGATATTTTTAGAGCCCAAGGCTTTACAGCGATAACTAATCAGATTGAGCAGGGTTTTTGTGTTGAGCATGAACTTGATATAATCATGGTGCGCAATTCAACTGTTTCTATGGTTGAGTGTAAGTTTCATAATTCCCAGAAATTAAAAACCGATGTCAAAGTTGCTTTATACTGCAAAGCACGTTTTGATGATATAAAAAAAGCGTGGGAGATATCTCCGGAAGAAAAACGGCAATTTCATGAAAGTTGGATTGTAACTAATACAAAGTTTACAAGCGAAGCTATCCGTTATGCTAATTGTGCTACTATTGAATTATTAGGCTGGTCATATCCTACGCATGAAAATTTACCTACACTTATCGATCGTTATAGTTTATACCCGGTTACCGCATTGTCTTATATATCAAAAGCGCAAAAAAGGTTTTTTATAAAAGAAGGCTTTGTATTATGCCGAGATGCTTCAAAAAATACTCATATTATGCGTAATGCAGGTCTTACTACGTCAGAAATTGACCAGGTTATTACTGATGCGTATGAACTATGTGCAACAAAAAATCATAAAAATTAAGATTAAGTTTTTAAGATAAATCTTATATTGTATCCTTAATCATTACTATACAAGGTTTATCTTTATTGTTTTTCAAGAGTACTTTTCACGTTGTTTGATTGAATTATATAATAGAAAATAATTATACTATTTTATAGATGATACTGTGATTATTAAATTGCATTAAAAAGGGGGATATGTAATGTTGAATTTAATAAAGCGATTAGCTACCTATATATCATTATGGTGTGCATGTAATCTCTGCCCCTATATCTATCAAGCGCAGTTATTACATATTCAGCAAGGATGTAGTCCTCGTTATGTTGTATTGCTTGGAGATAGGCATGTGTGCCCTAAATCAGAATGGGCAGTGGCTATGGAGCAATCACAGGTTCTTTTAAATTGGATTGATAAAGTTCATGGTTGCATTATTGTGGAGGATGCGGCAAGTGCGGTACTTCCTATCCCAAAACAGCAGCAGATTACATTTGCGCAAAAATATAAAAGCTCCCCTGAACTTGATGTGTGTTGTGCGGCTATTTCCATAACGAACGAAGCACGATTAACGTCTATGGCAAAATCATTGTTAGCGACTGATACTACTAAAAGTATGCAGGCTAAAAAATGTATCGATGAGGATCCTCTTACGCGTGCAAGTATGGGTCGTGTTATGGGTGAACTTCAAGAAAACAGTTTGTTATTTTTAACGTTACGTGCCGCGCGTCGAGGTATTACTGTTGAAAATGTTGAGTGTCGTCATCCTGAAGTAGATCGTACAACATGGTCAGGCTTAAAAAAATTGTTGGTTCGGTTAGATAGTAATCTTCATGATCTTTATGCTTATAAAGATTCCCCTGTTGTCGGTGATTATTATAAACAATTGACCGCGCTTGGATATAAAAGACGTGTATTAGATCCTGTTTCTTCATACATGAAAACAATGCGTGTTTTGGCTCATCCTAAAACACCTATTATTAATCTTATAGAGATGGAAGATCAAGCATGTGTGGGGACGCGAACCTTTAAGGATGTTATGCGGACCATGGCACTGTTTTTTAAAGATTTCCAAAGTATGTATACGTCATGCATTAGTGAGGTCATGCGTCTATCCTCATCATCCTTTTATGCAGGAGCACAAGATATACTATTTTCTATTATGGGTGCACCGGTTGTTGACCTTAATATACTTCATGCCTTGTATCAAAATCGGGATAAACAGGTTGTAGCTATTTGTGCAGGCGGATATCATATTGAATCAATACGGCCTTATTTAGAAACGCTTGGCTATAAGATTGTAACTCAAGTAGGCAAGCATTCAGAATTCGAAGCAATGCCACCTATAGATGTTAAGAAGTTCATTGATCGTATGGGCTTATTTAACTAAAAATTTGATAAAAAACGAGAATATTCCAAAAAAAATCCTTTATTAACAATTTCATATTGACATATTTATATTTTTATATAAAGTATTATACAAGTATTATATAATATAAGTATTGTTTAATTTCATTTTTAAATGAAAGGACTCACAATGAATGGTGGTTGTAAGTATAAATGCGCATTATTGAGTTTAGCTTTTATGTCTGTCGGACAATGTACGACGATTTTTCCTGGTATTACTCAGAGCACTATACGAAAAGGGGACTATGTACAGAGAACTCTATCAATTCCCTTTGGTTTTAGTAAGTATGCTCCAGAATCGAAGTGTATCAAGGTATGTAAAGCGGTAGGTAGTTTTGTTGGTCGTTCAAGTTGCAGAATTGCTACTGTTACTTCTAGCCATCCGGTTGTCACAATAGCTGTTGCAGCAGGTGCGGTGGGGACGGCTGTAGGTTATTATATTGGAAGACGCCAAGCGACTCAACGTCCTCAGACACAACGTTTTTAAGATAAGAATCCTGCGGGATTCTTTTTTTTAGTTAAATTCTTGGTAGCAGTTGAGCTGGCATTGTAGTTTTTATAATTCCAGCTCAATAAAAATAAAATATCATTTCAGAATATAAATGGAGTTGGCGGTGAACAAATTATTGTATCTTTTTGAGGTTTGTTTAATTGGTATCGGGTTTAATTTTGCATATGCGGCTGAGCCTCTTGTTACTTCAAAGGCTCGAGTGCAAGAGATGCTCGTCAATGCTGATGAAGTGGTTCCAGCTCGAGGATCCCTTGCTTATGCTGTATGTAACGGTGATGAATTAGAAGTCCTTGATGCTATTAAAAGAGGCTGCGATGTAAATGGCTTGGATTGCAATCACAGAACTTTATTACAAGAAGCGATAATAAAGGGGTATGAGGAAATAGCTGTGCTTTTGAGTGATTGTAAAGGTATTTTGCTTGATACATACTCGAAGAAGGGATTTACAGCTTTGCATTATGCCGTAGCGAAAGAGCAATGCTGTATTGTAGATTATTTGTTAATGAGGGGTGCTAATGTAGATCTGAAGACCCGTCCTAACAGTTCACAAGATAAAAACATAGGGCTTACGGCATTACATATTGCTGCCATGCTTGGTAATGTTAAATTAGTTACATTGTTATTGCGCTATGGAGCTGATCCTAGTGTCAAAGATAACATTGGCAGGACTCCGTTTCATTATGCTGTTTATTATGCCTCTAATGATAGCCAGCATCAACAAGTTGCCGAATTGCTGCTTAAAAAAAATAGAAATTTATTGAATATGGCAGATGCTGATGGAGCGATTCCACTTATTATGCCAATAATAGGACCTGAAAAAAACAATATAAATATTGTAAAATTTTTATTAGAAGAAGGGGCAGACCTGTCTTGTAGTACATATCGATTTGCGTCAGATATTAAAAATGTTACACCATTGATTGCTGCTATAGCAAAAAATCGGGCCGATATAGTTTCATTGTTTATTGAGGCTCGATGCGATATTAATGCTCTTGACTCTAATAAACATACTGCATTGGATTATGCTATTTATCATCATGCGACCGAAATTCAAAGATTATTGTTATCGCGAAATGCTCAATATACTTTTTCGAGGCAAGATCTACTTAGACATGAGGCATATTGGGTTCTGTATCCTTTGCATGAGGCTGCTTATTCAGGAAATCTTGAACGTGTTCGATTGCTTATCGAAAAAGATCGTATAGGTGTTAATGAGCAAGACCAATCTGGGTCTACTCCATTACACTATGCGTGTATGAATGGCCACGAACATATTGTTAGGTACCTTGTTGATGATAGAAGGGCTATGATGTGCGTTCGTGACCAACATAATAAGGTTCCTATTTATTATGCGGTTGAGCAAAGACATGATGGTATTATTAAATATATGGCACAATTCAAGCCAAGGCTTATCAGCGGGTTACTTGGACGTGAGTGTGTCGAGTGTGTTGAGCGTAATCGAGATTGCGCAACGGCCCTTGCGTTACTTGCAGCAGGAGCAAATTTAGAAAATCCTTTGCATTGGGCTATAGCTCATGATTTGAAAGATGTTGTTATACCTCTTGTTAACAGGCCTGAATATGTGAATCAACAAGATGGCGAAGGGAAATTGCCTATACATAAAGCTATTGAAAAGGATAGCTATTTTTATACAGATCTTCTTATTCGTGTCGGTTCGAAATTAACTATTGCAGATAGAGATCAAAATACTGTGTTATCTTACAGCGCGAAATGTCGGAAATTAAAGGAGCTGATTAGAACTCTTACCGATGTCGATTATATAGCGCAAAAACATGCAGAGCGCTGTGATATGCATGAAGAGCCGCTTAATTTTAATGATACGGTGTTGAAATATTTTGGAATTACCGGAACAGTCGAGCCGTCGTTGTCGCAGGTTGTGCCTCAAGATCCAGATAATTTATATTGTGGCTATTATGCTTTGTTTAATGCGATATGTACCTTAAGACATTCAGACCCATGTACACGAGAATCTTTTGTAGATTTTTTTAAGAAAGCTTTAACATTAATTAAAGAAGCCGAAGGCAAGCCTCCTTATGGAAACCTTTCGACGAGTCAAATTCGTTATCTTATTAAACGTCTTTATGAAGGACAAAATATTCCGGTTGCAGTTATTGAAAACAACAGTCTTGAAACATATCTGACTGAGGTAATTCAAAAACCTGAGGAAGCTTTTGAAATTAATGAAGATAATCGGGATTTATTAATAATTAAAGAATTTATTGAAAAACGCCTTGATCATATAGCGATTATTATTGGAAGAGGGACTCTTAATGGGCATTGGATTACTTTACATGCGAGTCGTTCTTCGGATGGTAGCATATCGTGTAAACTCTTTGATTCCTATGCCAGGGTTGCCGGCTGGACAAGAAATTTTTTAAGAGAGTGTTGTTCGGCAAAGATTATTATATTTTATTTGTTATTAACAACACCTATGGAATATTGGAAAAATGTTATTAATAAAGAGCTTTTAGAAGATATGTGTAAGCTGGATCGTGTACAAGATGTATTGCAAGGTGTTGGTGAACAAAGTACGGTTACAAATTTTATAAAGTTGTTTGATGATTTTATTGAAAGTATGTATGCACTCCGTGAAAGTATAGGTATTGTAAGTTCTGTAGTTGATCATGGAATGAAAATTACTGATGTTTGTCGTATTCAATATAATATTCGTTTGCAGGTTTTTGCATATACTAAAAGGCTTCTATTGAGAGAACTGGATAGCGATATTCTCAAACGCAATCCTTGTGATGTTCTTAATAAAGATATCTTAGATTATTGTCGTAAGCTTTACGGTAGTGATTATCAAAAATTTATAGAAGAACTTGCAACTAAATGCCTGAATGCAGCTCCTGAGCTTGCTGTGCTGTGGCAGACAAATTTGCAGAGAACTATCGATGCAACTGTTGAACTAAAAAATAAATTATCTACTAAATCAGATTCCATGGTAAGTGGTAATTTTTATGATGCTCCGACATTGCCTTTATCTGAAGATAAGTTGGCATTTATGAAGCGCTATCTACAGTACAATATTCAGACTCTTATACGTGAGCTTAATGAAGGGCAACAAGGTTGTAAAACCGTTCTTTTTTATGGTCCTCCAGGGAATGGCAAAACTACCATTGCTCAAGCAATTGCACAGTGGTGCCCTTGTAAAAATCAAGCAGGTGATTTAGTTGCACGTCCATTCCGCATTATACGTGTTCCTGCTTTAGGAACGCAGTATCAATTTTCGAAGCAGCAGCAAATAGCTTCTTTGAAACAGTTTATTACAGAAAATCCTACAGCAGTTATTTTGCTGGATGAGGTTGATGCACTTTCTGACTCTAATCATGATCAGGATAATGCAACCGAAGTTATGCAAGAATTATTTGATTATGCCTCATCTTTGCAGGTTGTTTTTATAGCTACAACTAATACTGATGTATATGCGCAAGATGAAACAGATGATGGGCCTGTTAAGAAAAATAGACATATAGGTGAAGCTCTTGTTTCACGTTTTCAAAAAATTGAGAAAATTGATAATCCAACACGAGATCATAGGGAGGCTATAATTTACAATTGTTTCTCTATGTGGCAGAAAAAAAAATGCAAAGGAAAAGATATCATTATTGATCTTACAGAAGGTGATATTACGTATCTTGCAAATAAGACAACTAATTTTTCAATACGTGACATAGGAACACTTTTTGAACTTGCGTACCAATCTTCTTTTTCTGAGCAAACTACAACATCTTGCATGGTAGCTCGCAAGTGTATAACGCGTAAACATTTTGACCATGCTTTACAAGAGGTAAAAAGAGGTAAAGGTATCCATTATTGGCCTATGTTACTCAAAGGACTAAAGCAGGTTGCTATACACGGATCGCCTTGGTTAGGATTATTGCATTCGGTATATCTGGGCTGTCGTCAAGAATTGCATTATCAGGAAGATAAAAAGATTCAAGAGGAACGTTATAAAGAAACTAGAATAAGGTAATGGATTCAGCTAGGTCTTCAGGTTGTGCAAACTGGTTTAAGTTTTAGACGTATTTCTTTTGAGCCACGTAAAAAAGATTCTTGATTATCACACGATAAATGAATGGAGTTTTTGTAGTTATTATTTAAAAATAAATTGAGGTTATAATGGTTATTATTAAACGATTATTATTAGTCTGTAGCTTTTTGCCTTTTCTAACATGTGCTATGGAGCGTGGTGTTTCTCAAATAGTACCAGAATCTATTCATACTTTAGCGCAGCAACAACCGTTTTTGTTGGCATCACAACCGGGCAGTTCTAGTATTATTACGCAGTCGCAGGAAGCTGCAATTCAGGGAACATCTGCAGTTGCATGTCAGGGTATTGCAGTACTATGCTCCGCTGGTGGAGTTTCTGGAGGAGCTCGTACTCCCAATGTTGGGCAAGGGAATATAGTCCCAGTGCCACAAACAGTTCGTGCGGCAGAACGTTTAGATTATACGCAAGAGTATTATTATGCTAGGATGAATGACAATGTTATATCTGTAAGAAGAAGCTTAGAGTACGATGAATCAGGTACTCCGTATATTGAACGTACAACGCGTTTTCTATCTTCTGAAGGCCGTGCGCAAGATCAGACTATGGCGCAAACATGCTGTATTTATGATCAGCAAGATATGGTACGCGAGTCAGTTTACAGTGCTCAAGAATATTTAGCATTGCAAGAGTCAGGTCTAATTAAAGATAGCTCTTTGGTAGTTTTTTCTGAAGACGCAGCTCATGTTCCTTCGATAGGGGCTGTTGTACATGTATATCATAATGATCCAGCAGCATATGAAGCTTTAGCGCAATTTGCTGCAGGTAAAATTCCTTTTGAAGATATCAGTACGTATACACAAAAATTAAGAGAAGCAGGATTTCAGGCTTCAAAGGTTTCGGAAACTTTTTTGCTTGATGCGGGAACTTTTTCTGCTGTACCTGATTGTGTTGTTGAACGTCAACCTGTAACGGGTCCATTGTCTCATGGCGAAGCTGCGGTAGGATCCTCCCAGAATTGTCAGCAAGGAAGTTTGTATTTTGTTCCAATAGAACGACAAGAAAATGTGCATATTGAATGGACTTCAAGAGATGCTTCTGCTTATTGGGCAGGTCAGACGCCAATTGGTTCAGCTCAAATTTCATGTAGCGTGCAAAGATCTGTTTCAACTGATTCTGGAATATTGCCGTTACCTTCTGTTTTTGAAACGTTGCAAGATAATTTGCCACGTGTACATGAAAAGATCCATGCAGTACGCGTATTTTATGCGAGCTTGCATGAGACAGGAGTTTCGGTTGCTGATATGACTAAAGAACAATTAGTTGAAGGTCTGGAAAAAATGCTTGAGGCGCAGCAAGCGTTAAAGCAGGCATTGGATTCTCGAGTAGTCTTTGATGAACAAAAGCCTTGTATAGAAAAATGGATGCAAAATTTACAAAATAATATCAATCTTTTGCAAGATATATGGGGTAAGCGAGAGGCTTATTTTAATGCTTTTCAAAGAAGTTTAGCTAATAAACCGTTATCGTACCTTATAACGCAAGAAAAAAAAATAAAAGCATCTATTGCTGCGCAAGAGCCAAAAGTACACGAACAGCTTAAAACACAAGCTGGCATTGCATCATTAGTTAATAAAAATAAACAGCGGCTCAATTTTTATGGACCAAGCGATCGCGGTATTGTACGTAGAATGTTTAATGCATTTTACGATTGGTTAAATACAGGGGATACTGAACAAGATCTTATACATTATGTACATAATGGTATGGCGAAACTAAGAGAAATAACCCCAAAGGTTTGTCGCGGTATAAACGAATTAACCCAAAAAAAAGTACAACTTTTTATAGTACAACAAGCTATTGATCACGCGAAACACACTCATGCTATGCATCAAAAAGTACTCATCGGCGATCAATTGGAACAGATGCGAGAGCTTAGGGGCGATCTTGCAAGATTACCAGGGGATTTACAGCAAGGGGCTGTAAAAGCAATTGACAAAACATTGGCTAGTCAAGGTCACTTAATTATTACCAATAGATGCTTAGATGAGCAGTTGCATACATATATAGTTGATAGGGGAGGCGATCCTGATGTGTTTATGCATGCGGTTGAAAGTCATATTGGATATTACATTAGAAACGCTAATATTGATACAATCCGTTCTGTGCATGGAGTACAAGGGATCGGTGATACTCCAATAACAAAAGAAATTGCGAAGAATGTTGTTATTGCATGTGAACGCGCGACCCAATTAGAGCAGGCTGGAGACTATGTTGAAGCATTACGTGTTACAGAGCAAGCACGTAGATTGTCAGAGGTAATAATTGGTTCGCAACAAGTATGTCCTTCTGATGTTGCGTGCGTAGAGGGCAAGACTTATAAAAGTTTACTTGGTAAAGGAACTGATTATTATACATGTTGCGCTTTACAGGCAATACGAGATAGATTTCCGGCTTTAGAACATGCGCATCCGGAAGAATTTAAACATCTGCTTGAGAGTGTAGACGCAACAGTAGATCGCTATAAGCAGGAAGGGCTTGCGTTAGAATTAGATGAACTAGCTCAGTATAGTGCACATAGCAATTTTGATCAGCAAGTACTTCACTTGCGTACCCAGATTGCCAGAGCTTCCGGCAAGCAACTGAATCCGCTTCAACAAGCTCGTGTACAAGCAGCACAAAGAGCTTTGGATGAAAATGGTAAGATCTACAGCACGAGTTATACGCTAACACCACAAGCTGAGCAGTACCTTGTCGATCGAGACATTGATCCAAAAATATTTTCACATACAGTAGGTAACAGCTATGAATGCCAGGCAGTAGAAGAATCAGTAGAGATATTCAATGATTTGGTTGATACATTACAAGATAGTGGTGACAATAAAAGTGAACAAGTTCTTGCGCATTTAGGACTTGATTTTGTGATGACCGCGCGTGACCGTTCTGCAATGGGTTGTACCGAACAGGCACAAACATACAATGACTAT
>CAZQNW010000004.1:0-41542 GCA_964595035.1 uncultured Pseudomonadota bacterium
AATGCATATGAATAATTTGGTATATTGGTTTCTTCTAAAACTTTTGCTACTCTCACTTTTGGTGATCCTTTTTTTGAGAATATTTATTTATCCTTAAAATTGGATCACCTTTTTTATTCTTTTGCAAGTCCTAGACAGAACTTTCAGTTAATGCGTAACTCCTGTTTCTTACTATTGTCAGAAATTAATACTCTTGCTACACTATCAAAGCACAATATTGTACAATGGCGTGGTCATATAGTATAAGGATGAACTACCCATGGATGTCAATCCAAATAAAAATATTATTGAAGAAATCAAAGAAGAGAGTTCTCGATTTCAAGGTCTTGCAGTCGAAGTTTCTAAGGTGATTGTAGGTCAGAAAGAAGTTATAGATTTCATTCTTAATGCAATCTTAACTAATGGACATATTTTGCTGGAAGGTGTTCCAGGTATAGCAAAAACGACAATGATTAAAGCAATCGCGCGAGGGCTTGGTTTGCAGTTTAATCGTATTCAGTTTACACCGGATTTATTACCTGCTGATTTAATTGGG
Source organism: uncultured Pseudomonadota bacterium (assembly GCA_964595035.1). GTDB lineage: Bacteria > Babelota > Babeliae > Babelales > Vermiphilaceae > JAKASV01. Next base: position 536 of record CAZQNW010000004.1, read on the forward strand.
ACACTTGTTTATAATCCGAAAACACAAGAGTTTGAAACAAAAAAAGGCCCCATTTTTTCTAACCTTATTTTAGCTGATGAAATAAACCGTGCTCCGGCAAAGGTGCAATCGGCTCTTTTGGAAGCAATGCAAGAACATCAGGTTACCATTGGTTCGCATACATATAAACTTGATGAACCATTTTTGGTTTTTGCGACACAAAATCCCGTGGAACAAGAAGGGACATATCGTTTGCCCGAAGCACAAGTAGATAGGTTTATGTTTAAACTACTTGTGGGATATCCATCATTAATGGAAGAGCGTGAAATCGTTAAGCGTTCACTTAATGTTGATATTGTACAAAAGCTTTTAAATAAAGATGATATCGCGCGAGCACAAAATCTTGTTAATCAAGTGTATATTGATGAAAAAATTATCGATTATATTGTACATATTGTATTTGCGACGCGCGAGCCAGCCCATTTTAATTTGAAAGAATTGAAGCCTCTTATATTATATGGCGTATCTCCTCGTGCTACGTTAGCATTGTTTAATGCATCGAAAGCTCATGCATTTTTAAAACGACGTCATTTTGTTACCCCGGATGACGTTAAAGCTGTATGTCCTGCTGTTTTAAGACATCGTTTAGTGTTGACGTATGATGCTGAAGCTGAAAATATAAAGTCTGATGCTATAATTCAAAAAATATTGAGTGTGGTGCCAACTCCATGATCTTACAAAAATTTTATTTTGAGGTTAAGATTCTAACAATGGTTCGATTTGGTCTTGACAAAAATCTTATAAGGGGGGTATTGTGGAAAAGTATAACTAAAAAAAAAGGAAGGCTAGATGAAACAGCCATTGTGGATTGTTAATAGCTCTTTATTATTACTTTTCGTTGTAGTTGGTGCGTTTATTGTGTTTTCGCGTAGTAAAGTTCCAACAAGGGTTTCAATAGTTCCCGAACAAGCTGCTGTTGAATTTCGTACTGAACGCCCTATAATCAGTAGCAAAAAAATTTATGAGAAAGATCTTTTCGGAACGTATATAGTTGTTCCTTCAGTCAAGCCTCTTGATGTTAATTTCGAAATGCCGCCTGCGCCAATTGCTCGACCACCAATTATTCCAGCGCTTCCTGCGCCGGTATTTTTGCCACCTTTGAATGTAACATTAAAAGGTATTGTAACTGTGGCGTATGATGATATGAAAAATCGTGCCATTATAGCGGATAACAAGACCAGTCAAGAAGGTGTTTATAAGGTTGGCGACAGTATAGAAGATGCTCATCTGATGAGAATTTTTACAAATAAAGTTGTACTGGTACGTTCTAATGGACAGCAAGAGGTTTTGTATTTAAGAGAGAAAGATGCAAAAACAGATCCAATGTTTGCAACTTTAAGTGGCTGGGCTGATATTGTTAAGGAAGTTCATCCGAATGAATATAGCATCGATCCAATTGCGTTTACAGGTCGTATTAAAAGTCTCGCGCAGTTTATTGATATGTTTGACCTAACAACGGTATACAAAAAGGGCCAGAATGTTGGTTGCAGAGTTGGAAATATCGCAAAAGATTCTCTGGGGACATTCTTAGGGTTCCAGCCGGGTGATATAATTTTAAAAGTTAATGCTATACCTGCTACAGATACAGCCCATAGGCTTAAGATTTATAAAGATATCATACAGGAACCGCTTGAAGGAAAGCAGATTACTGTGGACTTTATGCGTCGCAAAATGATGATGACTATAAAGATTACAGTAGAAGAGAAAAAACCGAAACCAACATTCGAAAATATACACAGGGTCCCGGCGATTCCAAAAAACGGTGAGGAGATTAAAGACAAAGAGCTGAGGACATTAAAGGAGAAATATAATTTTGCTCCAACAATAAAAGAGATACGAGAGAAGGAACGGGCGCATATGGTGCAACGAGAAAAACGAAACAACCCGAACATAATTGAGTAAAGCGTATGAAAAGATTAATCAAAAATATATTCGTAAGTTGTGTAGGGTTTATGTGTATGGCTCTTTATAGTAGTCAAGCGATACAGAGTAATACACAACCTTCTGAGTTAATCCAAACAATAACAGATGCGCAAGTAACGCCTGCTGTAGCAGAAGAGCAACAGACGCCTCATCAAATTATTGAGCCGGTTGAATCTGAAATATCTGTTGATACTGTGCCATCTAAAGAGCTTGAGATTCAAGTTCCTGTAGAACAAAAAACTGTAGCGCCACCTGATGTTCCTGCGGTACCGATTACGCGTATAGTACCTCCGCATCATGAGATGCACGGGGGCCTTCAAGCTGTAAAAAACGCGCATGTATCTTTAACACAAGAATCAGATTCAAAAGAAGTAATTGAGGCAGAAAAAGAAGGTGATGTAGAGGCGCTTGAAGAACTAGCTTCGCGATCTGAAAAAGTACAGACTCAACGTGTACCGCCACCAGATGATAGTGATGAATTAATTAATTTTCAATTCGAAAATACGGATTTAAAAAATGTTATCAAGCAGGTAGGAGACCTCTTTGATGTTACATTTTTGACTGATGATATAATTAATCCACTTCCTCAAGGGCAAGGGGCGGTAGCAACAACGGGTAACAAGGTTTCTTTCAGAACTCAACAGCCTATGACAAAGAAACAGGCTTGGAGTATGTTTCTTAGTTTTCTTGATATAGCAGGATTTAATGTTGTTCCAGGCACTTCTCCACGAAGATATCGCGTCATTTCGTCTACAAAAGCATTAAAAGCGCCTGAACCTGCATATATTGGTGTTGATCCTAAAACGTTGCCCGATGATGATCAGATGATTCGTTATGTTTATTTTATAGAAAATGGCAACATGACTGTTATTCAAAGCGTTGTAGATAAATTGCGCAGTTCTACATCAGACTTAGTGTCACTTGGTGATGCGAAGGCGTTTATCTTGACAGATAAGGCGTATAATATTAAAACACTCATGACGATAGTTAAGGAACTTGATCGTGTCAGTATGCCGCAATCGATGTCTGTGATGAAATTATATCGTGCGGATGCCACAGATGTTAAAAAATTATTTGATCAGCTTATGGGTACTGATGAAAGTAAGCAGCAGCAGATGTTTATGCCTCCACGGCAACAACCGACTGCATTATACTTTCCTCAAAATACGCGTATAATTGCTGAGCCTCGTACTAATTCTCTTATTATCTTGGGAACACCGGATTCAATAGAAAAGATTGAATCATTTATTAGTAAACATGTCGACAAAGATCCGGAAACACCACATTCACCTCTTTTTTACTATGATTTGAAGTTTGCGCAAGCCAAAAATGTAAAAACGATATTAGAAAATACGGTAGGAAAGTTTGGCCGTGAGCCTGCAACTGATGCAGGCAAGGTTGGTGGAGTTCGTGGTGTTGATAAATATGTGCGTCCTATGGCATTTATTGATGATCCGGCAACAAATCGTATTATCATGAAAGGTGATTATCAGGATTATCTTCTTGTAAAAGATTTGATAGCCCAAATTGACCAACCTCAACCGCAAGTTGCCGTTGAAGTTCTTGTTTTGTTAGTCAGTTGGCAAAAAGTAAAAAAACTAGGTACGCAAATAAGAAATTACATGAAAACTTGCGGTGGCTTTGGTTCTGATAGGGTTCAGTTTCAAACTTCCGGGCTTGGAGGACAAGGTATAGTTGAGCGACAAAAGCCTTCAAGTAGTAGTGAACTTACGATACCTAATCGTCTTATGGGTAATCTTCTTGATTTGGTTACAGCGTTGGAAGCCGGTAATACCATTATTTCTCTTGGTAGAGATATTTTCGGAGTTTGGGGTCTTATTCAATTATTTGAAACTTTTGTTGCATCAGAAACAGTAGCAAACCCATTTATTTTGGCTTCTAATAAACAAAAGGCGGTAGTAGAAGTTGGTGAAGTCCGTCGTGTTATTACATCGGAAATTGTTCAAAATGCTGAACAGCGTACCCCAACATTTGATAATATGGATGCGACGCTTAAGGTTGAAGTGACACCACAGATAAACTCTGATGGTATGATATCTTTGGATATTGTTGTTTCAATTGTTAACTTTATATCTGGATCAACCGCAACTAATGTTGCGACACAAAATCGTGAAATTAGAACAAAAGCAATTGTATCCGATAGAGAGGTATTGGCTCTTGGAGGATTGATTCGTAATAATTCTACTCAAAATAAGGCTAAGACTCCTTTGTTGGGAGATATTCCATTCTTAGGTTGGTTATTTAAGAATGAAAGTGCAGACGATGTTCGAGATAGTTTACTTATCCTGTTTTCGACACAAATCATTGATCCGCTAAATCCATCAGCGGCAGCGCGCTTTACACAACATCACATTGATGATTACTATGGTACGTTGGATGCGATGAATTATGTGGTTGATAAAAAGGATCCGATTTATCGTATGTTCTTCCAAGAAGATAAAAAAAGTATAGGAAATCGTGTTCAGGACTTTATTTTTGAAAAGCCTGCTAAACGTAAAAGGAAAGAGAGACAACTCAAAAAGGCAGAAGAACAAAAAGCAAAAGAAGGGGTTAAACAAACGGTAAAACAGGCTATCCCTGATACGCAACCAGAAAAGATATCTGTGGAACATAAAAATGTTCGAAGTCCTGAACCAAAAGTTGTCCATAATAAAAGGAATGATAGACACCGCGCTAGGGTGTCATTAGTTAATGAAACAACTGAAGATTTGGGGGTTTCTGCATGATTAAAAATATTTTTTTGCCTGAGGTGATGGGAGATTATTATATATTTCCTAAGCGTGTTTTGAGTTTTGATATAGGTAAAACACATGTTCATGCTGTGCAGGTATATCTTAAGGGACGTTCGATGTATATCGAAAAGTTCTTTGAAGAGAAAATTGAACAGGGCCCGGCTGCAACAGCAGACGATCGTATAGTTCAAGCAATAAAAAATATAATGGGGAATGCCGGAACTATACATGCATTTTATGCGTCCATAGCAAGTTCGGTTGTGGTATTTAAAGAGATCACGGTGCCATTTTTGGATTATGAAAAAATAAAGATGGTGCTTCCGTATGAGATTGAGCCATTATTGCCGTTTCCTCTAGCGCATGCTGTGTTTGACTTTATTATTACCGGGCAAAACATAGAAGAAAATAAATCACAGGTGTTGATTGCGGCAGTGCTAAAAGAACACATGGCGCAATTTTTGAGCTTATTCGGTCAAGCAGGCATAGAGTTGGACCGTGTTAGTGTAGATTTATGTTCTTTATACGGGTTATATAAAAATGTTCCCGAATATGCTCAAGATATGCAGAATGTAGCTCTGATTGATTTTGACCTTCAGGCTACGCGTATTGCGTTTATCACTAACAGACAACTTAAATTTGTCAGAACACTTTCAAAGGGATTGATTAACATAGCAAAATCTGTAAGTGACGAGCTACATGTTCAACCATCAGAAGCTATGGAACAGATATTACGGTTTGGACTTGAACAGCAAGATTCAGAATATAATACAGTTGTCACAAAAGTGCTCGTAAGTTTTTTAAACGAAGTTGATTTTACACTTCGTTCCTTTGCATTGCAGGGTGGTGAGCAGATGACAAAAATGTATTTATTGGGTAAAGGTTCAGAAATTAAGGATATCTGCGGGTTTATAACAACATTGCTTAATAAACCATGTTCATTGTTCTCTGTAATCTCTTTGTTACAAAATTCTCAGGTTATTGTGCAAGGTAATAACCATATTCCACGGTCTCATATTATCTGTGTAAGTGGAGCTTTTCCTTCGCCGATTATGAATAATTTTAATTTGCTTACAGGTGAATTTTCTTCTTCAGATAAAGGGTTGTTCCAAAAGCAAGTATTAGTTGCAGCAGGGTTGCTCACGTTAATTTTAGGGCTACTTATGGGAGTAACTTTTTTTAGATTGCATGTACTGCGTAAAGAAATCAAAACATCTAACGCTCAAGTAGTGGCGGCGTTAAAAGAACGGTTTAAAGGACTTCGTGGTACACAATTAAAACAAGTAGTTGCAGAGGCTCAAAATTATATAAACAAAGAAGAACGTACGGTAGCTTTTATTGATCCTGCTCATCCTTCAATGCTTGCCTATTTATTAGAGTTGACTAATAAAATTGACAAGCAGGCAACCAGAATCGATATAGAAAGCTTACTTATTGAAGGAAATAGTATGAAGTTGAAGGCTAAAGTACCTGGGTTTGATAATCTAAAAATTCTTGAAAAAAATCTTCATGATTCTAAATTATTTCAATTTAAGCCTATAGATACTCGTGAGTTTTATCTTGAAATTACCTTGGTACCTCAGACTGGGGAGGTGTAATGGATTTTCTTGATACATTAAAAGCTAAAATTAGTGAACTTGATGAAAAACAGTTTTATACCTATGTTATTAGCTTCTTTGTGGTATTGGTACTTATCATTCTTTTATTAATGTTTTATTATTTCAGATCTTCTAAATCATTGAATAAGCAAATCAGAGATCTTAATATGATTCGTGCTACTCAGATTAAAGAGATTTTGACTAAAGCGGATCGACTCAAGCTGCAAAAAGAAAAACTTGATGCTTTGTTGATACAAGATCCTGATTTTAAATTGACTGAATATCTTGAACGTGTTATTGCCCAGGTTGGGCTCAGTGAACGGAAAGATGTGGTACAAGTTCCTCAAACAACAGATGTTAATGAGCATTATATTGAAAGTAGTATCGAGTTTACGTTGAATGATATTAATATGAAGCAACTGGTTGACTTCTTGGTAGCAGTGGAAAATAATCGTCGTGTATTTATAAAAAAATTGGAAATTACAAAGTCTAAAACAACGGCGAATAGCCTTGAAGTACATATATTAATAGCAACATTATTTCTGAAATCGGCTTGATTAAAACACAGGTGGGATGGGCTTTATGAACATAACGCGTAACTTAGTTCTGTTTAGTGCGGTGAGTGTTATAGGTGTATCAATCGGTATCCATGCTGAAATACTACAGGAACATTCAGAGAACAATAACGGTAAGCGTGTTTCTCAAAAAGAAGCGGTGGGAATATCATCTAACAAAAAAAATTTTTCATTTAAATTTGTAGATGAAAGCCTTGTTGATGTTATTAATATAGTTGCTGAATTTAAGGGTGTTAATGTTCTGTTGCCAACGATGGCTGATGCTATTTCCTCAAAGGTAACCGTTGCGATTGAAGAAAAAATGGACGCGGATGAGGCCTGGCAATTCTTAATACAAATTTTGGATATAGCCGGGTATAGCCTTGTTCCAAAGCCAGGTGGCTATGGAATTATAAAAACTACACCACAGACTGCTCGAGCATCTTTGCCTATTTACATAGCTGTTCCTTGGGATAAAATTCCCAATACTGAACAGCGGATTCGTTGTATTTTTTATTTGAGTAATATTAAAGTTCCATCAGATGCTCAAGATCAATCTAATGAACTTAATACAGTTATCAGTAAACTTTTACCTAACGGTGAAAGCGGTCCTCAGGATCCAACAAATGCAAGACTTGCCTATGATCCTGTTACCAATGCTATTATCATAGCAGAGCGTGCAAGTGTTGTGCGTTCTATTATGCAAATAGTCTCGGCGCTTGATACGACAGGATTTAAAGAAAAAATTGAGATGCTCCCATTATTTAATACGGTGGCTTCTGAGGTTAAACAGATTTTTGATGATATTATGAAATCGCCGCAGCGAAGTCCATATGGCCTTGATGCAAGAAAGCCAACTGTTGAGGCTACATATTTTTCTAAATTTGTGCGAATCATTCCCTATAGTAGGTTGAATATGCTTATCATATTAGGCCGTGAGCAAGCTGTAGATAGAGTTAAGGATTTTATACAAAAATATATCGATATTACTCAAGATACAGGGCAATCAGTATTTCATACATACTCTTTGCAGTATTTAGATGCAAAAGAATTTGCTCCCATTTTGCAAAATATTGTTAATTCAACATCAACTGGAGGGACAGGCCAATCGAGAGCAGAAGGTGGGGCGACTGCTCAAGGTGGAACTGAGCGTGTGTTTGAAGGTGTTTGTATTACTCATGATAGACCTGAAGATACGGGAGCTGCAGCATCTGGAGACTCAAAAACGGAAGCTGCTTATTACGGTGGTAATAGGTTAATTATCGCTGCGCGTCACGATGATTGGCTTCGCATTAAAAAATTGTGCGAGCAACTTGATACACCACAGCCACAAGTGATTATCGAAGTATTGGTAGCAGACCTTACATTGGATGATGCTCGTTTTATTGGTTCCATGTTACGCAATCCTATTAATGTCCCTTTAATAGGAGATGTGCAGTTCCAGTCGGCACAACTTGCTCGTGGAATTCTTGTTAATGATTTAGATAAAAAACAAGGGCTTTCTCCTGCTACGGTGGGCCTTGATAATCAGAATAATAATAATGATACCGATCTTCTTAAGGATGCATATAATAGTGAAGGTACGGCTCTTTCCTCGGAGACAAAAGAACCGGGTAATCAAAGTATAGTTGCACAAGCTCCTGCTGGTACTACCGCTGTTTCATTAATTGATCCTTGTACAAAAAAAGTATGGAGCTTACTTGAGGTGAGAAATTATCTTGATTGGCGCAAAGTATTGACTAATCCTCATATTGTTGCAGTTAATAATCAACCAACGACGCTTGTTATTGGTGAAACACGACTTGTTGCTGATGCTGCGGTTGGTAATCAGGGTGGTAATGCTACTGTTCCAAGGAAGAAAATTCCAGCTAATTTGGTACTTAAAATTAATCCTCGTATATGCCTTTCTCCTGATGGAAATCCTGATAATGATACAGTGCAGCTTGGCCTTGATGTTGCCATTGATGAATTTACTGCATCGGCTTTTACCAGTACTGATGAAAACCCTCAAGGTGCAAATACTTATAGACGCCATGTAACAACGAGTGCTCATGTGCGCAGTCGTGAAGTTATTCCTCTTGGTGGATTGTTAAGGCGTGATGCATCGAAAAGTGTTTCAGAGACACCGCTGTTAGGGAAAATTCCCATTATCGGGTATTTTTTTAAGAATAGAAAAGGAACCGCTGTTGATACCAACTTGACGGTATTTATATGTCCTACGGTTATACGTCCGCGATTGCGTCGTGGCGGTGTTGATAGTTATACACGTGATTATGTTAAATTAACCAAAAGGTATGCTCAGGAAGGTGTATTATTCGATTCATTAAAAGATCCTGTAACACGATGGTTTTTCAATACAGAATCTGATGTGATTGATACGGTTAATGACTTTTTGGCCGATGATGAATTTAAACGTGAAAAAGAAGTGCGTATTCTGACAAAGCGGTCAAAGGCTCGCATGGAAGCACGTAAAACACGTTTGGCTAAGGAACAGGAATATATCGAAATGCATGGTCAAGAAGATAATACAGATGAATTTGACTATAATGAGCACATGAATGAAGAAAGTACCGGTATAATATTAGATAAACAAGAAGTAAGGCCGGCACAAGTTGCGGTAATGCGTGACGCATCCTCATTGGATGATAAAGCAGCAAAGCTTAAGTTGTTGGTTGAGCATGAAGAAAATCCACTAAAACAAAATATAACTGCATAAATAACGCTCACTCGATAAGTATTACTATTTCCGTTCGTCCCGAGTAAGGCATGCTTCATGTTTCATCTATTTGTACCTTTCCATAAGTGAACTTGTCAGTATATCTTCTATGCGCAGTACCTGATTATATTTTGCTATCCGTTCACCTTGTGTAAAGCCGCCGGCCTTTAATTGTCCCGCGTTGGAACCTATCGCAAGATCAACGATGAATGTATCTTCTGTTTCTCCTGAACGGTGTGATATAATAGTATTCATGCCATGATTTTTGCATAGTAAAATGGCTTGAAGACTTTCTGAAACGGTTCCTATTTGGTTAGGTTTAATTATTGCTGCGTTTGCAAGTTGATTTTCTATACCCATGGCGATACGTGCCGGGTTACTTGCAAAGATGTCATCGCCAACTATTTGTAATGTATCACCTAATTGTTTTTGTATTGCGATCCATCCATCAATATCATTTTCCGCTATACCATCTTCTATTGAGTAAATAGGATATGCTTGCGTGAGTTGAGCGTAACGCTCGATAAGTTCTTGACTGCTTATGTGTGTGTTATTGCTCCAAGTGTATAGCTGAGTTTCTGCGCAGTAAAGGTGTGATGCGGCAACATCCAATGCGAGTGTAAATTGATCTTTAGGTTTGTATCCTGCTTGTTGTATAGCTTCCATAAGAAGATCAAAGGCTTCTTGTTCATGAGAGATGTCCAAGGCATAACCACCTTCATATCCTCTACAAGGCTTGTGCCCATGGCGTTGAATAAGCTCTTTGAGTTTTTGATTGATTTCGCATACAGCTTGGCATGCAACGCGACAGCTTGAAAATCCTGTTGGGACCAACATTATTTCTTGAATAATCATATTGCTTTGAGCATGTAATCCACCATTAATAACATTAAACATTGTATAAGGAATGATTACTGAATCAAAATTACAGAGTCTTGCTATGAATTCATAGGGTTGCATATCTAATGAAACGGCTTGTGCTTTTGCAAGAGCAATACTTGCAGCAAGTATGGTGTTTGCTCCTAAGTTAGATTTATCTTCTGTGCCATCCATTGCAATCATACGTAGATCCATATCGATTAGATTGGGTTCTTTGTTTATGAATTCAGGAGCTATTATTGTTTCGAGTTTTTCAATAGCTTTAGTAACACCAAGGCCCATAACGCGTGTACCTCCGTCATACAGAGGTTTAGCTTCATGTGAACTGCAGGATGTACCTGAAGGAACTTGCGCATGAATGGTGACTTTATGGTCAAGAACGAGTTCGCACTCAAGTGTCGGGAGCCCTCGAGAATCATAAATTTCGCGGCCAATTATTTTTGTGATTAACATTGAAAATCCTTTTTATTTTTTATGACCTAATAGACCTACTATTGCTTTTCCGAATGCAGTAGCGGAAGAGGGTCCGTCAGCGGTAATAATAGTGTTATCGACAACTACCGGTTTTTTATCGTAATATACTTCATATTTTTTAAAAATAGTTTCAAGCTGCTTATCATCATTCCAACCGGTAGCATGTTTATGAGTCAATAGTCCGGCCTTGGCCAAAATTCTTGGAGAATAGCAAATCGCTCCGATAACTTTTCCTGCTTTATATGCTTCGTTCATAATTTTGTACACAAGCTCTGTATCCAGTTGCGTATGTGCTCCCGGTCCTCCAATGAGGAATATTCCATCAAATTTTAGGGGTTTAAATTTATTGAGAGCTTTATCAACGAGCGTGCGGGAATTATCAAGTGCCCTGGCATATCCACTTTGTGTACTTATTGTTTTTACAGAAAAACCGGCTTGTTCTAACACGCGCTTTGTTTCAGCATATTCTCCGGGGTGGTAATCTCTGTATGCAATAATAAGTGCAATATTTTTCTTATGATTTTTTAATGCTATAGAAAAATCTTGTGATGAACATACTGTTAAAGGGATAAGCAAACAGGCGAGACTTATTTTAATATTCATGTGATCTCCTTTTTTTAAAGAGAGAGCCGTTCGACAATTTTTGTACCGAATTCGTGTGCAGCCATTGGACCGGAAGCTGTTATAATTAAACCATCAATAACAACGTTGCGAGGTTCATAAATGGCGTTGTAACTGCGTGCTATTTTTGCAAGTTCGCCGTCGCCGTCCCATCCTGTTATGCGTTTGCCTTTTAGTAGTCCCGCATGAGCAAGTATGCGTGGAGCAATACATATAGCTGCAATTATTTTTTTCAGTTGATATGCGGTCTTTAATAAAGAATGAACAATTTCGTTATCAAGATGATCGAGTGCCCCTTGTCCACCGATTAATACGATAGCAGCATAATGGTCAATAATTATATTATTAATGGTTATATCAACTCGAGTAGTTGTTTTGTCAGTAGCAAGCGCAGTTCCGGCTTTATCGCTAGCTACAGTAACCATAAAACCTGCTTGCTCTAAGATTTTTTTTGTTGTCGTATATTCTATTGGTTGGTACCCATCACTTGCAATAATCATCACGATCGATGCGTTCATGAATCCCTCTTTTTTACAGAATGTATGTTAGTTACATCATTGATGATAATAATACTTTTTATGCGATTTTTAAATAAAGTGTATAGGTAAAGTAAGCTAACTATAATACGACAGTCTTTGCCTATGTGGACTTTCACGATTAATTATTTTATGATATGGTTACTTGTTGTTAAGTGTATAGGTGTAACGTCTAACAAAAAAGAGGGTTTCTTATATGTACATACATAATGCCCCTAATAAGGCCATGCAAGTAACTGCTTTAGCCTTGGTTCTATTGTTATCAGGTTGTGATTGGTTTAGTAAAAAGGGAACTGCAGGAGAACCTGAAAAAGTTGGTGCTAAAGAAGTTGTTTCAGGAGATGTCGTCATTGCAACCATGGGTGGTAAGCCGGTTTTAACATTGAAAGAATTCGAAGAGCGCTTTGAGCAATTGCTAGCTGGTCAGCCTCAATTGAGAGCAATGATGCAATATATGCCGGACCTTAAGCTTGATGTAGCGAAAAGTCTTGTAAGTCAGTCTGTTATTGATAAGTACATTGCAGACGGTGGAGTTGATAAATCTGAAGAGTATAAGAATGATTTAGAACAAGCACGTAGTCAAGCTCAAAAGATTGTTAATGTTAAACATTTCAGAAAAGCTTGTGAAAAAACAGTAACGGCTGATGAAGTAAAGAAGTATTATGATGAACATAAAGATGAACATCCTGAATTACTTCTTTCCCGTGGAGGCGTTCCTGCTGTAGGTGTATCTTTTGATAAAGAAGCTGACGCAAAAGCTTTCCAAGCAAAAGTAGCCGGCAAAAATGCGGAAGAATTCAAAAAAGTAGCAGAAGCAGAAAAGCTCGGATCAAAGGTACGTAACTTTGGTTTTGTTAATGCACAAAGCCTTGGCATGGATGCAGCATTGCGTGATAAGATTGTAGCATTTAAGAAGGCTGCAACAGATCTTATCAAGATAAATGATAAGACGTTCTGGGTTGTCAATGTCGGTGCTAAAGAAGAAACAAAATATCGTCCATTTGACGAAGTAAAAGCCAGCCTTGAGAAGTTCCTTGCCAATCGTAAGATGGAAGAAACAATGGAACAAAAATTAGAAGAACTCAAGAGTAAATATGATGTCAAGATTATGGAAGATATCTTGAAGCCTGCAGCGGAAAAACAAGCTGACGGAGCAAAAGATGAGACAATTGGACAGCAAGCGCCTGCTACTAAGCCTGCATAAATAATCTCGCATTATTAATCAAATAGTGGTATATAAGAAGGGGAACATTGTGTTCCCCTTTTTCATTTGTGCAATACGAGAGGGTTCTTATGAAGATACATGATAAGCATATTAAAGTTCTTTTGATACTATGGTCTGTTGGAGTAAGTTGTTCACCTTGTATGGTTGCGGAACCTGTTCAAAATAGTATACAGGTGACTCAAGAAGATGAGCAATTATTTGTAATTGATTCTATTAAGGCTGTTATATACGGACAACAGCGTACAGATATTATTACATTATCAGATGAGATGCGTCCTTCTCTTGATGGAAGTAAACAATCTTTAGATGATCTTGTTTTGGCTAAATTGATATGTCAGGATGCAGCTCGGTTTAAAATTGAGCCTGATGATGAAGCTGTTAATAAACATTTAGAGGCTGTACAGCGCGAAAATAATTTATCATTAGATGACCTAAAATCGATATTTAAACAGGCCGGGTATACCTACGAAGAAGGGAGAGCGCAATTTAAAAGTATTACAGCAGTAGGAACTATGGTGGATTTTCGTATTCGCTCAAGACTTATTGTTCCGGAACGAGAGATTCAGGCTTATTATTCGAAGCACCCTGAAATTGAAGAAACATCGTACCAGATTGAAATAGCTCAAGTATCATGTCCATCTGGTATGGATCATGATACGTTTATGGATAAGATACGTGATTTGGTTCGTACAGGAAACAGCTCTCTTGATGTGTCATGGGCCGGTCCTTTTTGGATAAAAAAAAGTGATGTAGCTCAGGATAAAAATTTCTTAATTACTATGGATGTTGGAACTATTGCTTTAGGTTCACAATCTGCGGCTGGTGTCGAATTGTTTCGACTCAAAAATAAAAAAGAAGAACATTTAAGAACACTTGAAGAGCGTTATAATGAAATCGCGGAGATTCTTAAGCGGCCAAAATACAATGAGTTGTTTGATGGCTACAAAAAAGAACTCCTTACTAATGCGGCAATTGTATATTTTAAATAGTGAGCTATTGAATTTTTGCTAGCGTACTTATTACACTGCACCTAGTAATAAAAAAAGATCTAAGAAGTGAAGGAAGGAGAGATTCTATGAGGCTTACAATTTTTTATTATATATGTGTTCTGTGTTTACTGTTTGTACAATGTCCCATAACTTGTTGGGCACAGCAGGGGACTGTTCCATTTGATTATGATGATTATGAGAGTGTGACGAATATTGTCACAACGTTAGCTTCGACTAATACTGATATTGCATATTTATTTTCATTAGGTAATACATACCAAGGACGCCAGCAATGGATTGTTCGTTTGACTTCGGATGTTGATCATGAAATTCCCAATAATAAGCCTGCGGTTCTTTTTACATGTGCTATACACGGAAGAGAACGTATTCCTCTTCAGGTAGGACTTTCTTTTTTAAATTATTTATGTGAACACAAATCTGATGTCTCTATTAAGGAATTACTTGATGCTCTTGATATCTATATTGTTCCCATGACAAATCCTGATGGAACCATGTATAATGGGTGTTGTCAATCGGTCAATTGTTGGAGGAAAAATACTAAGTTGAATCATGGTAGGGCCTTTGAAAGTATAGTTCCCGCAAATGGTGCAGGCGTAGATCCTAATAGAAATTGGGACTATGAATGGGATTTTATAGGTAGTGGTAAAATATTTCAGGTTAATACATATCGTGGTGAACAGCCTTTATCGGCTCAAGAAGCACGAGCAATTCGTAATTTTATCAAATCACATCCTGAATTAGTTATGTATGTTGATTGGCATTCTGCTGTTGGCGCGGTTTTATACAGCTGGAACGGTACGTTTGATAGTATAAATAACGCGGTTCATCGAAATGTATTGATGGCCTTGGCACAAGATGTTGCGCAGATTACGGGTTATGTTGCTCACGAAGGGAATCAACTGTACTTGTCTTCCGCTGATACAGGAGATTCTAACGAGGCAATAGCGGGACTTGTTACTCTTACCATTGAAACAGAGTGGGATGTCGATGGCTTGCAACCTGTATTTACCTGTGAAATGTTTACTCCTCCATATCCAACAAGTCAAACTTTGCTTGATATTTATAATAATGTTCAGGCTGGTATTCACATTTTGCAAGTAGTTAAAAAAGGTATTTACACAAGTTACTAGAATTTTTCTGATACTATTGGAGATTGTATGAAGTTGATAAGGTCCGTTTTTTTGTCGGTTGTTTTTCTGGTGGCAATGAATGTACAAGCATGGCAGAATGTCATTACTCTGTCGCCGGAATTGAATGATTCTAGTGTTCCATGTTTTGCCTTCGATGGGTTTGGCAATGGTATCCTTGAATGGCGTTTCTTTGACGGAAATTATACCAGAGTTCAAGTGTCGCGTTATACAGAGCAGAATGCAAGCTGGTCAATCACGCAGACTATTTCTCCTGTAGGGCAAGCACGTGAGCCTAAATTAGTTGTTAATAGTACAGGCAATGCTGTGGCTTTGTGGCGGGTGCTCAGCGGATCTAAGTTTGTTGTTCAGGCCTCATTTTATAATGCATCTCTTCAAAGTTGGCAAACTCCTTTTTATCTTCCTTTTATATCTGATTCTTTATATGATGCTGAAATTCCAAATATTGCATTTAATAATGCAAATAAGGCGGTTGCTTGTTGGCAGCTATATAATGGGTCTACATGGATTGTTCAAGCTTCTGCAGGCGATTCATCTCAAAATTGGACTATGCCGAAAACAGTTTCCTTGACCGGTTTTTATGGATTTTCTCCTGAGATTGTAATGACCAATGATGCGGTGCCAACAGTATCAATTGTATTTTATGGTATCATGGAACCTTCGGGAAAAGATTGTGTGCAATACGTAAGATCAACTGATGGAGGCAATACATGGTCTTTGCCGATAGTGCTTTCAACCCAGGGTGTTTCTGCCTATGCACCTAAAATAGCTATAGATGAGGTTGGCAATCTTATGGTGGTGTGGCAAGAGGTTGCGCCGGATGGAAGTTGGAGTATACGAGCACGCAAGTTTGAATCTGGATGGTTGGATATTAAGACGTTATGTACAGGGATTGTTCTTAATGCTTCGCGATGTCCTAATGTTTGCGTTGCTATGAATGATAATGGACAGGCAGTTATTGCCTGGTTTACAACGCAAGAATCTTGCCAAAAAGTTCAGGCTGTACTGTATGATGGTTCTTACTGGAATTCTTGGAGCCCTCAGGTTGTTGACATATCAAAAACTTTCGAACCTGTTAACAAAATGGATTGGCCTTGCCAGAATGTTGCAATTGATCCAATGGGCAATGCAGGTGTCGTCTGGCAACAGTATGATAATGCTGGAAATAGTTTAATTCATGTCTCATTGTACGCGGTAGCGGATCTTAGTTGGCAAGAGTCCATACTGTCTGAAGCCGGACAGGATGCGACATTACCCTACATTGCTTTCAGTAAGCAAGGCAGGTCCTGTGTAACATGGAAACGGACTAACGGTAAAAAATTGGGTAGTCCTATTAATCAGATTCAAGTTTGTTTGAGTTAATAATAGCCAAGATATTCAAGAAGGGAATGTGAAGTATGAAGTATACAGAAAACATATACGTGCTCCTCTGGTGTTGTGTGTATAGTATTGGATTGCAAGGAGCATGGGCTGATCCTGTTTCGGTTTCTAAAAGTTATTGTGACGCAACAACTGGTAAAATAAGTTTCAATAAAAGTGGCTTAGGTTTTGCAGTATTTCCTCAAGCTACCGGTTTGTTTGATGATGGGGTTCCTTCACCTGTAATGTTGTCTCGATACAATGATACGCTTGGTACGTGGTCAGCACAAGGTATGTTGGAGCAATTAGGGCAAAGTAATTTTGGTGATGCTGATCCTAAAGTTGCGTTTGACGAGCAAGGCAATGGATTAATTGTTTTTGCTCGAGGTAATAATGAACTTTCAAATAGTTCAATTGTTGCACTGAGTTATGTTAATGGTAAGATGCAGCCTATTAGGTTTCCGTTGATTTTATCCGAAGCTTATGCTGTTGCACCACAACTTGCTATGGCACCTGATGGTACAGCGATTGTTGCATGGGTAGTTGCTAATATTGATACCTATTCTTGCTATATTCAGGCTGCTTATTACGATGGAACTCTTCATGATTGGGTTAAAGATAGCTCAGGTTCCATTATTATAAAAACTATTAAAGATAATATACAGTTTCTGGATCCATACCTTCCGTTTGTACAACTTGGGATGGATAATCAGCACAGAACTCTCATGGTGTGGTCGGAATTAAGTTATGACGATCTATCTTTGTATACATCGAATGTATATGCTCTTTCATACGATGGCTCCGATTGGGCCTCGTGGAACCCAGGAGGTCCGGTTCGACTTTCTCAATTAAATGGCTATAATTCAATTATAGCTATGAATGAAACAGGTGATGCGCTTGTTGTATGGGCGGGGACTAGTGAAAATATATATCCTGAGTTGCCATTGTTTACTATTCAGGCTGTGCGGTATGATGCAGCGACACAAGATTTTGTACGTCAATCTGGAACTATAGTTGTAAAAGATCTTCAAGCATTTGTGTATCCTTTTTATATAGCACGCCCACAAGCTGCGATTGATCGACAAGGAAATTGTGTCATTGTATGGGATGATTTTCCCATAGGTAATTTTTCTCAAATTAAAGCTGTACACTATAATACAGCAACTGATTGGATTAGCTGGATGCCCTCGGTGCAAACAATTAGACGTGGATATGTTTTATTACCAACTGTTGCAATTGATGCATCAGGAAATGCCATATCTGTGTGGATGGAAATAATTGGCCCATATGGAAATTTAATTTTAAAGTCGTCATTTTATGATGTAGCAGTAAGTGCTTGGGGAAGTTCTGAGCTTGTTGTAGATGATCTTGTACATGATATTGGTTTTTATATGAGTCAGGATGATTGGCCCTGTGTTACCTTTGATGGTGCGGGTAATGCCCATGCCATATGGACACAGTCAGATGGGCGTGTAAATCGTTGCAATATTGCTATCTATAGTCCTATGGCCTTATCTAAAAAATCAATAGTTGAAGACCAAGAGCTTGATCTGCAATTTACCAAAGATAACAAAGCAATGCGTAAACACTTACAAACATCACTCAAAAGGCATGTTATTTCGAAAAGAAGAAGGATATATGAATTTTCCGCAAATAAAAAGAATTTCTCAAGTAAAGTGAAGGAATAGTATGAATAAAAAATTCTCATATCTTCTTATGTTATGCTTTTCATGTCCTTTGATTTCATCTCATTTTTTGTATATCTCAGATCCGCAAACAATTTCTGAGACATATCAAGACTCTTGGTTGCCATCTGTAGGCATAGATTCAACAGGTAATGGATTTTGTTTGTGGCGTGCATTGATTGGCAACAGCCAACGTTCTGTCGTAAAACATTTTGATATGAGTTCTATGAAGTGGGACGAAGAGATTCAACTCTTGTCTCGTTCCATAATTTTTCAGGGAGCTTATGCTCAAAAAATTGTATTAAATGAGTATGGCAATGCGTGGGCCATTTGGCAGCAGCTAAGCGGTGATTCCAAAACTATACTTGTTTCACGTTTCCAAAAAGGCACGGACTGGTGGTCTCAAAATTATGCTTTGGACTTGTCTGATACAACAAAAGATTCTTATATGCCTATAATAGCCATGAATAATAAAGGAAATGCAATCGCAAGTTGGATGAGTGATGATAGAATATACGCGCGCCTGGCATTCCAATCAGATTGGAATGATTGTGTCCTGCTTTCAGATGTAATCGCGGCATATCCTTTTTGTTGTATTAATGATAATGGGATTTGTGTTGTAGTATGGCAGCGGTTTGTTGTTGATCACTATCAAATTGAAGCGGCTTATTATAATCAGGGTACATGGCAAGCAAATTTTGTTCTTTCTAATGGTACACGTAATGCGTATAATCCTAAGGTTGCGGTTGATGGTCAAGGCAATGCGATTGCTACATGGTTTGAAGATGCCGAAGGAATTTTACGCATCTATATAAGCGAAAAAAATAATGATGAGCCTTGGCAGGCGTCAGTGTGTATGTCAGATACATCAATGACCGCAAAATTTCCTACTATTTCCATTAACCAAGCCGGGCAGGCGATGCTTGTCTGGGAGCAATATAATGGTGAGTACTGGCATATTGCCTCTCGTTACAAAGATTTAAATGGTCTATGGAGCGATGAAGTTGCTATATCATCAATAGACAGTGATGCTTTTGATCCTCAAGTTATGGTTGATATATACGGCAATGCATTGGCAACCTGGACGTTCTATGATGACACGACAATTAAACGTATACAAATCTCCCGTTATGATGCCAAAAGTTCTCAATGGCTTAATACGGATTTACCGTTGCTGCTGTCAGATCCTCACATGGATTGCCAATCTTCTAAGATCGTGCTTAATTCCAAGGGGAATTTTATTGTAGCATGGCAAAGAATGGGTGAATTTATTTGGAATATTCAAGCGTCTTATGGAATGGTACAGTCTCCTGTTGTTCGCTCGAGGGCTCGGACATTATCCCGCTTGCCGCGTGTTGGTATGTTTTCAAATGTAATTGAATGGTTTGCTATGTCGGATGCGCTTTATTATGAAATCTATGCCGCAGACAATGTAACACTAAAAGCTCGTATATCAGGAACCTGTTTACGATATATTGATCATTGCATTAATCCTTGTGAGACACAGGTGTATTTTATTTATGGTGTAGATAACCAAGGTATGTATAGCATGCCCGCTGTTGTTACCATCAAATAAACATGGATACGTTGATTGATTAAATTGGCACATGTGCTTTTGTGTTTCCTAAACCCTGTTCATACAGCAGATCAAAACTTTGTTTTGTTGCTTGTACAAAATCTATTTCCGGGTGTTTGATAATTGAGCAACAATCATCTAGAAGCACATTTTTTTTCAATAGGCTTGTTTTGTGTTTTTTATCGTACAATGCAATTTGTTTTAGGGTTTCAAGTACACAATGCGATTTTGATTGACCTGCTATGTATATGCGGTCATGTGCCATGAGAACATCAAATAACTTTGTATTAATTTCAACCTGATGGTGATTATTAATAGGTACTTCCGGATAAAATATACCATAATATTCTGACATGGCTGTTGCGCCTTTTTCCATATAAATAGGGTTCGTCGTTCGCATGAATGAATGATATAAAATTGCTTCAGATAGTGCGGGCATAATTTTTTGTCCCAACGAGCCGCTTAAGCAATGCGCTGGCCATATGCATAATGATTTTTTTCCTGTTTCTTCCAATGTTTTTACGTATTGAATACTCGATTTTTTGTCGATTGTAGGTATGTACTTGTGGTTTACAATATCTTGATAGGATATGATAGTATAACTTTCCGGATGATCACCAAATTCATTGATCCACCAGGGCGCAAAAAATATATGATGAGGCATGTGACTATCGGCTACGGCAATGATAGTTGTTATCCTCTCTAAGTTTTTGTAAATAAAAGAAGCGGTTTTTTGTATATTTTCAAGTGCTCCAGGAATATACAGTGACCCTGTAGGATGACAAAAATCTACACAACAATCAACTAACAATAAGGCAATCTTATATTCATCCTCAGAACTTGGTGATACCATATCAAAATGCTCATGAGCTTCTTGTAAGATTGTTTGGTATGATATTGAGTCTAATGATTCAGGTTTTCGTTTAGTAGCAAATACAGGTATGGTCATATCTACTCCTTTTTAGGTACGACTCATTAATTACTAACAGAGCAAGCCTAGTATATTTGGGTTAAACGGTCAAAGCCTTTACTCGTTTGTTTCAAATTCCTGTTTTTTTGTCTCTTCGAATAATACTAAAGCTTGTTCTACAAGTTCTTTTTTCTTGTGCTTAAATATTGTGTTATTTTCAAAATATGCATCAAGTAGCATTGCCAGATCCATGTCAATCTTCATGGCAAGTCGAGCTTGCCTTGGTAGATGTGTTCTGATTGGTATTATACCAATCAGATGCAAAGCTGAGGCACATTCATTTTGTATGGCGCGGATGTTAACAGTATCTTTTGCTCCTTCTGCCGGATAGTAAATAATTTTTACAATGGCGTCTTGTATTGTGTGTTTTTTTATCTCCGCTATAAGTTGTTCGGTTTGATCGCCTGTGTTTTTTAAGTGAGCTTCTATCTGGACAAAATGCCTCATAGGTCCTTTTATAAATGTATACTCAGTGTTGCCTTTGTTATGTATAGTAACAAGACAAAATCCTTTATCTTCTTTTTCACCGAAATCTATGCGTTCAATTGATCCGGCATATACCAATGGTGGTTGTCCATGTTCATTTAAATTTTGATGACGATGAAGATGGCCAAGGGCTACATAGTCCAAAGGTGGTTTTGCAAGTTGTGATGGTAGAAAGATTGGGTCATTTCCGTAAATAGCATGTTTTTCTGATCCTGAAAATAATCCTGTGCTGACTGTCAGATGTCCCGCAAGTACCGCAGGAACGTTCGGGTCAAGCGCGGATACTTCATGTTCAATGATTTTGCCTACAGCTTCACTTATATATGCGCTGATTTGAGTAGCCGTAGATGCGTTTGGTTTATTGTTTAATGCAAGGCTATGACGTGTTGGCCATGGAATGCCGACTATTTGTACAGGGCCATTTGCAGTTTCAATGCGAATAGTTTGAGGTTGAGAAACAACATGAAAACCTTCTAAAGGTAAATCTTTAAAGAGATCTAAGCTATGAACTTTACCGAAGCTTACAGGATTATCATGGTTGCCGACGATAATGATAACGGGGATCTTCGCATTGTATAGGCGGAGCAACGCGTTCAGTAAAAATTTTTGTTGCGTTGGACTTGGTGTCGTTGTTTTATAGGCGTCGCCGCAAAAAAGAAAGAAATCTACTTTTTCTAAAATAGCTGTTTCGACACAAAAATTAAGTGCATGAGTAAAATCAAGTAGGCGTGTATGTATTCCTGTTTTTGCGTCTATTTTGCCGTAATTTTCAGTGCCAAGGTGCAAATCAGCAGTATGAATAAAACGAATCATAGTTCGTTGCTTCCTTCGCTATGAATATGTGCGCGAGGTCCAACCAAGGAGTTGGCTGTGATTGTAGAGTTATCTATAACGGTATAGGGTAATATTGTTACATTATCTTCAATGGTAGCATTGTTAAGAACACAAAAGCTGTTGATCTGGCAGTTGTTTCCGATATGGGTATTGCCGAATAATTGTACACCAGACTGAATTATACTCCCGCTGCCAATGGTAACAGAATTATCAAGATGATTGGTAAGAGGTAATGTAAAGCGGACGCCTTCGAGCATACAGCGATTGATAAGCTCGGAACGCAGTATCTGTTCAGCTTCCCAGAGTTCTTTAAAATTATTTATACCGCGTATACGGTCAAAGGGAACTGTAACCAATGTAATTATTTTGTCGGTGTCAGATGCTATTTGAACTATGTCTGTTAAATAGAATTCGTTGCTTATGGTACTTCTATTAAGAGCTGTTATAGCAGTTTCTAGAAACTCTCGTTGTACCAAATATATACCAGCATTAATAAATGGATGAGCTTTTATGTCTCCATTGAATTCTTTCGCTTCTACGATAGCTAATTTATTACCTGTTTGTACGATGCGTCCATAGGCTCCTGACGGATCTGTATTATGCGCTACTGCTAATGTTATTGTTGCGTTTGTTGCCTTATGTTTTTCATATATCTGTTGGATTATTGCTGGTGTTACGAGTGGCATATCTCCGTTGAGAATAAGAATACATTCTTTATGCCAAATAGCTTTTGAGCATAAAACGGCATGCCCTGTGCCCTCTTGTTTTTCTTGTGTAATAAAGGTAACAGATGCGCCATGGTGTTGCTTTATTACATCCATGACAGCTTCTTTTTGATATCCAACAATAGCTGCTGTTTCGATATTTAGTTCACTGAGAGCTTTTGTTATATAAAGTACCATTTCTTGGCCGCAAAGTTTTTGAATGAGCTTGCTTGTATTTGTTTTAAAGCGCTTAGCTTTTCCAGCGGCAAGAATGAGAGCTTGTACGTTATGTAGGCTCATCTGATTCCTTTTGTCATATTGTTAAAAAATACAGAAAAATAGTATCACAAATTCTTTTAAGCGCCAATAAGGATTCCAGTATCCTTATGCAATAGTCTTTGAAAATTTGTCATTATTTTGTCATTTTGGTATAACCTGAAGAAAGAATATTGATTGGATTTTATACATGATAGGAGAGTGTATGAACATGTATTTGAAATTGAAATTTTTCATGTTAATGTGCAGCTATGGATTATGCCTTAGCGCCATGGAAAGTGAACTGAGTACGGATACTCGTTTTGTGCGGGCAAGAACCAGAGGTTCTGAAATTGCTGTGCCTGCAACTCAGGAACTGATACATGTTCCTCCGATGTCTCGTGAATATCGTCGAAGTGTAGATTTAATGTACTCAATTATGCGCGAAGACAGTAACGAATCTGTAATTTGCGAGCGGTTACGCACATTACCATTAATAAAGCAGTGTGAGATTATAGAAACTGCTGAAAAAGCAGGATTTGACTGGGTATTAGGTCTTGCCTGTAGTACGTATGCGCAGGAGCTTATTTTAGATAAAAATTTACAGCTGCTTTTTAAAGATCAAGCAACTGCCCATCGTATTCTTAGTGCAAGCCCCCGCGTTACACATTTATTGTTACCTTTTTTCCATAAGCTTATTGAAAAATCTTTTTCCCGTATTTTAGCTGCATCGTATCGTGACACCATACGTTTATATAATCCATCTGTTGAAAGCGATAGACGTTGTGATATTTTTATGATGCCGACAAATACCTTGAATGATATTGTATGTGTTGTGCGTGATTATAAAGGTACCTATCTGGATAGGATGGCGTTCGGTCCAATTGCACCTCTACTTATTACCAGACAATCTGATCGTGATGTTGTGGTTATTGACCAGGAAAAAGTAACACAAGCTGTAGGGCAATTAAGTGATAGTCGGGCAACGGGATCTTTTTATGCTTTTTTTGACGGATTGACGTATAAGAGTACCTATGATGGATCTTTGATTGTTGGACTTACTGGCTCTGAAAAGTATGAAAGCGATGTGCTTGTTGTTATAAAACGCATACAAGGAAATACTCTTGCGGTAACTAAGGCTTTGCGATTACCATCACCGATTCGTACTTTTCCGTATATAGTGAATAAAACAATACTGAGGAATGTGCCTTTAATAAATGTGGCGTATGATATGAATGCAAGTTTTATGATTCGTCCATACAGTCATATTGCTGCTTATATTGATGGTAGCTGTAATCTTAATATACTTGACCTTGATTCTTTACAAAATACTCAGGTAACCATGCAAAATAATATATCTTCCATTGCCTGGAGTTCTGATGGCAAAATATTAGCTTATGCATCAAGTGATGGTGCATTGTATCTTAATGAATGCTCAACGTCGAGCAAAAAATGTTTTAGGTATGGTAATGAGATTCGTAAGATACAATGGAGTAATGATGGTACAAAAATTTTATTAATGTTCGATACAAAAGTGGATCTTGTTAATAGTGCTGATGGTTCAATAATTTCTACCTATACGCTACACAATAACATTGTTCAGGCTATATTAAGTGATGACTGTACAAAAATTTTGATAAGTTGTACTAATCAAGGAGTATATTTGTTTGATGTTAATACATGTGTTTGTCGTAATACATGTAAACTTGATCAGGCACATATTATATCTTTAATGTTAAGCCCTGATAATCAGTATGCCCTAATTTCTTGTGTTCAAAATGGCGCGCTATGTGTATGTGTTTGGAATACTGAAAAGCATACTCTCGAATTGTATCATGGCATTGATGAAGGAAGTTATTCTGTTATTGCACAAAAAATGCAGCATGGTATGCCCAAAATTCAGAGTTTAACGTTGGCGCAGCTTATTCTTCTCATTGCGGCTGAGCAGGTTAATGATCAAAGAAAATTTGAAATTTCTGAATCACATCCGCTTTATTCGCATAGTGCACGCTGTGTGCCGATTCTCAGAAAATATATTATGGATAAACTTTTTGTAAAATGATGTATAGATGTAATACTTGCCCAAATGAGCTATGATTGTATGGGAATAGTCAGAGATACGTTTTAGTAGGAAGATTGTATCTATGCATAAAACAAAGCTTGCTGCTGTGCTTGAATTGGTGATAACAAAAAAAATAATGTTAAGTCGATTCTGTTTAGGAAACGTTATGTGATGTGTATTTAAAGCATTGATTTCGAACTGTTTTTGTGCTCCATAACAAAAAAACAAACAAATTAGATGGTTCATGCTTTAAAAAAAGGTAAAATCAGGTATTATTATCCCTATGGTGCTCTAAATAATGAGGAGAGATGGCTGAGTGGTCTAAAGCGACCGCCTCGAAAGCGGTTATTCTGCGTAAGCGGAATCGAGGGTTCGAATCCCTCTCTCTCCTCCAGTTTTTTAGAGTGCCGGCAGTGAGCAACGTATTGAAGTATAGTCGCTAAAGAAATGCGTCTAGGAAGTCTGTATGACATACAAAAGCTTAGTCCTCGCAAGTATCTGTTTATTTTTTATGGCAAGTTCTTGCTTGTCAATGGTCTTTGATAATAGATTTATGCCTTTAATGCAGCGGCCATGGGTAGCTCCCGATGATGGGCGATCTCATATAAGTACTCATCTTTTTGGGGTGCGAGCTACACGTTCGTATAATGCTTCTGAAGCTGAGGTTCCATTACCCGATATATATGGGTCTTTTGATTTGGGTAAAATTGCCCAGGGAATGGTTAATCTTGGTTTTTCAAATCCTATGAAATCTGAGTGGCAGGGTGCAAAGATTCCCTGGGTGCTTGAAGGAAAATTGCAAGGCCAGGGTATTGATCTTGAATGGCAAAAGGCCATTACGCAGTATGTATCAATCGGTGGGTCGTTTTTAGTATTGCGCTTAAGTTCATGGTATAACTTTGCTTTTAAAGGAAAAGACTGTGACTGTACGTTAATGATAAAACAAGGTGATGCGCAGGAACTCGAAGATCTGCGCAGGAGTATTTTGCAGCAAATTGGTATATACGGCGACAGTTCAGTTCAGCATGGGTTTGGTGATACTGATCTTTATGTAAGATTTGGAAATTATTGGGAATATGCATGCAAGTTCCGCAGTATTCAAGTTGGTGGAAGGTTAGGACTACTTATTCCTACGGGTAAGCGTCAAAATATTCATTATCCTTCATCTATTCCTTTTGGAGGTAATGGTCATTGGGGAATGTACGGTGCTGTTGACACACTTTTTGAACTTAAAGAAGACTGGAAGGTCGGTCTTTATGTGCGAGTAAACCAGCGCTTTGCAAGAACTCAATGTCGCCGCGTTCCTATGGCGTGCGAAATGGACAACTATGCTGCTTTACAAACAGATGTTAGAATCAGACCGGGCACGACATTTATTATTTCGCCTTATGTAGACTTTGAATGTTTACGTGATGGGTTGGGTGTTCGTGTATTTTATGTATTAACCAAACATTGGGCTGATAAGTGGAGCATATGTCCGCCGAATAAGGAACAATGTAACGAATTTATAAAAAGGACTGAGTGGGGATCAGATTATTTCTCTGTAAATATTTTTTATGATTTTGGCAAAGTAAAACCAAATCGCACCGTATACCCAATACTGACGTTTTGCTGGGATATTCCCAAAAATGTACTTATTGCTAATACGGTTGCTAAAACAGATAGGATTTCGCTTGGTGTTGAGGTCGCATTTTAAAAGTTGTTGCAGGTGCTTATGAAGTTTTTACCGGCAAAAAAGTTATTCAGTTTTTTTTCAAATGATTTAGCCATAGATTTAGGAACAGCAAATACCGTTGTGTATGTAAGAAATGGCGGAATAGTTCTCAATGAACCATCTGTCGTTGCAGTTAAGGTTGGTACTAACACGGTATTGGCGGCAGGTCGTGGTGCCAAAGAAATGTTAGGCAAAACTCCTGAAAGTATTGTAGCATGTAGGCCTATGCGTGATGGTGTTATCGCTAATTTTGAATTAACAGAAAGCATGTTGCGTTATTTTATTCGTCTTGTTCATAATGACCGTAAAACTCTTATCAAGCCACGTATGATAATTGGTGTTCCGTCAGGTATTACTGAGGTTGAAAAGCGTGCTGTAAAAGATTCTGCTATGCAGGCAGGTGCGCAAAAAGTATATACAGTCATTGAACCTATGGCAGCGGCAATAGGTGCTGGGTTGCCTGTTCAAGATCCATCGGGAAATATGATTGTTGATATTGGTGGAGGTACGACAGAGGTTGCTGTTATTTCGCTAAAATCGGTTGTATTCTGTCGTTCAATTCGTATTGGCGGCGATGAAATGGATACTGCGATTGTACAATATGTAAAACGTAAATACAATTTACTTATTGGTGAACGTACAGCGGAAAGTATAAAAATAGAAATAGGTTCAGCACTATTGACTCCTGATACTGCAACCCAATCGGTTGAAGTAAAAGGGCGGGATTTAGTATCAGGTGTTCCAAAAACAATTACACTTACCAGCCAGGAAGTAAACGAAGCGTTGCTCGAAACAATAGCAAGTATTGTTGATGTTGTACGCGTTGCTCTTGAAAATACACCACCAGAACTATCTTCAGATCTTGTTGATCGTGGTATAACAATGGCAGGTGGCGGATCACAATTAAAAGGTCTTGCCGGCCTTATTTCTAGAGAAACCGGATTACCTGTTACTGTAGCGGAAGATCCGCTCTTTTGTGTAGTCAAAGGGGTTGGGAAGATGCTCGAAAATCTTGATTTCTTTAAAGATGCCTTAATGGAGTAATCCTTGAAAAAACATGGACGCGCGCAAGGTATTGCGCTTAAAAAAGACTACGGCCAACATTTTTTGCGTAATGATAGTATTGCGCAAAAAATAGTTATGTCAGTTAATCTTGATGAAAATAGTTCAGTTTTTGAAATTGGTTGTGGTGATGGTGCTTTAACGCGTGTAATCTTGCAGAATAAGTTGGCACGTCTATGGGTTTTTGAAATCGATCCTGAATGGGCAGCCTTAGTACAAAAAAGGCTGCCTGACTCACGTATGAAGGTTTTTGTACAAGACTTTTTGACTGTAGATTTTGCGACATTAGAACCTTATAAGCCTTGGATATTATTGGCTAATCTGCCATATCAAATTACGTTTCCTCTTTTATATAAACTTCAAGAACACAGGAATCTTTTGGCAGAGGGTGTTATCATGATCCAAGAAGAGGTTGCCAAAAAATTGGTGGCTACGCATGGTCGTGATTATGGTTTTGTCTCATTGTTCTTTCAACATTATTTTGAACTAAGACTGCTTGATAAAATTTCTCCGACATCATTTTATCCGCCTCCTAAAGTTTTTTCTCGTTTGTTATATTTCAAGCCTCGTAAAGAGGTACTTGAAATACCGGAGGAGACCAGTTTTTGGGAATTTGCTCGGGCTGTATTTAAACAGCCACGACGTACAATAAAAAATAACCTTTCTCAGAAGCATTATGACCTATCAAAAGTTTCGCAAGAGTTATTGATGATGAGAGGTCAGCAAATGAGTATTGAAGATCTTATTTCATTGTGGAATCTCATACGCTTATAGCATATATTGTTAGCACTTCAGTTCTACACGTATACTATATATAAGGGGATTTATATACGGGGAGAGGGTAATGTATTTCAATGCTACGCATAGTTGCACATATACAAAAGTTTTGCTATTGGGTGTTTTCTTGTTATTTCTGGTTGGTGTTATACAAGAAGTTGCAGCACTTTCTTGGGTCAGTGTTGATAAAATAGTTTTTAGTATTGCTTTTCAAGCATCGAAATATGCGATTTCCGCCGGAGCCAAGATTGTATTACATAATCCAAGAATTGCGGCACTTGCTTTGGCTATATATTTTCGCAAAGAGATTTTTACTGTAGCAAAAGATACTACCGGATATTTAGTTGGAGAATACCCTTATACCAGTTTATTAATGGTGCTTGTAACTTTGGCATATTATTCTTGTGCAACCTGTGATTATCGAGATAACCAAGAACAAGAAAATGATGATACAGAATGATTTAACGTGTTATAGGGTCAATAACACGTGTTGTTCCATTTGGTCTGATAACTGTAAGTTTTAGGGGGCCATCATTTTGGCTTGAGAATATCAAGGTCATGTTTGTACGTAAATCAGTTTGAGCGAATGACCATGTTGTGGAATCACCGGATGTTTGGCGCGCTTCAATGGTTATGTTTTTGGTAATATCTTTGTCTGAATAATCTTCGAGATATATTGAGCGCGTCTGTGTTGGAAGTAATGTTTCAACTTGAGGCCTTTTGTAAATCATTGAATCAAAGTAAAGGACAATTGTTTTTAATGTTTCATTGGTTACCGTGATGCGTGTAGCTATCGCAAATGATTGTAGGGTTAGAGTTGTTATACATCCTACGAAAATCAATTTGAAAAACTTATCAATAGTCACAAGATATTCCTTTTTACAAAATACTTTATATTCAATATTAATCATTCTTAATTATATAGTAGAAAATATATTATAAGAAAGTCAATAAAATAGAAATTTTCGAAAACTCAAGTGGCAATTATCGAATGTGTGTTATTTAATGATTGCAACATAAAAGCCAAAACTTTACATGCGATATCAGTAGTTTCAATTCCGCAGGTTTGTCTTCTTTGAGTAATGTCCCCAGTTCATTATAGTGTACATTTATAAGGTCTATTTCTTTTTTCTTATACGTTAACGTCTCAGTAAGTTTTTGTTTAGTAGAAACATCTAAACCTTTGTTTTGTAGTTGTTTTTGTATATCTTCTATTTCACCTAGTATATAGGCCTTGTATTTTGATATATCAGCTGACTTTTTATATATCGCGTAATTTGGATGAGCTTTACCAACAACTGTAGCAGCCCATTCATTTTGTAGTGCTACATTACATGAATGTTTTCTTTCTTCACTTATTGTATTTCTCATACATACGTAACCTGCAACTTGCCTTAAAATGATCTCGCGTTTATATTTTTTCTTTCGGGCTTCATAATCTTTTTTCGTATAATAATTTATGCTCTGCAAGGCTTTACTTTGTTGGTACATGGTGACACAGTGAAAAATAACTCCTGCGATACAGGCGCAGCTAAGGCCTGTTATTGCTGCTTGAGGTAGTGTTATACTCGACTTTTTTATGGTTCTTTCTCCTGTAATAGTTTTTAATTCATCGGATGAAGGCGAAGATATATCAATGATATTATTAAACTGAGCTTCTAATGTTTGAGGAATTTCGGATGTTGTAATTGTAGCAATAATAACGATATTGCTTTTGTTTTTGTAATATTCAAATAAAGGGATGCATGACTCTATGGGAAGTGAATGTATGGAGCGAAGGATGAGTAATGTTGATTGATCTTTATCTATATATGGCGCGATTATGGTTCCTAAGTCAGTGTTTTGGGGTATCCCCTCAAGAGCCAAAAGCCCACAATCTACAAGTACGAAGGGTAATTCACTCTGAGATGCTAAAGCTTGTGCTATAAAACTTGTTGCATAGGTTGAACTATCCTTGAGTAATATACGTATACTCTTATTTTCTGGGCGATTTTTAATGAGTTTAACTATATCAAGTAATTGTTGTGAATGCGTTTCTTGCAACATCGAAAGCATACATTCTTGGTAGGTGCGTGTACTATTACTTTGTGTAATTACTTGGTGAATTGTAACTGAAGATTGAGGTATATCACTGGAATACATATAAGAAGAAAGCAAGAGCGCAACAAAAAAAGATGCTGCGCGATGGGTTAAAAGATTCATTATTATGTGCCCTTATAGTGTCGAAAATATTTAATGCTACACTTGAGCATTATGATATAATTTAATGGTTTTTAATCAAGTTTTTTAGGATAACAAAAACTGATTATTGCTTAGTTGTTGCAATTTAAAAAAGTTCTTTTACAAAAGCATTAATTTGATCCGCAGTTATTTGTCCCATTGCCCTGTAGAATGTATCATCATATTCTCGTGTTTGTACGACAACAGGCATAGCAACTGCGTGACCCAAAAGAAGGGCCTGCTTTTTGGTATCTAATGAAGCTAAAATCGAGCGTAGATTATTGGAGTTGTTTGCACCGATAAGAACAGCTTGAATATCTCGCTCATCATTAAGTTGAGCGATAATTTTTGTACCTATTTGTGAGAGTATTTCAGGATCAATGCCCGAAGGTCTTTGATCAACAACAAGAAGAGAAACATAATATTTACGCATTTCTCTGGCGATGGTTCCGAATATGGTTTGTCGTGCCGCGCTGGGATTTAAAAACTTATGTGCTTCTTCAATGGTGATCATAAGCTTTTTAGGTTCGTCAGCCGCATTCTGTGATCCTAAAAATTTTTCTGTCTTTTTTATATATTCTGTATGGATACGTCGTGTAATAATATTTGCTATTAACAAGTAACAGAATGTTGATGTGTAGTTTCCAAATTCAATAATAACGCTGATGCCTTTGTCTATGCATTCAAGCATGCGACTGATAACATCGTCTTGTGCTGATGCTTTATCGACAAAGAAGGGCAAATGTTCTATGCGCTTAAGTTTACGATAGAGTGCCGCTATTGATTCGGGGTGTGCTCCAATATCGTTAGCAAATTCTTTTATATCCTCTCCATGTTTTAAAAGCTCTGCCAACCAATTTTCTTTGTGACTTGCTGCAATAAGATATGCAGCTTCTAATGCTGTTGCGTGTAAATTGAGCTCGCTTTCCAAGGAAATAATATCTTCAACATGTATCGATTGATAGGGTATTAAAATATTCACATCAGGTATGCTGCCACGGCGACGTGTTGAAATGGGGTCCAGAGAGAATATTGCTATTTTATCAGCAAAAAGTGTTTTAAGACCTTTAACAAAAGCTTTATTGCCTCCTTCTTGCCTTGCTTGTAATCCGTATTCGCTATGCATATCAAATATTAAGTTGACGGCTTTTTCTTGTTTGATAAGTCCGGCAAGAACCAGTCGTGTTAAAAATGTTTTTCCGGTACCGGTTTTTCCGAAGATACCATTACTTCGTTCAACAAGCCTTTCTAAGTCGATGCATACTGGTGTGTCCATATCTAAAGGATGGCCTACGTTAAAATAACGCTTTGATTCGTGATGTTCATTGCCGAATATGCGGGCAACGTCTTGCGCGGTTGCTTCATGCACGGGGCAAAAATGTGAAGGAATGCTTTTCACAGGCATTGGCTGCTCTTGTGCGTCCATCATGAGCATAGGACGTACCGTTGCGGTAGCGTAAATGCTATGATTACTTAAAATTGATGTTAGTAATGGTTCTTCATGTGTTGGCGGTAGTAATAAAATATCAGGGTTAGAAACTTCAAGCTTTACATCCGTGATCAGGGAAAAAAATGTGTTTTTTTTACCTGCGATAGATACGAACTTACCTGTTTTTATATCTTCAATATGCTCAACTTGTTCTATGCGCATGACAAAACCCTCGGTTAAGGATCCTGCAATAATGTGGCCTAGAAGCTTTTTCATACGTATTTAACCTAGGATTATAGTTGCAAATTTTCGTGTGACATGCACGAGTCCGCTGTGGGCTTGCAAAGATTCCTGTTTGCCGCTTTTGAGCATAATAGTAATGTAACTTTCAGGTTTAAGTGTCAAAACTGTAGGGGCATGGCCTGCTTGGATTACAAAATTTCCTGCTGGAGTATCGATCTCAAACCAAGCAACTTTGAGAGTTTTGTGTTCTTCCGGGCTTGCAATATGTAATTGCATATTTATGCCTTATGTTGTTTAAGTTTCTTTGCTTTTTCGATTGCGTCATCAAGTGTACCAACCATGTAGAATGCCTGTTCGGGCAAGTGATCGTATGCTCCATTAATGATCTGTCTAAAATCTTCAATGGCTCGGGCTGCCGGTACATACTTTCCAGGGATGCCGCTGGCAAATTCTGCGCAAAACATAGGCTGTGTTAAGAATAGTTGAATCTTTTTAGCGCGGTATACAAGAAGCTTATCTTCTTCTGAAAGTTCATCCATGCCCAAAATAGCAATGATGTCTTGTAATTCTTTATAGCGTTGCAATATTTCCTGAATATCTCGAGCAACTTGATAATGTTTTTGACCTACTATATCAGGAGATAATCCTTTTGAGCTTGACTCAAGAGGGTCGACAGCAGGATAAATACCAAGTTCAACAAGCTTTCGCGAAAGAACTGTACTTGCGTCTAAATGCAAGAACGTTGTCGCAGGTGCAGGATCGGTAATATCATCTGCGGGAACATATACGGCTTGAACTGATGTGATGGATCCGTTAACCGTACTTGTTATACGCTCTTCAAAGGCACCTAGTTCTGTTGCTAATGTAGGCTGATAACCAACTGCGGATGGCAATCTGCCAAGTAAGGTTGAAACTTCTGATCCTGCCTGAACAAAGCGGAATATGTTATCAATAAATAAGAGTACATCACGTTTTTGTTCATCACGGAAATATTCTGCCATGGTTAAACCGGTCAGCCCAACGCGAAGACGGGCTCCGGGCATTTCGCCCATCTGTCCAAAAACAAGAGCAGTTTTTTCAAGTACGCCGGATCGTTGCATTTCAAGCCAAAGTTCATTACCTTCGCGGGTTCGTTCTCCGATACCGGTAAAGACTGATACGCCGCCATGTTCGGTCGCAATATTGCGGATAAGTTCTTGAACTAAAATTGTTTTTCCAACGCCTGCCCCACCAAAAAGACCAATTTTAAATCCCTTGATATAGGGGCACATGACATCAAGAACTTTGATGCCGGTTTCCTGAATTTCACGTGTAATTTTTTGTTCAATAAATGAAGGTGATTCACGATAAATGTTCCAACGTTTGTCAGTTTCAACAGGACCTTTTTGGTCAATAGGATCACCCAAAACATTAAAAGTTCTACCAAGAACTTTTTCGCCTACCGGTACCTTGATAGGGCATCCGGTATCCTTGACGGGTAATCCTCGACGTATACCCTGGATAGTTTCTATAGCGATACAACGTACAGCGCCATCGCCCAATTGCTGGGCAACCTCAAGGTTTGAAGTGTACACAGAGCTGCCGTCTTCTATGGTAACGGTCAGTTGATTGAGAATATTCGGTGTAGATTCTCGAGGAAATTGTACATCAACAATGGTGCCGCTTACTTGAAGAACATAGCCGATATTTGATTGCTGCGAGTTGGGGGTATGTTGGTTTTGTGGATCAGCCATTTTTTGAACCTTTACACAATGGTCTTTCTATGTGAAACCTACTACTATAAAACCTAATGAATTAAGTGCTTCCTGTAAAGAAATTACATAATAATTTGTCTTTTAGAAACCAAGCTATACTTTTATCATTCTGAACCGGTAAAATTAAAAGTCAATTGCTCCAGTTGTTTTATGATTGTTTGTAGAGCCAACTCTTGCAATCTTTGTAAAGAGATATTCAAACTAAATACATGATGAATAATGAAGTCTGCAATAAAGAGGAGATAATATGGTAAAAATATACCCAACATTATTAGCATTTGATGTCCTTAATCCACAAAAAGAAATTGAGCGGCTAGAACCTGTTGCACAAGGGTTTCAGCTTGACATTATGGATAATCACTTTGTTCCAAATATTACATATGGCGCAGACTTTGTTAATGCAGTTGCCAAAATTACAAAGAGACATCTTTGGGTGCATTTAATGGTTGATAACCCTGTAAGCTGGCTTGGTAAGTTGTTTGTTCCACCTTATAGCATTATGACATTTCATATAGAGTCAACAGAACATATTACCGAGACTATTAACTATATAAAAGAAAGAAAGTGGCAGCCAAGTATTGCAGTAAATCCATCAACACCTATAGAAGAAGTATTTCCTTTTTTACCTGTGCTTCATCAGGTAAGTATAATGTCGGTTGAACCAGGGTTTCCTCGCCAAGAGTTTCTTAAGGATACTTGGGATAAATTCAGAAAATTAAGAGGTTATCGTCAAACCTCTCAACTTGATTTTCGTATTGCTGTCGATGGTGGTATAAACTTAAAAAATATCGAAGAACTTGTTAAAGAAGGAGTGGATGATTTGGCAATATCCTCAGCAATTTTTGGCCAAAAAGATCCATTGCTTGCACTTAAAGAATTAACAGATCGTGTTATTATTGCTCAGCAAGAAATAGATTCAAAGCGAGCTATTTAACGCAAGTTCAATCATTGGAAAATTCACAAGACACATTTATTCAGGGTAAGTTGTGATTTATGCCGATCGAAGGATGTGCGGGTCTATGTATTTAAAGTGATACATGAATACGTCATATTTCGAGACATTCTATGAGTATTAGTCCTAACGGAGTCCTTGATGGGTTTCTACTCTATCGTAATTAACGCGAATTCGCATTACATAATGTCATTGCATATCATAGTGCGATAGTGCGACATAAGATTGACCATGAACGTTAGATTATGGATAGTTGCTAGGGTAAGGCCTGTTATTTCTTTTGCTTTAAAGAGATGATGCATATATGCCATCGAATAATGGCGACATGCTATACATGTGCATTCAGGATCTGCAGGGCCCAAATTGTTTCTGTTTTTGCTGTTGAGAATCTTTACAATACCGTTTTTAGTAAACAGTTGGCCATGGCGGGCACATCGTGTTGGATGTGAGCTGTCAAATGTATCGATGCCATGCTTAATGCATGGTTCCAATGATGTCAGGTCGCCGATGCCAAGAAGATGATTAGGTTTATCTTTTGGGATGCGCGGCATGGTGAAGGCTAACAAGTCAAACATTTCTTGGTGATTTTTCCCTAAACTTCCACCTATTGCAAATCCATCAAAGGGCAAAGATGTTAAATAATCACAGCTTTCTTTGCGCAATGCTTTATTGATGCCACCATGAATAACGGCGTACATAGCCTGTTGTTGTGGGTTGCTCAGATGGACGTCAAGTGATCGTTTTTCCCAACGATGTGTTCTATGAAGTGATTCTTCAAGCTTGTTTTCATTAATATGGTAGGGTGGTAATTCATCAAAAGGGATAATGATATCTGCGCCAAGGTCTTTTTGTGCTTGTACTGAACTTTCCGGAGTCAATAAAATGCGAGCACCATCTCTATATGATCTAAAAAGAACACCTTCTTCAGTAATTGAAAGTACTCCGTTATCTAATTTTTTAGTTCCCTTGCTTTTAAGCTCATCTTTAACGGTGCCATATGCAAGGCTAAAAACCTGAAATCCTCCCGAATCAGTGATAATAGGAAAAGGTCTATTGGTAAAGGTATGAAGCCCGCCAGCTCTTTTAACGATCTCGGTCCCTGGTTGAAGCATAAGATGATACGTGTTGCAGAACATAAGTTGCAAGCCGATATCATTGACGACGCTATTATCAATAGCTTTTAATGTAGCATTTGTGCCGACCGCGACAAAGTTTGGTGTATCAATAATCCCGTGTGGTGTATGAATACGTCCAACTCGGGCGGCAGATTTTTTTGATTGGTGTATAAGTTCAAAATAAAAATATGTGTTCTTGTTGACCATGAGATCGTTCATTTCCTATTAATATATTTTCAGCTTGAATATGATTTTAGTATGCCAGAAAATAGAGGAGAATCAAGGTCCGGTGTTTTTATTAACACTAAATCGATAATTATCCTTGATAATTTAGTCTTATGTTACGAAGAAAATATATTTTGACAAAAAATCCTTAAAATTGATACTGATACAGCAATGTTTTAAAATGTATCTGTTTGAAGGTCAAAATTGAAGGTCAAAAGAAGAGTTTTATCATAAAAAAAAGTATTTTGTTATACGCTATCATCATTAATTTGGCGGGAACCCAATGTATGTCTATGGCTGGCGGCATAAGGTCTTTATTCTCAAGATATACACCTACGGGGTCTACGGTACTACAGACTGTTAAAAAAGCTTCAATTGCTCTTGCGAACAAAACATGTAACCACAAAACTCTAACCGCTTTATCTCTAGTTTCTGCAGCAATTGTGACTCCTCAGGCGCGCAGGGCTGTGTCAGGGGGTATTAACTCGGCATTAAATACCGGTTTTTTCATTACTGCCGGAATAGGTCCTAGGTCTATTGTAGAAATATTCCTTAAAGCTGGTGTTAATGTTAATCAACAGCATAATCGTGGTTGGACAGCCTTGCATAACGCTGTCGTAGTGGGTAATCGAGCAGTTGTTGAGCTGCTTTTAGTACATAAGGCTAATCCTAATATTACGAACAATGATGGTATTACAGCTTTGCAGGCGG
This sequence comes from uncultured Pseudomonadota bacterium, assembly GCA_964595035.1. Classification (GTDB taxonomy): domain Bacteria; phylum Babelota; class Babeliae; order Babelales; family Vermiphilaceae; genus JAKASV01. The sequence goes on from CAZQNW010000004.1 coordinate 38,142, forward strand.
CTGTTTTAGGGGGTCATAAGGCTGTTGTTGAATTACTTTTGTCTTATGGAGTTAATCCTAATATTGTAGATGAAAATGGCATTACAGCTTTGCAGACCGCTATTTTATGGGGGCATCAAGCTGTTGTTGAATAGCTTTTGTCTCATGGAGCTGATCCTAATATTGCAAATAAGGCTGGCCAGACAGCTTTGCACCAGGCTGTTGTGCGAGGTGATCAGGAAATTGTTAAATTGCTTTTAAACACTTCAGGTATCAATATTAATCAACAAGACGCCTCCCATGGAATGACAGCTTTGCATTTGGCGGTTCTATTTGGCCATCAAGAAATTATTCAATTGCTTTTAGCGCATGGTGCTAATATGGCAGTAAAAACTACAGAGGGCAAAACAGCGGTAGAGTTGGCATCTACCAAAAAGATGAGGAAATATGTGCGCAGTGTTATCCTTAAAAGGGTTCATTCGCACTGATGACCTGTAGGGCGTCTTGAGCCTTGTGCTCAAACGAAAAGTACGCGATCTTTTATTAACGTTATCATGTTGCTCAGGAGATAGTGAATTGTGAAGGACAGGTTCCTATGGCAACCTACCCTGATGTATGGTATGACCTGATTGATGTGCAGGCGCAACAATAGACTCCGAGGCCCTGTTTTGACCTATTTTTACAATACGATTGCGACTAAACTTTATAAGAAGGTTCTGCTGTAAGCCATACAGCAAAGATATATTGTTTTGTTGCATAATGAGCGTTCGCAAGAACGAATTTATAATACCCAAGCTCGGGACGCCCAGTACTACCATCGAAACTTATATCCCTCAACGACTACAAAAGTTTGCTCATTTCTATAATTTCGTACGTTCTCATGAAGGTATAGACCTTTTGACGCCGAGATAGTTTTATGAGGTAATGAGTTATAAGGGGTCTCAGTCTCATATGTTATGAACCAAGACAAGGTTTTGATGCCGACAAAATTTTATGTTATAGTAATCAATATTGAGAAATATAGTTAATCTTTCTTTAAAAAGCTTTTCAGTTTAATTTTTAATGGTGGTAAAGGGATTTGCTATGAAAAGGTCATCTCTGGTATTTGTTTTTTGTATAGGGTTGCTTGGATATGTCAGTAATGTACCTGCATCTCAGGGGGCGGCACCTGCTAAGGCTTCAGCGCTTATTGCTCAAACTGCCAAAGTCGGGCTAGGACAACATCTAGTTACCTATTTAGGCAAGCTTGTTCAAAGTACCTCGTCATTTATAAGCAAACAGCCTACAGTTGTTAAATTGGGTGCTGCGGCATTGGCGGCTTCCGGATTAGGGAAATTATTAGCTCGTGGGGTTCATTGGTATCGAACGGGTGAACTGGGAATATCCGGTGAAGTAGAACTTTCAGATACATTTCAAGATGCTCTTAGCGAATGGATTGATTTGTACGAAACTTATCATAGTAAAATAGAGCAAACAAAAAAAACAATACGATTTATGGTGCCGGCATTGTTAGGATGGAATAAATTTAGGACTTTAAGAGCTAATCGTGTAGTGCAGTCACGAGCGGCGGAGGATGCGGTAGTAACAGCAGCTGGATATTTTGGACTCCTTGCCGGATTCGGTGATTTTGTTGTAGAAAAATGCGCACAGCTTGTATCTTCAATCCCCTCCCCTTCTTTTTTGCGAACTTCATTACAAGCTGCTCGGTTGAATGCAACAAGAGCATTAAATAATGTAAAACATCTTATGCGTACCGAAGGTATTACGCAAGATGATATTAGAAAGTACGAAGAAGAGAAGCATCTGCGTCTTTCACCTGAACTTAAAGCACAATTATATGATTATGCACAAAATTCTTCATCAAAGTCAAAAGATACACCTAAAGAGGTTGTTAGGTGGGCGGGGGATGTTCCGGAAGATATAGAAGCTTTAATTGATCGGATAAACCACCCTGAAAGATATGGTAATCAAATTCCACGTGGTGTATTAATGCTAGGAGATCCTGGCCTTGGCAAAACCCATGCTGCTGACTATATTGCTCAAGAGACTGGTTGCCCATTTGATAGTATCAAAGCGGCAGACCTTATGAGCAAATCTCCATATATAGGACATTTTGCTCAGTCGGTTGCTTCTTTGTATCGCAAGAGTGCAGAAAAAGCTAAAAAAGCCGGTAGACCTGCAATTATATTTATTGATGAAGCAGATATTATTTTGGCTGCACGCCAACAAAGTGCCGACCGTAGTGGCTATGGATATGACGGCGTTACAAAAGAAATAGAAACTACTCTTTTCCCTCTTATGGATGGTGGAAGTGGGCAGACTGTAAAGAATGTTATTACGATCTTTGCAACGAACATGCCTCAAGAGTCGTTGGATGCGGCTTTTACTACAAGAACGGGACGAATTACCGATATTATCCGTATGGAATATCCTGATGTAGATACTTGTCTGGCCATGTTGCAAGATGCAGTCAAAAAATATGGAAATTGTACAGTTGCTTTAGAACATGATGCTACCTTACAAGAATTCGCACGATTGGCATCGGAAAGCAGGTTTACTCCAGATCATTTGTACGGGGTCATAAAGGCATGTGTTAATACAGCTGTAGCGCGTGCAGGCAAGGATGCAGAACGAACGTTTTTAGCCAATAATCCTCAGCTAGATAAAAAAGATGCAGGAGTAAGAAAACTGATTCGAGAGGAAAGAGGAAAAGCGCAGCAGAATGCTGTTGTTACACTCGACATACTTCAAGAAGAATTTAATAAAATTAAAATGCGCTTAGATATGCAAAAGCAGGGTGGGGTAATGCCTCAAGCTATTCCACAGCATCCTATACATAGGATGCCTGAGGTTGCTCCTTCGCGGCGAGCAGCAGCTCAACCTGCTCTTGTGGCAAGGAGACGAGAAGAACAACAGCATAGAGATAGAATAAGCATGGCAATAGCTCAACTAAAAGAAAGAATCGGCTGGCTGGAAACTTGTTTGACTGAGATTCCGAAACGGATTCAAGAACAGGCAAGTGTAGCTGCTGGACAACTACAACGTGCCCGTAGTAGTTCATTATCGCTGGCTGCTGGATTAAGACCTGGTTCCTTAGCTGTGTGTGCAGTTCGTCAAGAGCTACAACCTGAAGGTTCAAGTGTAGGCAGCCGTGCACGAAGAGGCTCCATCACAGGACTAGTAGAAGTTGGAGCGTTGTCAGATATTGCTGATCTTGATTCAGCAAAAACGTCGGTGCGTAGAATGAGTGAACAACTTGCGCAATTACCAAGGCTGCAAGATCTTACTGCTGCTCAGGCTCCAAGTGAGACAGTAGCCGTTACTCCGGTTGCAATGACGGCGATGTCATAGACAGATATAGTTCTTGATATCAGGAGTTACGCAATCTAACATAAGTTCTCTCCAGCAGATGAAATATGATG
>CAZQNW010000005.1:0-6217 GCA_964595035.1 uncultured Pseudomonadota bacterium
AGACTTAACAAGGTATAGTAAAAAATTTCATATTCTTGGTAAAATCTTGCATATCTTAGTGTGTGAATAAATGCAAACTCTTTAGCTTCAGCTGTTGAAATTTGATAATCCTTAGCAGTTTCCTGTAACCCTCCTAGCGCATCAATGAAAATCTCTAAATCTCTAAGAAATTCTGCAACTGGCTTTTTAGGATTTCGAGCTTCAATTCTTGAGCGAATTGTTTTTATTGATTCTTGTATTTCGTGAGTAAATATCGTCGGCCATTGCTCTCTTATATGGGTAGCCATATACCAAAGTTGTATGATTCCGGAATTGCACATGCGATATAAGCTGTCTTGTTCCCATATTTTCAGTGAATTAATTGAGTCATATATTTGAAAAGTAACCGAAGAGTCTGTATTACGTTTAAAACATACCGTAAACCATAAGGCAGGATAGTTTTTGCTCGTTACTATTACCGCAATGTTATCAGTTCTATCAGGACGAGTTCGATCCGTAAATCTATCGAATACTTCTGTATATGTGTGGTAGAGCTCTTGCCTTGTTTGAGTAAGCTTTGATGGTTGTGCGGGTTGAGCTTCGCTGGTGTTTCTTGCGAGTTGTTCTTCCATTATAAGTTCAATATCACTTAAATCTATAAGTGCAATGTTCTTTAGTGTTTCTTGAGAAACTGGTGTACCTGAATTTCGAATGTATTGTATTAATAAGTCAATGTTCTCAAGCCTCAGGTTGTCATAAGGAGGATTTATGTGCTCATGTAAGAACGTGAGCATGGACTCAAAAAATGGGATAAAGTCTTTACGCTTTGTAATTGAGGTTGTGTTTAATGGGTAAGTATGTCCATAACCTTGAGCCCAACAGATTGCATTGTACAGTGCATAGTATCCGCTGTAATTTTCTTTACCTAAATCAGAAGATAACGCAGGTTCTACTCTACCGCATAGGTTTATTGTGTTTAGATATGTTTTATGTATCTCTAAGCTTCTTGTTACGTTATCTTGGAGATTTGTCCCGTGCAATGATCTTGCGATTGTTCTTGGATCAACAAGGTTTAAGTAGGTCTCTCGAAGTCCTTGTTGATCAACGAGTTTTTGAATAATTCCAAGGTATGTATCGTTTTCACTCCGCAGTGCGCCATGTGTAATGAGGAGTTTCATTATTACAGGGTCTTTGGAGTTAATGGCAAGCTCTAGTGCATCTTGGCTGTCAGAACGGTCTTTTAAGGCTTCTGGGTTTTGTTCGATAAGGTATGTTGTCAATAAGGGTAATTTATTGATTATAGCCCATTTTAATAGGTTGTGTTTGGTAGCTCCACGGGTAACGAGCAACCGTGCTATGGCATCATACCAATCTACCAATGTATCCATACTATATTGAACACTATCTATTGTAATGGTTCCTGCCTTCTCCTTTTCGAGGATCTCTTTGTTTTTTTGTTTACATGTTTTGATATAGTCAAGTAGTTGTTCCCCATGGTTTGTAAGATAATTTTCAGGAAGTCTATCAAGCAATATTTCTACCATATCGTATAAACCAAGTTCTATTGCGTCGGCAATTGGATGTGTTGCTATATCTGCGCTGTTATGTGATCTATCATTTTTTGTAAGTAGGTAGTATACGATTTCCTGGTGGTTGCCACGTACTGCATAATGTAATGGATATTTTCCATACATATCTTGTCCAATTAAATGGCGGGTGTGTTTATTTTGAAGTAGTGACTTAACGCGAGTGAGATCTCCGCTATCAGCAGCTTCATGTATAGGAAATAGAAGCCAGTTAGCTTGTATTCCTTTACTCTGTAATGTTGCTCTTGGCAATGTGAGACGTGCATTAAGTCGCATTAATGTTCGTTGTATCTTTTCTTGAGGATTATTTCCGGTAACAGTCAAATCGAGGGCAGTTCGACCGTCCCTGTCTGTTGCTTGAGTATCAGCGTGAGCATCAAGCAATGCCAGTGTTATTCCCTCAGGGGAGCTTTTTTTAACACTCTGTGTTAAAGGGGTACCTAGCATATCTCGATGATTGGCATTAGCTCCCTGTTGTAAAAGATATGTAACCATCTTTTCTTTTGCTGTTGCCGATTTTTCTGTGTCGTGTTCTGTTATTTGGCTTCGAATTGCCATAGCAAGTGGTGTAGTGTAATATCTATCTTCTTGATCCAATCGGGCTCTGTTGCGGCATAATAAAGATGCTATTTCATAATAATCAAGTCCGTTCCCACAATAATATGCGGCATAGTGGAGAGGGCTTATTTGGCCGTATGTGAGTTTATTAGGATCGGCTCCATTCTCAAGTAGGAGCTTTACGAGCTTTTGGTCACCACGTATAGCTGCAATATGTAATGGAGTAAGCCATTCGTCAAGTGGTTTATATATAAAGGGAATATAATATCTTATGCGGTATCTGGACTGCATGACGGGATTACGATCTTTTATTCCATTACTGCGATAATAATCAAGTATAGAATTTAAAATTAGGCATCGGTTGCATATTCTTGTTCCTTTACATGAGCATAAAGAAGCGTATTCGATAGCATAATGTAGAGCTGTGCAACCTGTGCTTGAATACTGTTCTATGTTAATGTTGAGATCAGCAGCCGTACATAGCTCTTCAACGATATCTTTACTTCCTGCGCAAACCGCTTCTTGCAGTGGCGTTAATCCTCGATTATCTAATGAATTTAATTGCTCGGGATGTTGTTGTAAGGTTGCCCGAAAGGCTTCAAGATTGTTCTGTGTAGCGTAATATGCCAAAGTTTCAGAAGCAAGTTGAATGGATTTATCGATACGTAATGCGTGTATGATTTTTTGCCTTTTGGGGGTTACTTGAGGTGTTTGTTCTTGAGGTTGTCCTGCATGTACTATGATTGTAAGCAATAAGCAAAAGATTGTACTATATGACCAAAAATTTTTTTTCATTATAATTTCCTAGTCTGATACTGAATTTTTATAGTCAAGGTGTATTCAAAAACTGTGCATACCGCTGTCTACGGTATGCACTTGATTAAAGTATTAAGCTGCGTCATCATGCAGGTCTTCTTCTTGGGGTGCAGCAGGAGCTTCTTGAGGTGCAGTAAGATGAAGTTGGCTTGTTAGTGCAATATATATTTGTTTGCCATACATTTGTTTGATTAATAACAAGGTTGGGAGTACTATTGCTGTTGCCGATATGTATGGATGCTTTTTTACTACATCTTGATACACATATTTAAGGCATTTTTTGAGTGGTATTTTCTTTGCAAGAGCCCAACCTCCAGTTACCGGTGTAGCTACGTAAGATAAAGCTGTTCCTAAGCTTGTCTTAATACTTTCAATTAGTCCTGGATTTTGCTCACTAAGTTTCGCCATGGCAGCATTAATTCCTTCTTGAAATAATTTAGAGTGTTGATCTGTTAGTTCTTTATGTTGTCTGCTTAATTCTTGTATTGTAGCTGCCTGTAGCCTATTTTGTTCATCTAGCCCTTTGATTTTCTTGCTGGTTGTGTAGTAGTTCAATCCTGTTGCCACAGTGCTACAAATTGTAGTACCTATTGCTATCGGATGCGCTACTACTTCCTCCTTTGCTTTAGTTGCTGCAGCCTTTAAAAATTTAATTACTAAAACTTTTAGCTCAGTTATTAGACCCATAGCGCTACTCTTTGGTGCATAAGAAAGCGCAATGCAGCTCAATGAAAGGAATAGTAATGATTTAATTCGTTTTGATCTGTTATTGCGATTTAATGATTGTTCATTTGTATAAGAGTTATTAAGTAACATGATACCTCCAAATAATTATATTGTACTTACATATTAATATTCGATGTTCTACCTTAGACTTTTATATTTTCCAATGTCTCCTTGTGTTTAAAAATAAATACTGATGACTGTTGAAATTTTTTGAGTAACTCAATGATAATACTTTTGTATGTCTTTTTTTGCTTGAGATAGGGTGCAAAAATAAAGCACCATATTTTCTTTAAAAAATGTGATGCTTTAAAGTATAAAGTTAATTTGTTTTTATTCGGACGTAGCTTTTGTAGGTTCCATAATCGTGTTAAATGATATGACATACTTCCTCCATTTGTTATTAATATCTATTAGTATACTTTCAGATCTTTTTTTATTTAAAATTTCAGTTCTTGAAATTATCTTATTGTAATATTATTAAATTGTCAAATTATTTTTTAAAATAAATTTAATATAGTTTTCAGTATGGACTATAATTTTGCCGTATTTCAGGTAGTTTTTTGCCGAAATAACGCATCTGTACAGGTTATAGTATTAGATCGTTTATGCGGTTTGCATGCCATAAAGTAGTCGATATGAGGCGAAGCCTTGTTTGCTTCGTATGCGGATCGGGATACTGAGTATGATGCGTTGCTTATGAAATTGTTTAGGTATCGGCGGAAAGAGGCCAACGCGTTTTACGATAAGGCATAAAGCATTTTGCATATCTTTTTCGGGTATTTCTGGTTTGAGAGCTACATCAAGGATTTTCCCACTTTTTTCTATGGTTACTTCTATGACCGTTTCCATTTCTAAGTCTCTACACGAATATATTTGGCTTGAATATGCCATAGCCGATTGTTCAAGCAGGTTATATAATTTACTTGCATAAATTTGTTCAGCTAAAGCTATACCATCGGTTGGTGGGGCATAAGCTCCATGGCGTGCCGTTGTATTATGACCTGTCGGGTTATACGTGTAATTGGATGTCGATTCTTGCTCTTTTCTGACTTGTTTTATGTAGCTTTGTGTGATATCGGCAAGTGTTAATTGTTTTTTGGGTGCCGCTTGTCCAGTATTTTCTGTTTTTTGGCTTGTTGATGTGCTTGGCTTAGGGCTGGGAGTTTGTTGTTGAGCAGATTTTTGTGAAACCCATGATGTTCCGGAATTATCTACCATTGATTGTAGTGCGTCATATACGTTTGGAGGGGTTGTAGGTTGATTAAGCTCATGAGGTTCAGGTTGTGGTTGTACCGGGTTGGTATGGTTAAACTCTGGCTCTTCCTGTTGTTTAGCCCGATTAGCTTCTTTGTGTTGGGGTTGTGGCATGTTATCTTGTTTGTTCTTTCCTGTACTTTCTTCACCCGGTGCAACGATAGAGCCTTGCGCGTTAGAGCCATAAGAAATTGCATGTTGTAACGTATAATGATCTTTGTCTTCCTCAGGCTCTTCTTTGGGCGATTGTTTCGATGTGTTTGAAGGTGTGGGAGTTGATGCTTGAGCTAAAGAGTCGAGTAAATATTCAACAACTTTATGTTGTGGTGTCAAACGGAGCGGTTCATTGTCTTGACGGCGCGTAAATATAAAAAGCATAGAAAGTATAATAACATGCAATAACAGTGTGAGTAAGACAATCAATGTTATAATGACGCCTTCATGATAGCTTCTGTATTGCATACATACTCCTTGTTTTTAATTATCAATAAGGATACTCAATGTAATCCATTAATGAAAGGAATTGATGCGGCTTAATTTTAAAAAATATATAAAAATGTTTGAAATGTTGTATCCAACGATGATCGCTGTTAACAAAGTTTTGTATGGTGAATCTGAGCTAATCCTTTGTATTTGGCAATTGCCCAGCTTTGATGTATACGGTGAGTTTTGCCTGTAGGGATAAGCATGAATTTTATAATTTCATTAATAAATCTATCGGTAGGGGTAAATGGGACATGTTCGCGAATAAGCCAAGTAATGATAATTCTTTTTTGGAGCACAGGATCCAGTTGAGCAAATTTTTTTGTGTCGAGGATTAATGTTCTGTCTGCAAAAGAACTTATAGTTGCTAGCGTTTGATCTGCAAGTTTATCCAAGAAATCATCGGCATCTTTAAGGTGCTGCAGCGTACGCTCGAAATTTTGTTCGAACCGGTTGTCAGTTGAACGTAATGCCGGTAATACATGGTTGCGTATTCTATTGCGCAGATAGGTGTCCGATTCATTACTTGGGTCAATGAGATAAGGGACGTGTAGAGCATCTAAATACGCTATGATATCAGTGTGGCTTGTACCAAGGAAAGGTCTGATGTAATAGCCATGACGTGGTCTCATTCCTGTAAGTCCCGATAGAGAGGCGCCACGTATTAAACGTAAAAAGAAGGTTTCTTGTTGGTCTTGTTGTTGGTGTGCGAGAGCAATCAGGTCTGCATTTTTTTCTTTTTTTACTTTTTCGAAAAAGTAACGCCTGAGTGTCCTGCCTAAATCTTCTTTAGAGCCACTAAATTTTGGTTTAAA
>CAZQNW010000005.1:6317-36987 GCA_964595035.1 uncultured Pseudomonadota bacterium
CCGCGTCTTTGCAGTGTTGTTGTAATAGCTGTATTAACTGCAGCCAAAAGCTGTCTTTGCATTTTTTGCTTTTCACGTTCATATAACGTATGTTGACGACTTTGTGTAGATTGAACGAGTTTTCTCATTTCAGCGGTTGAGCAATATTGTTCAGAAGGTTTTTTGTGAGTAAATTTACGCTCTTTAAGACGTTGTTTGTACTCACGTGTTTGTTCTCTGTCAAATTTTGTTTGCGCTTGAATTGCAAGTTCCGTTAATTCAATCGGTTGACTAGCATGGAGTGAGAATACTAAAAGAATGCCGCTAAACAGTGCGGTTAACTGTAATGTTTGTTTGTTCATTAACATCTCCTTATATATCAATGTTTTTAGCAAAATGGCCATACTCTTCAATATATTCTTTTCTTCCTGTAACGTCTTCGCCCATCAGCGTATTAAACCATGCGTCCGCAGCTATGGCATCTTCAATTTTGACCTGTAATAATGAACGTTGTTTTGGGTCCATTGCAGTTTCCCATAGCTGATCCGGGTTCATTTCACCAAGACCTTTGTAGCGTTGGATATGCATATATGGTTTGCTGATTTCTGACAGTGTTTTTATGAGGTGTATTAGGCCTGTTCCTGATAGCGTTTTTTCTTTGCCGGTTATCTGTAGTGTCCAGGTTGATTCTTCTAATGGGCTGATTTTTGCCATTAATGATACTAATGTTTGTGATTCTCCAGATTCAAAGAATGATAACGGAATAAGCCAATTAGCACCCTTGCTTGTAAAAGTGATGTGCGCAGGAATTTCTACTTTAGAACCTGATCCTTCCTGCATAACAGCTGGCTTGTATGTGACGGTGAAATCTTTAAAATGTTTCTTGAGGTTTTCCAAAAGAGCATCAATGCCGGACTCAGTTGTCCATTGTGTTGTATACAATAAGCGAACTATATCATGAGTTATATGCAAATCGAGAGGAAGCGTAGAACTTGTTTTACTGAGCTTTTCATCATATGCCAAAAGTGTTTCTAAGTATTGGTTCCACTGTGTTGTTTCTAATGGTTTGTTGTTGATGGTGAGTATTGTTTGTTCTTTTGCCCAATCAAACAAAAATCTTTTAAATGATTTATCATCTTTGAGGTATTGTTCTTTCTTGCCGATTTTAACTTTATATAAAGGTGGCTGGGCGATATACACATACCCTTTTTCGATGATCGGTCGCATGTACCTGAAAAAGAAGGTAAGAAGGAGTGTTCTGATGTGAGCACCATCAACATCCGCGTCGGTCATGAGGATAATTTTATGGTAACGTGCTTTAGAGGCATCAAAGTCTTCGCCTATTCCACATCCGATAGCGGCAATAAGTGCCTTAATTTCTTCGCTGCTCAAAATTTTATCAATACGAGCTTTTTCAACATTCAAGATTTTACCGCGCAGTGGTAAGATTGCTTGATTTGCTCTATCACGTCCTTGTTTTGCCGAACCGCCTGCGGAATCACCCTCAACAATAAAAAGTTCAGTATCTGCAGGATTTTCATTTGAGCAGTCTGCTAATTTACCGGGTAAAACTGCTGATTCTAAAACGTTCTTGCGGCGGGTTAAATCACGTGCTTTACGTGCGGCTTCGCGAGCTCTTTTTGCAGTTTCAGCTTTTATGAGAATCTTTTTTGCTGTAGCGGGATTTTCTTCAAAAAATTTGTCCAATGCCGCAAATGTCCAAGAGTCTACGATGCCTTTAATGTCATTGTTGCCGAGTTTAGTTTTTGTTTGTCCTTCAAATTGTGGCTCCGGAACCTTGAGATTTATGACAGCAACAAGCCCCTCGCGAATATCTTCACTCGAAAAAGCGTCGCCTTCTTTGACGAGGTTTAACTCTTTAGCTCTTTTGTTGCAAACTTTGGTAAGTGCTGATTTAAAACCTGAAACGTGAGTTCCTCCTTCTACGGTATTAATATTATTAACGAAGGAATACAGCTGCTCACCATACCCGTCATTGTATTGCATGGCAATTTCCAGCTCGTTTTTGCTGTCGGCTTGCTGAAAATAAATAATCTCAGGAAACAGTACTGTTTTTTTAGCGTTAACATATTCTACAAACGTCTTAATGCCGCCTTCAAAGAAAAAGTCATTTGTCTTATTCGCGCGTTCATCCGTAATTACGATATGCAGACCTTTATTCAAAAATGCAAGCTCACGTAGGCGCGTAGATAATGTATCAAAGTTAAACTCTGTAGTCTCTTTAAAAATTTCAGGATCCGGATAAAAGCGAATCAGAGTTCCGCGCTTATCAGTTGCTCCGGTTATGGCTAAAGGAGCGAGAGGTTTTCCTTTTTTGTATGTTTGCTGGTGTATTGTATTATTTTGGAATATTGTTACTTCGAAAGTTTCCGATAAGGCGTTAACAACTGAGGCGCCTACACCATGAAGACCGCCTGAAAATTTATAGGTATCTTTATCAAACTTTCCACCGGCATGTAACTTAGTAAGAACTACTTCCGTTGCAGAGATGCCTTCGGTAGGGTGTATACCGGTAGGGATACCACGCCCATTATCCTCGACGGAACAAGAACCGTCTGCGTGTAATATTACTTTTATGTTGTTGCATTCGCCTGCAAGAGCTTCGTCGACCGAGTTATCGACAATTTCGTACACCAGGTGATGTAATCCCTGCGGGCCCGTTGAGCCGATATACATGGCCGGTCGTTTTCTTACGGCTTCAAGGCCTTCTATTACACGGATAGATTCTGCTCTATACTCTGGTTTTGAAGATTGATTTGCCATTTTTTCTCCTGGATTCCTTTCGCACTCCAACTTAAGTTGCCTGGTGTTATAGGTAGATCATAATGCTACTTTAATATACCATAAGGAGTCCAGAAAAACTAATTTTTGTAGCTGAAATATGCCTAATAAATATGCTTTTTATAGGATGTTGGCAATGCCTTCTGACCTGCATTATTGTAAAAAAATCTTGAAATTATTATTTCTATATGTAAAATCAATGTACTGTTTTAACAAAAAAATAAAAAATTTAAGGATTGATTCAGTGAAAAGTCAATTTGGCTTTGAGCAGGATGTTTTTTTTATGAAGCGTGCTCTTAGGCAAGCTCAGTTGGCCTATGCCCATAACGAAGTTCCGGTAGGAGCGCTTGTTGTTGATGCGCAGGGGGCAATACTTGGGCGAGGCTATAATAAGACTGAAAAGAGATCAAGCCAAGCTTTCCATGCCGAAATGTGTGCTATCGCCAAAGCAGGCAAAAAGCTCGGTGATTGGCGACTCAATGGTTGTTGGGTTTATGTAACTCTTGAGCCTTGTGCAATGTGTATGCACTTAATACAATTGAGCAGGTGCGCAGGGGTTGTTTTTGGGGCGAAGTCACCTTTGTTCGGATATCAGGTTGTTGACAAAGACAGTAGATTTTCGGTATACAAAGAAGACGTTGTGAATGTTGTTGCTGGTGTTTGTGAACAAGAGTCGGCAGCATTATTGAAATGCTTTTTTAAGGATAGGCGAAAAAAGAAGGAAGAGTTATGAAGAAAAACAGTGCAAAAGTTGCTGACATTGGTAAGGTAAAGCAAGAGCTTATTAATAGACGGCAAGAATTGCAAGAAGAGTTGATGCGTTTATACAAAGAAAAATTTTCTGACGAAGTCCAAGATTTAGGGGACCAAGCATTAACTTCTACAATGGAGCTGTTAAGTAGTTCCTTGCAAGATTCTAGGATTGAAGAGTATAATCGCATAGTAAAAGCTCTGGATATGATTGAAGATGGTACTTATGGTATTTGCATAGATTGTCATGAGCCTATCTCAGAAAAACGTTTGAAATCTTATCCTAATGCTGCGCGTTGTATTTTGTGCCAAGAGTTGTTTGAAGAGCGCAGGCAAGAGGAGTTTTCATAAATGCCGATGTAGCTCAGTGGCAGAGCAACTGATTCGTAATCAGTAGGTCGTCGGTTCAAATCCGACCATCGGCTCCATTTTTTGACTTTTTTAGCTTATTTATTATCATTATTTAGGATAGTGATTCTCGGTTGATGTTAAAATCCAATGTTTACGTACTACGTTAAGGATGTTTTTGTATGGTAATTGAAAAAGTAAAAACCAAACTGGAAGAAGGCAAGTCTGTCAAAGGATCAAAGTTGGCTCATGGTGTAGGTCGTCGTAAGACTTCTATTGCCCGTGTTTGGTTGGTTCGTGGTTCAGGTAATATTTTTATCAATGGTAAAAAACATACCGATTATTTTGATACCGAACTTAATTGCAAGGAGGCGGCAGCTCCAATTCAAGTAATTCCCGCTGCTTCACGTTACGATGTTGAGGTCAATGTTATTGGTGGTGGAATGCATTCTCAAGCCGGTGCTGTTCAGTTGGGAATCGCGCGAGCTTTAGTAAGCGTTGATGAATCCACACGTGTTTTGTTACGCCAACATAACATGTTGACTGTTGATTCCCGCCGCAAGGAACGTAAAAAATACGGTCGGAAGGCCGCAAGACGTAGATTCCAATTCGTCAAACGTTAATTCCATTGCTTGGCTGGGTATTTATATGCTCTTTGCCAAATAATGAGAAAGTCTGAGCTATCTGCAGTGTTGTTGAATATCCGGGCAAGTAGGTATGCCGCAGGTCTGTTATGAAGGATTGCGTCGCCTCGAGTATCGAGGATATGGCTCTGCAGGGTGTGCCTGTATAAGTCCTCAGCATTCAAGACTGTTGTATGCGAAAGCCGTAGGGTGGTTAGAAAGTTTAGAAGCAAGACTTCTACATGATCCCACTGACGGCCAGGTAGGTATAGGGCATACACGTTGGTCAACACGCGGCGCTGTAACCGAGAATAATGCGCATCCTTATTTTGATTGCAATAAGCCAGTTGCAGTAGTACACAATGGCATTATTGAAAACTGCTTTCAAATGCATAAGCCTTAAATTTTTATTTCCGTGAGTTCAATCTTTTTATGAGGGTGTAAGTTGTTCTTTAAAAACTCAACAGCGCTTGCACGTGTATTTACAAGTTTGGGCATTATAGCTTTAACGGCATTGAGTATGTTGATTATGGTTATAGCTTCTTGAACCTGATTATCGGAAGAAAGCATTTCTTTTGTACGTTCAAGTAATCCTTTAACTTCTGGTTGTGTAGATTGTTTAGTTTCGTGTTCTTTAACTTCATTTTCGTCTTGTTTTATATAGTTTGCTAAAGCCTGCTCTCGCCCATAATTTGCATTGAACCATGCAACTTGTTCAGGTAGAGGAATTGTTTTTTCGACCGTAACATCAGGCTCTATGCCTATTCCTTGAATCGATTTGCCATCAGGTAAATAGTACAGCGATGTAGTAATTTTTACCGCGCAGTCGTTGCTTAAAGGAATTATTTCTTGAACAGATCCTTTTCCAAAACTTTTTGTACCAACAAGGATAACAACAGGTTTGTCTCCTTTCTTTTGTGCTTCTGAGTGTATCTTTAATCCACCGGCTAATATTTCTGCGGCAGAGGCGGTATAGTTGTTAATAAGTACTACAATAAATGGAGTACTATAGGTGATTGGCTTTCTGCGGGTAACGTAACGCTCGATTTCTTTATTGTTTCTATCTTTTGTAACACAAACAAGGCTTCCTTTTTCTACAAACAGACCTGCGATATCAATGGCTGCTTGTAGTAACCCGCCCGAATTATTACGGAGGTCGAGAATGATGCCTTTATATTTTTTCTTGTGCGCCTCTTCAAAAAGTTTTTCAATCTGATTAACCGAATTTTCGGTAAACATGCTAAAGCCGATATAGCAGATGTTGAGGTCATTAAGCAAAAAACAGCGTGAATTTTGTTCTTTAATAACATCTCTGGCAATGGTGAAGGTAAGCAGGTCCCCTTTATCCGGCCCCTTAGCATCGCGTAATACTTTGATAGTAACTTTTGTGCCTTGTTTTCCCTTGAGCTTCGCGGTTGCTTCTTCTGTTGACATGCCTTCGAGTATTTGTCCTTCAATTTCAACTATTTTATCAAAGGGCTTTAAGCCGGCTTTTTCTGCAGGTCCTTCGGGGATGATATCGACAACTGTCAGAAACTTATCCTTAGTTTGCCTGGTGATATCTATAACGACTCCAATGCCGCAAAATTCACCGCTCATCATGCTCAAAATATTTTTGTAACTTTTAGCATTAAAAAAACCTGAGTGGGGATCTTGATGATTTAAGAATGTATCAAAGGCTTCATAAAAGCTGTTTTCAAGGTCCTTAGTAGGGCGATAATGTTTATGCTTTACGAGTTGAACGACTTGAGCAAACAGTCCCGTAGTATTATATACTATGCTATCAAAGTTTTGTTGCGGTTCTTGTTCATTTATTTTATCCTGGGCAAACAGTAAAGATGTCCATAAAAGAAGAACTATCGAATACGAGATTTTTTTCATATGTTTTCCTTTCGTTGGTTTCAAAACTTTAACAATATCATAGCTATTTTCTTGAGAGTATTGGAAGAATGTGTTTAGATTCATTATTAAAGGGACATGGTACAAAGGAGTCGTATGATGAAATTCAAAGCATATCTTTCAAGGCTTTTTTTATTAGGAGAGATAGTTATTTTTGGAGGGGTCTATTTTTGGGGTGTGGATGGTGTTAATAGATACAATAAAATCTGTGAAGAAAATAGAAAAATTGAACAGGATATTATCATGTTAAAAAAAGAAGTACAGGATTTGGAAGCTCAACTTGCCGCATGGCAAACAGATCCATTTTATAAAGAAGAAGTTGCGCGTGAGCAATTACAAATGGCTCGTGCCGGTGAAGAGCTATTTTATATTCAATAAAGGTGTATATGAATAGAAAAATTGTTGGGATTTCGATTTTTTCTGTATGTGTTATTATAAGTGTCGTCTATGCATTGGAAAATAAAAATTTTAAACATGATGTTCAGGAGAAAAGAATGTATACATTGCCACCTTTACCCTATCCATATAATGAATTAGAACCTTTTATTGATGCCCGTACCATGGAAATTCACTATACAAAACATCATCAATCCTATGTTGATAATCTTAATAAAGCGCTTGAAGATTGTCCTGAATTTCAGGATATGCCTCTTGAAAAGTTACTTGTTTCTTTAGACAAGGTCCCTGCTGTCGTTCGAACTGCTGTACGAAATAATGGTGGTGGCCATTATGCCCATAGTTTATTTTGGAAGATTCTTGGTAAGACCGAACAGCATGAACCAACAGATGAGCTTGCCCATGCTATAGAACATGAGTTCGGGAGTTTTTCTTCTTTCAAAGAGAAATTTTCTAAAGAATGTAAAATGTTCTTTGGAAGCGGTTGGGTGTGGCTTTGTGTTGATAAAATGAAAAAATTAGTTATAATAAATACTTCTGGGCATGATGTGCCCCTTGCGCAAGATATGACTCCTATAATGGTATTTGATGTGTGGGAGCATGCTTATTATCTGAAATATCAGAACAGACGTTCGGAATATATTGAAAACTGGTGGAATGTAGTTAATTGGGAGCAGGTTTTAAAGAATTATATGGCTTTGAAATAGTAACGTTATTGAAATGAGTGTATATTTTGACCTGCGGCAACCCGCAGGTTCTTTTTATTTGAGAGGTTTATGTTATGAAAAATTACATATTGTGTGTTTTAGTATCAGTTGCATGTGTGACGAGCTTGTTCGGTTCCGAAGAATGGCATGTTGTTGGTGCCGGCAAGCAGAATAATAATAAAGCTTTTGTTAATGCTGCTTTCAGAAAAGATTATAAAACATTAAATAATCTTTTACCTGGTGTGGATAATCATGCTAAAGGCATTGCTCTTGTCCATGCGATTAATCATAATGATCTTAAATTATTCAATCGGTTGTTGCAGGCAGGAGCCGATGTTGGAGTACGTAATGAAGAAGGGAGGACCCCTTTGATGTTGGCTTCATATAAAGGCCGGAACGACTTTATAGATAGTCTGCTGCGTTACCGTGCTCCTGTTGATGAACAGGATGATCAGGGTTCTACAGCGCTTATGTATGCAGCTTCAGGTGGGCATGTTAAGGCCGTGCAAAGGCTTATTCATGCCGGAGCTCAAGTAAATATGAGTGACAAAGTGAAGGGCAGGACTCCTTTGCATTGGGCACTACGTATGCGTGAAGGATCTGCAAAGAAAAATGGTCATCTGAATCCTGCGGAAAATGTACATCAAATTATTACTGTTCTGCTGGAATCAGGTGCTCGTGTTGACATTAAAGATAGGGAATATGGACGAACTCCTATTGATTGGGCAGAGGAAATGAAGTGGCCTGAAGAATTAAAGTTAATGAATCAATATGCCCATAGTAATAAACAAAATAGCGAATGATTACTGCTTATAGCTTTGTAAAAAGTGTAACATTGATTTTTCTTGATCTCCGTTAAAATCAGCAAAATAATAAACTTTTTTATGATCGTATGTTTCTGCTTCAAGTTGCGCTCCATGATCTAACAGAGCTTTTGCAATGCTTATTGCTTCACTGTCACTTCTATATGCGGCAACGTGCAATGGCGTAAAACCATGTATGTTCGGTATATTAGCATTGGCTCTAGCGGAAAGTAATAGTAAAATCGATGTGAGATTTCCTTTCTCTGCAGCTTTATGGAGAGCGGTATTACCATACTTATCTTGGCTATCGATAATTACCGTAAAAAGATCTTTCAGGAGAAAAGGTGTTAAATACTGTGCCGGAGAGTCTGCTCCAAGTCGGGGGTGTGTTGCTAAGGCAAGAGCCGCGAAACGTTGCTTAAGTTGTTTGATGAGGTATGAAAGAATAGTTGCATTTTTAGCTAGATGTAAGGCGCCGCGTCCTATGCTATCCTTTGCTAAAAGATCCGCTCCATGTGTTAGCAAAATTTCGATAGTTACGATATCCCCTTTTTTTATCGCAATAAGTAAAGGAGTATCGCTGGAATCTATTTCACAATCCGGTATGTACAATGAGCTGTCGCCATCAGCAAGCATTTTTTTCATAGCTTTTGCATAATAGGGGCATTTTGAGTCTGGATTAATTCCACGAGCGAGTAACTCAAGGACTTCAGAGATGGTGCAATAATATGAGGCTTTAAGTATGGCGCAAGAAGTGCAATTCTTATGTTGAGCTTCTCGTGTCGAGCAAGGTTTGATCATCAACGGTAAAAAAATAATTAAAATAATTAATATATATAGTTTTTTCACGGGTACCTCTGATTAAATAAGGACATCAGCTATTTTTATTGTATAGTGTATGCTACGTTTATACCAACAAAATTACTGTTCGATGTAAAAAATATCTTTTTTGGTATACTGTAAAACAATGGCATTTTAGTACGTGCTGTACATACATAAAGTTTTATTGAGAAAGAAATTATATGGAAGATAATAACAAGGTAGAACAATCTTCACAAGAAATTGATGCTTCACGAGAATATGCTGTAAGAAAGGCTAAAGTAGAAGCTTTGCGCGCTGCCGGTATCGACCCTTGGCCTTCATTTAAAGAAATAAACTCATCATGCCTTCAAGCTGTTGAGAGTTTTAAAGAAAATGAAGAATCGCCTGAATATTCTTTAGCCGGGCGTGTTATGGCTATTCGTTTGCATGGCAAAACAGCTTTTATACATATTCAAGATGTTTCCGGAAGAATTCAGGTATATATTCGTCAGGATGTAATAGGCGAACAAACATTCGAACAGTTTAAAAATTTTATTGATTTGGGTGATATCATCTGGGTCAAAGGCACTTTATTTAAGACTAAAACAGGAGAAGTTACACTGCGGGCTGCGACCTATACACTTTTGAGTAAATGTTTACATCCACTACCGGAAAAATTCCATGGCTTGTCTGATATTGAAACAATTTACAGACAACGGTACCTCGATTTAATAACGAATCCAGAAAGTTTCAATAGATTCAAAAAAAGATCTCACGTGATCAGGCTAATGAGAGACTACTTCGATGAACATGATTTTTTAGAAGTAGAAACTCCCATGTTGCACCCAATCCCTGGTGGTGCAGCTGCAAAACCATTTGTTACGCACCATAATGCGTTGGATATGGATCTTTATTTGCGTATAGCTCCTGAATTGTACCTAAAACGACTTGTCATCGGTGGTTTTGAGCGTGTCTATGAGATCAATCGTAATTTCAGAAACGAGGGTATCTCAACACGACATAACCCTGAATTCACCATGGTTGAATGTTACGTGGCTCATCATGATTACAGGTTTATGATGGATTTTATTGAGCAGCTATTACGGTATGTTGCTGAACATGTTAATAAGACATTAGTTTTGTCTTACGGTTCGATGACCATTGATATGACAGCTCCTTTTGAACGTATTAGTATGCATGACGCAGTAGTCAAGTATGGTGGTATACCAGCGAGCGAACTGGAACATGATACTATTACAGAAACGGTAAAAAAACATGCGATTCCCGTTGATAGTAAGGCATCTTGGGGCCATAAATTAGCCGGATTGTTTGAAGAACTCGTAGAGAAAAAACTCATTAATCCGACATTTGTTACCGATTATCCTATTGAAATTTCGCCATTGACAAAGCGTGATCCACATAATGATACAGTAGTCCCCCGTTTTGAACTTTTCATTGGTGGAATGGAAATTGCTAACGGATATAATGAGCTGAATGAACCATTTGATCAAGCAGATCGTTTCCGCGAGCAGGCAGCTGCGCGTGCCGGCGGTGATGATGAGGCCCATTATTATGATGCCGATTATGTCACAGCTTTAGAATATGGGTTACCACCGACAGTTGGAGCCGGCATTGGAATTGATAGGTTAACTATGTTGTTAACAAATACTACATCGATTAAAGATGTTATTTTGTTCCCTGCGTTAAAAAAACGTTAACAAAGAAGGCAGGAACTCAAAGTGAGTTCCTGCCTTCTTTGTTTCGATTATAAGACTTTATTATTCAAGCGGTTTGTCCAATCCTAATTCTTGAGCAAGAGCTCCATGCTGCCTCCTTACCAGAGGAGTTACTTCTTCTTCATGTTCACTTGCCGGTTCAGTTCTTTGTTCAACTGTCGGTGTAGCTGCCGGACGTGGAGCCATGTATTCTGCGGCCTTATCTGCTGGAATAATTACATATTTGTTCAATTCTTCCATTGTTAGGTTTCTATCAAGAGGTAATCTGTGTTCTGACATAGCTTGTCCTGTCTTGCGGCCATATTCACTAATGTTTTGTGGAGTTACAACAATCTTCATTTCAGGATGTACAACACGTGCTGTAATAAAGCATGTTCTTGGTCCGCGTGAACGAGGACCAAGAGAGGCTTGCGCCCTGAAAATCAACATTGTAGGATTTGCGCCGTCTTTATCGGCTGAAAGTTGAAGAATGAGAGTTCCGTCGACTGTGCTATTAAAGCCATTTTTGTTATCTAAAACCCTCCATGGTGTATCGGGATTTATGACTGGCGGTAGCAGAGGGCCAATAGTGACATTCTGAAGTGCATAACGATAATAGATTGGTGCATGTCCACCATTTCTTACTTCAAAGTTATAATCAACTTTGATTGGTTTTGTGCGTGCATGATAATATTGCGCGCTGGCAAATCCTGTTGTTGCTGGCAGAGCAGCTAACAAAGAAACTGCAAGTATCAAGTGAGATTTCATAATACGTTCTCCTTTCTTTTTTGACTGGTACTCAACCACCTTTTTGTATAGAAACCATGGTTAATTTTATATTGGCTCCTTTCACTATAAATCTTTTGTTTTTACATGTTTAAATCTTCCAAAATATCAATTAATTCTTCTACTCTCTTTTCCGGGCTTTTTTCTATTTCCGGTCCGAAGAGCGTGCAGCTTAAATACTTTCCGTCAACTACATAGTGATATATACCAAGAAGTCCTCCCATAGGAGTTACATTTGCTGCGGCATTAAAGTTGCATCCAAAATTACTCCCAAGTCCGAATATACCTCCACCGCCACAATCGCATATTCGTTCGCTTATATAGGGGAGTGAGCCAGTTTTTGTTTTTGCATCAAAGTTAAACTTAAATAAGCGGGCTATATTGTCTCCTGCAATGATAGGGGTGGCTTTATTATTATTCTCCGTTGCTACTATATAGAGGTCTCCTGCAGGGCCTATGGTAATGAAGCTTGCGTTTTGGCCTGGGATACCGTCAATTGTTCCAGTGTGGTTAAAACCATCGGTGATCTTTGTTGTTTTGGAGATATAGATCTCCCCCGCTCCTGCTATGTATATGAGGTAATGGCCATCATTTAATCGTGTAAATGCAACCGCTGGGCACCAGCCGCTGTTACGTTCAATTGCCACAGGAAGTCGCTTTGGATACATTGGATCAGAAATGTCAAAAAACATGATTTTGCTTCTGGGTTCGTAGTGTTTTAATACTCCCGGGTATAGCTCTTTCGAAAGATATTCTTTGATTATAAAATCTTCGACGGGTATAGCCAGGTAGTTTCCTGATATATCCATGCCACCAGGGTGCCAAAGATCATTCTCATCCGGATTTTCATTGAGTATAATATCTTTTATTACTTTCCATTGATCAGTTAAAGGAGCATTTGCAGGGTGTTGAGCTACAAATAGGTGCGATTTCCATGACCTTGAGTCTCCTGCTGCTATGAGTATAAATTCAGGACGGGTTCCATTGGCTTTTCTTGCCATCTTTATACTCTGAAAGTGTGAGAGTGATGGGCGGGCGCCAATACGCTTTGAAGGGGCATAATATTTTTCGGGTCCGTATTCAAGTGCTGATTGTAATGCGGCATCCGCACGGCTGCTGCCAAAAACTTGAGGAACCATGCCATTGGTATCAATTTTAAAAGGTTTGGCGTTTGTTGTCATAATCTGAAACAAAGTTTGCGGGTCACCTGTTAGGTATGCGTAACAATTTTCGTTTCGCTCAGTATTATTCTTTGGTACAAAGCCTTGTACAGGTGAGGCATGCTGGTTCAGGAAAGTAACCATGGTAGTTATACAGATGATGTATGTTATGTATCTTTTGTTCATTGATTTTCCTTTTACCTAATACTTATAGGTTCTGAGCTCCAAATGTGACCGCCAGGGTACGTGCTTCCTCCAACGCCTGCCGGTTCACGGCGTAAATGGAACCTGACGCGATCTGTTTTTCCTTCAGCGTTTGTCATAAATTCTTGTGTCATTACCCATGTTTGTGACGCGGCATGGGATTTAAGTCCTCCCCATTCTTCACCTGCTCCTGCTGCTCCAGGGACATCACGATTCCCCCACTTCATACTTTTGATTCGTATGCCTGATATTGAGCAAGGAAAAATAAGGGCGCATGTTCCGGCATTCCATTGTCCGGTTTCACCAGGCATAACGGTAATATTGCCGGAAGAAGGCCTTGTATAGCGATAAAATTCTACGACAATAGTAGCATAAGATTCATTTTTTAAGGTGCACGTATAGCCGTTGACTTGATTTTGAATGAATAGTGTTGTTCCTAATGTTATCAATGTGAAAATCCAGATTTTTAAACTATTCATATGAGGCACTCCTTTCTTATTTAATTTCCCTCATATTTATAATAGGAAATATGAAAATGAAAAATCAATAGAATTTTACTATCCTGTATTTATATTGAATAATTAGTGTTTTTAATGGCGATTAGTTAAGTTATTGCAGTCCCTATTTTGATTTAGTCTCTATTTTGATTTATAGAGGAGGAATAGTACCTGTATTTGTTTGTATCTCATCAGGCGTGTCTTGTAGCGGAGATTGTGAATCTGTTGTTGTGACATTGTCTGAGCAGGTTGTGGCACATATGGTTGTGAGGGACTCTTGTGGTTCGGTTTTCGTTTCTGTATTGTGTGAAGGTATTTCTTGTTCGATCTGCTTTAGGTGAGGTGTATATATCAGTGTAGTTTTCCATATTTCATAAGGCGATATACAATTTTTTAGTTCTAATTGCCCGACAGTTTGAGCCTGGTGTAAAGGATTTTTGCTTTGAGGAATGATATTAAGAATTCCATCATGTGTTTCATGAGTCTTTACATAGATGTTTGTTGTTGCTTGTTGTGGTTCGAATTTTATGACTGTGATTTTTTGTTGCGTAACGGGGAGCTCTTTCAAGGCAATAAGTTGAATAGTGTTGTTTTCAAGTTGTAGGTTAACATAGGCATAGGCGGGAAGTTGTTGGAAAGCTTGTTCGTTATTGAGTAACGTTGAGTTTTGTATTGCATAATATATGGGGTATGGTTGTGCATTATATAATTCAAAGTTACTTGTCTTTATGAGTGTGTGTATTGTTAAAAAAAATACATAGAGTACATATCTTAACTTTTTGTACATATTATAGCCTTATATACATAAGAATTCTTTTCTGTTAGCTTTCATTAACGTATACTAAAAGTTAGTTTTTTTGTACATATCATACATGAAGGAAGGATGTTTGTGACTATTGGACATGGGGAACAAGATACAAAATATATTCATGGAGCCAAATATCTTTGGATGCTGCCAAAGGATTATGGCCAAAATATGCTTGAATTAGCGTCTCATTACAATATATCTACTCCAATAATACAAACATTGCTTGGGCGTGGTTTTTTAACAAAAGATGACATATATTCTTTTCTTTTTACTTCATATGATGCAGTTGTTCCTCAACCGGAGCTTATGGCAGATGCCATACAAGCGGTAGAAAGATTGCGTGTAGCGATAGAGCATGGGCAACGTGTTTTAGTCTTTGGCGATTATGATGTTGATGGGATGGCGGCTACATCGCTGGTTATGTATTGCTTATTGGTGCTTGGCGCTAAGGTTAATTTTTATCTACCTAATCGCATGTTCGATGGCTATGGCCTGTCGGTTACAGCTGTTCAAAAAGCCGCTCGTAACGGATATCATGTTATTATCACAGTTGATAATGGCATAACAGCGTTTGAAGCTGCTGAAGAAGCCAAAAAACTTGGTATAGATTTGATAATTACTGATCATCATCGACCTTCATCAAAGCTTCCTCAAGCGTACGCAATTGTAAACCCCATGAGGGCAGATTGTCAGTATCCCTGCAAATATCTTGCGGGAGTAGGTGTTGCGTTTAAAGTTATGTCCTTATTGTTTCAAGAATTTAAACGTCAGATTCCTGATAAAGTATATGAACTGCTTGCGTTAGGTACCATAGCTGATGTTGTTCCATTGAAGGATGAAAATCGTTATTGGGTACGACATGGGATGGCTTATATTAATAAAAACATGAGTTTGCCAATACAAGTACTTAAGCAGAATAACAATCTTGAAAAAGAATATTTAAGTTCTTTAGATATAGGTTTTTCAATTGCGCCACAGCTTAATGCACTAGGGCGACTTTCTGATCCACGACAAGCTATACCATTTTTAATTGGGTCAGATAGCAGGGTTGTTGCTGAAGTTGGTTCATTATTATTCCAACTTAACGAAACAAGAAAACAGACGGAGCGAACTATTTTGTATGATGTACAGGCTGCAATTGATAAAAAGCGTATTGATATTTCTACTGAAAATATCATTATGGCATCTCATCCTGCGTGGCCTGTTGGAGTAATTGGACTTGTTGCTTCACGTCTTGTAGCTATGTATGGCAAGCCGACTCTTTTATTTCACCATACAAAAGATGGATTACTCAAAGGGTCAGGTCGTTCTATTCCTGCCTTTAATTTGTTCGAAGCTTTAGATGAGAATGCAGATATACTTTGCAATTATGGGGGACATTCTGCTGCGGCCGGTCTCAGTTTATCTGTTGATAAGGTTGGATTACTCAAAGAGCGTTTAGAAAAGAGTATTGCTGAGCGATTAACACCATTCGATTTGCAGCAAAAGCTTATATTGGATGCTACGGTTCAATTAACAGAATTATCACGTAAATTTATTGCTGATATGTCCCATCTTGAACCTTTTGGTCATGAAAATGAGCAGCCTCTTTTTTACATTCGGGATGTTGTGCAGGTCCAAAAGCCGGGATTATTAAAAGATCAGCATGTAAAATGTCATGTTTTTGCGGATGGTGTTGTCAAGCCTGTCATATTTTTCAATAGGCCGGAATTATACCAAGTGTTACTTGATTGTGGTGAACAACCATTTGACCTTGCGGCTTATGTAGTGGAGAATTGTTGGAATGGACGAGTTACGGTTGAATTACAAGGTGTCGATATTTCTATAGGAAATACATGATAATTACGATTGATGGACCTACCGCAAGTGGGAAATCAACCACAGCACAAATGTTATCCCGTAAATTAGGTTTTTTTTATCTTAACTCCGGCTTTTTGTATAGAGCATTAGCATATATATTAATGAACAATAGTGGCTATACGATTAAAACTATTCATGCTGTTACAGAACAAGATATACACACCATTGCGCTTGATAGTTTAATGTATTCAATTGATGATTTAGAGAATCCTCATATTTATTATTGCGATAAAGAAATTACAAAATATTTAAAAGCTAACGCGGATATTGATCAAGCATCATCCATTCTGAGTGCCAATGGTGAAATAAGAAAAGTCCTTCTTGAGGTACAACGTGCAATAGGTAAAAAACAGGATCTTGTTATTGATGGTCGCGATTCCGGGTCAGTTGTATTTCCTTATGCTGATTTTAAATTTTATTTAACGGCTTCCTTAGAAACAAGAGCACGAAGATGGATGCATGACCAAAGTTTACGGGGCAAGTCGATTAGTCTTAAAGATGCGTTGCAACAGTTGCGTGTACGTGATGAGCGTGATATGAGTCGCGCGATAGCACCTCTTAGGGTTCCTGAAGGTGCAATTGTCATTGATAATGAAGCTTATTCATTAGAAGAAACTGTGATGATTATGTACAACATAATAAAAAACCCTCCAGACAAGGAGGGTTTGAAAAAAAGTATTGTAAGCTAGCTTATTTTGCAGGAATTTGAGCTTCAGCTGGTTTTTGATCTGTAACTTCAGCTGTAGTTACAGTTTCAGTAGTCTCAGCTGGCTTTGCAGCTTCTTGCTGTGCCGCAGGAACTTCTTGTTGTTTAACTTCGGCTTGTTCTTCTTTGCAACATTGGCATCCTGATAAGGCAAGAACGAAAGTAATACATAAAGTTGTATATACTACTTTTTTCATGAGAACTCCTTGTGAGTTATGGGTTAAAAATAATTATATTTATGAACGATTTGTTTTTCTCTTACTGGATTTAAGTTTTTTGGATTTTAGGATTGGAGTTGAAAAAGCGTGCTGTAGAACTTCATCCATTGTTGAAACCATGGTAATTTTAATATCAGCGATTCCTATCTCCTTTTTTATTTCATGAACGTCGTCTTCATTTTCCTTAGGAATAATAACTTCTTTAATTTCATGTTGCCGTGCTGCTAATAATTTTTCTTTTAATCCTCCGATAGCAAGAACCCTTCCTTGCAGTGTAATTTCACCGGTCATAGCAAGATGAGGCCGTGTACTTGTTTTGGTAAGTGCGGATATTAAAGCAACACACATGGTAATACCTGCCGAAGGACCATCTTTAGGGGTAGCTCCTTCTGGGATATGAATATGAATATCTTTGGTAGAATAAAAAGAATTCTTAAGTCCTAGCTCGTTTGTTCTTGATCTAATGTAACTTAAAGCTGCTTGAGCTGATTCTTGCATAACCTCGCCAAGTTGTCCCGTGAGAAGTAAGGAGCCTTTACCTGGAATTGCGGTTGCTTCAATTTCAAGTACGTCTCCTCCGAATTCTGTCCAGGCTAATCCGGTTGCAATACCAATACGCTCTTTGCGCTCATTAAGACTTGTTTTCCTAAATTTCGGATAGCCAAGCCACTCTTGTATCTGTTCTTCTGTTATATGTACAGATTGAATCTTTTTATCTTTAAGTAATTCTTGAATAGTTTTGCGCATGAGCTTTGTAATGATGCGCTCTAGTTGCCTTACGCCGGCTTCCTGTGTGTATCGTAAAATTATAGTACGAATTTGTTCATCAGCTATTTTGAATTGTGTACTATCCAGCCCGTATTCAGACAAATTTTTAGGAATCAGGAATTTTTTTGCTATATCGAGTTTTTCTTCTTCTGTATAACCGGAAAGTTGAATAATTTCCATACGATCAAATAATGGTAATGGAATACGCTCTAACGAGTTGGCTGTTGCTATAAACATAACATCTGAGAGATCAAATTCTATATCAAGAAAATGATCGGTAAATGTTCTATTTTGTTCCGGATCAAGAACTTCAAGTAAAGCTGAGGCAGGATCGCCTTGAATATCCTTTGCCATTTTGTCTATTTCATCGAGCAAAATGACCGGATTCATGGTTTTTGCCTTTTTAACTGCTTGAACAATCTTACCGGGCAATGCACCAATATATGTTCTACGGTGGCCTCTTATTTCAGCTTCATCCTTAACGCCGCCCAGTGATATACGCGCGAATGAACGCCCTAAACTGTCAGCAATGGACTTTGCAAGCGATGTTTTTCCTACACCGGGAGGTCCGACAAGACAAATTATAGGAGAATGGCCAATTTGTTTCGCGAATTTTTTTGCAGCTAAAAATTCGATAATACGCTCTTTGACCTTTTTGAGCCCGGCATGGTGCTCATTAAGTATTTTTTCAGCTTGTTTGATACTGATGGTATCCTTAGTACGTTTTTCCCAAGGAAGAGATATTATCCAATCAATGTAATTACGACTTACCACAGCTTCTGCGGATAAAGGCGGCATTTGTTCGAGTCTGTGTAGTTCTTTTTCTACCTTCTCGCGAGCTTCTTCAGATAATTTTATTGTTTTTATCTGTTCTTTTAAATTAGCAACTTCTACAGCTTGATCGTCACGGCCCAATTCTTTTTGAATAGCCTTCATCTGTTCAGTGAGATAGTATTCACGTTGGCTTTTTTCTACCTGAGTTTGGATGCGTCCTTTAATGCGTTGCTCAGTTTCAAGTATCTCTATTTCTTTTTGTATATATGAGCATAACTTAAGGAGTCGCTCATAAAGAGATGACGTTTCAAGTAATGTTTGTCGCTCATCAAAGCTCAGTTGGATATGAACTGCTATAGTATCGGCAATATAGTCCATATCTTGCGGAGTTCTTGCCAAAGACATTATGTCTATAGGTGCTTTTTCATTAAGCTTAGTATATGCAATATAGAGTTCCTTTAATTGTCTCCATAGTGCTTCAATTTCTATTGTTAAGGTAAGGTCATGCGTTGGAATATCTTCGCAGACCACTGCCAAGAAACCATTCATTTCTTGTGCTTTTAGTGCCTTTGCCCTGCAGATGCCTTCTGCAAAAATCTTAATGGAACCGTTAGGCAATCTCATAACTTGTAAGATTGTTGATCTGGTACCATAAGCGTATACATCGGATAGGGTAGGAGTTTCTATGTTGGCATCTTTTTGTGCTGTAATAAATATGGCTTTGTCGTGTGCTAAGGCATATTCAACAGCAGCCATCGAAGCTTTTCTGCCTACAAGAATCGGTTGAATGCTCTTGGGAAGCATAACAACATTTTTCAGAGGTAGGAGAGGTAATAAAATGCCTTGTTCTTCAACCAATGTTAACCTATCTTGTCCCGAAGGCACTGTCTCATGAGACGTGTTTTCTGAGTCGAAGCGTTCAGTATCAACCATATCTATTCATTCCTAACGTTATGAGTATGTACTTTATGTACAGGTTTATCTTTATCAATATGATGTACTAGGGTATCTTTGATAGACTAATTGTCAACCTGCATCTCCACCGTTCCAGTTCTATATTTTTATGGAGAACTAAGAACTTCAACATACTCTTAATATATATCATAAATCATTTTTAACATTTGGCAAGTTTTCCAGGTTAAATGCCTATAGTAGTGCTATTTTAAATAGTAGGTACATACTTTGATAGATAGTTGATACAGTGTTTTTGAAGATAATCTCCGCATTGTTATCCTGATATTGTATTTTTTGTATTCATATCGATTTGAATATTTCAATTTGAAACATAAAAATAGTGCATCGCCAAGTGTAACAATATTGATAAAATTTTTGTACAAAAAACTAATAATGCTTATACTATGTAAGCGAAATGCATGTAGTAAGAGGGTTGTTTAGGGCAAATCTGTTATTCAAATTAGGCGCATAAAAGGGGTTATATGTTGAGAGCATCCATGAGGTCGGGAGAAAGGTTTTTGAGGCACGGTTTTCGTTATGTATCGTAGATTAGAAGGCTTTCTTTAATTGGTTAAAGTAAGCCTTTTTTTGTATGGTTAGCGTTGTGTTGCTTTGTGATTAGCTGAGAGGCGGGGCAGATGAGTTTTTTAAAAAAGTTTTTTGGTTCTATGTTGTCAGTTGAGCCACAGGAACGTTTAAAATTAATGTTCTTATCCATGGCATACTTCTTTGTTATTACGGGGTATACGATTACACGAGATTTACGTGATACGGTATTTACTAAGATAGTTGGAGCTGAATATCAACCTTGGGCTCGAATATTAGCTTTATTTGCGCTTATTCTTCCTTTGTTCTTGTATTCTAAAATGGTTGACAGGTTGAGACGTTATCAATTATTGATAGCTTCGAGTCTTTTTTATGGTATTGGTGGCCTTGCCTTTGCTTATTTTTTGGGGTCACCAGGTATAGGTATGCTTAATACGGAGCTGAGTTGTTATCGCATATTCGGGTGGTTGTTTTATTTCTTTATTGAGGCGTACTCGCCCTTTGTAGTGAGTGTGTTTTGGGCTTTTGCAAACTCAATTTCCGATCAAAATGCCGCAAAGAAAAATTACGGTCTTATGGTTGCGGGATCAAAGGTCGGGGGTATATTAGCCGCGCTTTTTTCTATGGGTGTTTTACGTTGGCATTCTTCTCAAGCAACATTGATGATGGATGTTGTCAAACATCAAATATTGCTAGTGGCGGCATCAGTAGCATCCTTATGTATTCCCATTTGTATATTACTGCTCATGCGCAAGGTGCCGGGGAGGTATTTGCATGGGTATGAAGCTGTGTACAAGGTCGAAAAAGAAAGACAAAAACATGGTAAATCTGAAAGTGGTATTTGGTCTGGTCTTGTAATGTTATTTAATTTTCCGTATGTATTGGGGATGTTCTGTATTTTATTCTTTTACGAGTTAATTAACACGGTTTTGGGTTTTCAGCGGCTGCTTATTGCTGAATCTCATTCATCAAGTGCTTCCGGTATGAGTGTGTTTTTGTATGAAACTACGTTTATTATGCATTTATTGGGACTTGTTATTTCACTCTTTGGAACACGTTGGCTTATCGAGACATTTGGCGAAAAAATATGCTTAATGTTGGTTCCTGCTATAGACTTTATACTGCTGTTATACTTTATGATTAGTCGTACGCCATTTGCGTTTATAGTTGCTGCTGTTGTAACAAAGGCTGTTCATTATGCTCTGAGTTATCCATTAAAGGAAAGTCTTTATATTCCAACTGTTAAAGAGATTAAGTTTAAGTCTAAGTCTTGGATTGACACATTTGGCCAGAAATTTGCCCGTTCAACGGGTTCTGTTTTTAATGGAGTTTTTGCAAAATTTGGATCAGCTGTGTTTTTCTCTGCAAACTTGATATTCTTGGGAGCAGTATCTGCTGTTTGGTTTGTTGTGGCATATTTCTTAGGTAAAAGATACGAAACTGCCATTAAGAATAATGAAGTTATCGGTATTGAATTACAAGATAACGAACCTGAGGAGTAACTGAAAAATTAAAGAAATTCATTGCATTTTAGTGCTGCTTTGTTACACTACTTTATATCGTTAATTGTGTGGATTCTTGCCTTCTTATTCGGGGTGGCAATCAGGTGTCTGATCCAAGAGGGCAATTGTGGTAACCCTGTAAAGGATATATATGATAGATTTTAAACAATTAGTTAAAGCTGGTGTTCATTTTGGACATAGAACTTCTGTATGGTGTCCACGCATGGAGCCATATATTTGGGGTCATAAAAACAATGTTCATCTTATCGATGTTTCCAAAACAGCATTTCAGTTAGAAAAGGCTTCTCAATTCCTAGAAAGTGTTGCGGCAGAGGGTAAAACAATTTTATGGATTGGTACCAAAAAAGCTGCTCAAGAAGCGATTCGTTCAGTTGCCGAGGCTGCTAATTCTCCTTATGTAAATCATCGTTGGATTGGTGGAACATTAAGTAACTTTTCCCAGGTTAAAAAATCTGTAACAAAATTACTCCATTATGAAGATGTAATTTCAAAGGGTGTAGAAAGTACTTTTTACACAAAAAAAGAACTTAATCGCTTTAAAAAGTCAATCGATAGGCTGAAAAAAAATGTTGGTGGTATACTTAATCTTCGTTGGCCATTAGGTGCGGTAGTTATTGTTGATGTTAACAAAGAAGCATCTGCTTTGCGTGAAGCTGCTTCAATGAGAATTCCTGTTGTTGCTCTTGTTGATACCAATAGCGATCCATCGTTAGTTAACTATGTTATCCCAGGAAATGATGATGCTCCACGCTCAGTCAAGCTCATTGTCGATTATTTAGGCGAAGCTGTTAAGCGGGGTCAAGAAGTCGCCAAACTCAAAAAAGACGAAACTATTGTACAGGAGGCTGAAGAGGAAGAAATGTTCTTGCCGCAACTGCCAGAAGATGAGGGTGAAGAGGATGAACATAAAGGTCCTCGTAGGCAAGATTTAGCTCGCAAGTCTAACAAAAAAGCTGGCGTTGAGGAATCATCAGGTCCTGATAAATCCCGCTCGGCAAAAGCTCGTCCTTATACCGGGCCTAAAAAAACTAATAAGCCTACGCGCTAGCTAAGAATTTGACATGTACGGGGAGGGAGAGATGTCTGAGTGGTTGAAAGAGCACGATTGGAAATCGTGTATGTCCTGAAAAGGGCATCGAGGGTTCGAATCCCTCTCTCTCCGCCAGTAAAAATTGGGGAAACGTATAAAGGATAATTGTCTAATCTGTCAGGTTCGAAAGAAAGCAGCAGGGGCAGTGATTTCTTGTATATGTTTCCCTTTTTATTAGGGAGAAAAAGTAATGAGCAGGGGTGAGCAATAAGGGTGTTGGTGAATGAAGACATGGATTTTAAGATCCGTGTGTATGTAGGATGATACACTCTGCTACTAAGTATGAGTTACGTGATGAATGAGATTCAGCTTAACTTGGCACGTAAATGGAGAGCTCAGGGCTTTGACCAGATAATTGGCCAGGATTTATCGGTCAAAATGTTAAAAAATAGTCTCTATAGAGGTTATTTTTTCCCTGTATATTTGTTTTGGGGACAAAGAGGAACAGGCAAAACATCTATGGCTCGTGTGTTTGCAGCTGCAATCAATTGTCAAGGGTTGTCTCAGTTCCAAAAAGAGCCCAAAAATTTTTCTGTTCCATGCATGAATTGTTCTTCTTGTTTAGCAATGAGGGATGGAAAGCATCCTGATTTTATAGAAATTGATGCTGCTTCACATACGGGTGTTGATAATGTTCGTCAAATTATTGATTCGGCAGCATTGATGCCGATTCTGGGACAAAAAAAGATATACCTCATTGATGAAGCTCATATGCTTAGCAAGGCTGCGTTTAATGCCTTGCTCAAGATTCTGGAAGAACCCCCTGTATCGGCCTTATTCATCTTGGCGACTACTGACCCTCAAAAAATTCTTGAAACGGTGAGATCCCGTTGTTTTCAGATGTGCTTTAAGCAAGTTCCGTCGCCTGTTCTGATGCAGCATTTGCAAAATATTTGTACACAAGAATCATTATATGCTGATTCTCATGCTCTTTCGTTGATTGCGCAAGAGTCTGAAGGGTCTGTGCGTGATGCTATTAATATGCTTGAGCAAGTACGTTTTGCTCAAGGGCGCATTACGTGTGACACAGTGCTTAAGGTTTTAGGCCATATTGATGATATTCGTCTTATTAATGTGCTTGATATTGTGTGCTGCCATGATAGCTCGCGTCTGGTAAATTACTTGCACGAAGTTGAATTCGAACATTTTGACGCTGACTACATATGGAAGCGTCTCGTAGAGTTAGTTCGCTTGATGGTTTTGGCATGTTATGGGCTATCATCAGGGCTTCCTCAAAGTGCTGCATTTGCGCTTAGTCGCGTTGTAAAAAAGTGTTCTATAGTTCAATTGACTGAGATGCTTGATATGTTATATACCTATGAACGTCTTTTTGTGAAAACAACTAATAAGCACTTATTGCTGGAAATGATTTTGCTGAGAATATGCCAAAAAGGTAATACGGGTAGTGAGCCTACGAGTAACCCTGTTTCGCAGCAGTCGGCTACCGAAATGGTTATTGTGGATAATGATGAGGAATCGGAGCTTGAGGAAGGTGATGATGACTCAGATGATATTGATGAACTGCCTGATGACACCAAAAAATCTGATGTTCAGGCACATTCTATGCAGCGTGATCAATGGAGTTGTTTTGTTAACTATATTGAAGAATTACATGATCCATTATTGTCCTCTGTTTTTAAGCATGGTGTATGTAAAAATTATGATCCGGCAACAGGAGTGCTTGATGTTGCTTTCGCTAAGCAGTTTATTTTCTTCCAAGAATGGCTTTCAGGCAGTATAACAAGTTGGAAACCTGTTTTAGAGAAGGCATACGGGAAGACGATTATCTTTAATCCTATATTTACAGATGAAATTGCACCTGTTGTGGTTCAGCAGCAAGTGTGCGGGAGAGAGAATCAAGAAACTCGAATAGTTGAAAAACCATCGGCTCAGCAAGCACGTAGTAATAATGCTCATGCAGTGTTTTATCAAAATACTCGAGCAAAAGTATGGCATCCACATGGAGTTCAGACTAAAAGACCAGTTGTTGATGTTAAGGATGTAACAATGTGGCCTAAAGCGGCAATGATTTTGCAGCATTTTCCTGGCGTTGTTCGTCAATACTAAGAAGGATATGTTCCATGAAAGACCGTGCAACAGTTGTTATTGTTGGCAGAACAAATGTAGGTAAATCAAGTTTATTTAATCGTATGGCAACTTCTGTTAGAAGCATGACCTATGATTATGAAGGCGTAACACGAGATTTTCTACGTGATACCGTATGCTGGCAAGATGTCTGTTTTGATTTAATAGATACGGGTGGTATCAGTTTCAAAAAGTCTGATGATCCTTTGGCCGAATCAGCTCGTAAAGTTGCTTTGTCAATGGTTGATGCCGCAGATTTGTTGATATTTGTTACTGATGGGTCTGTCGGGATAGTTCCTGAGGATCGTGAAATAGCGAAAATGCTTCATAAAAATGGTAAGCCGGTTGTTTTAGTTGTTAATAAAATTGATGTACGCGCAGCTCAGGAACATATTTTTGATTTTGAACGGTTAGGGTTTGGAACGCCTTATGGTGTTTCTTGTCAGCATGCAACGGGTATTGGCGACTTACTTGAAGCTATTGTACAGCATGTGCCGGCTAAAAAAGAAATTGCTACTGCTTCAAAGCCTGCATGTAAGGTTGTTCTTTTAGGGAAACCGAATGTAGGTAAATCTTCGTTGCTTAATCTGTTGGTCAAGAAAGAACGTGCAATTGTTTCTGAAGAAGCAGGGACAACGCGTGAGGCCTTAAGCGAGCGTATTGTTTTTCATCAAGAAGATATTCAGGTTACTGATACGCCTGGTATCAGAAAAAAGCGTTCTGTTACTGAACCAATTGAATCATTAATGGTCAAAAGTTCTCTCAGGGCATTGGAAGATGCTGATATAGTCTTGCTTCTCGTCGATGCTAGCGAGGGTGCGTTATGTGATCAGGAATTAAAATTGGCATTTTATGCGTTCAATGACCTTCATAAGTCGGTAATTTTGTTATTTAATAAACAAGATCTTGTTGATGAGTCATCTAAAAAGTATTTAGATTATCATTTGGAAGAATATGCTCAGCTCATGAACAAGGTTGAGCGGCTTGATATTTCATGCAAAACAGGAAAAAATATTGGTAAAATTATTCCTCTTGTCACAGAGGTATGGAAGCGAGCTAATCAACAATTTGGCGCGTCAGAATTGACTGTTCTTTTTCAAAAAGCATTAATGCAAACTCCATTGTATCACAAGACGCAATTGCTTAAAGTATTCCGTGTACGCCAAGTTAAGCAAGCACCTATTACATTGCTTATGATTGTTAATGTACCGGATTGGTTTGGTCCTAGCCAATTAAACTTTTTTGACAATGTCATGCGTAAAACGTATAAGCTTAAAGGTGTTTCAATTAGCTATATTCCGCGCGTAAGTTAATGATTCTTATTTAAATTGCTTCTATTCCTTAATGGTTGCAATAGGTATATCGATTAATATAAACTTCTAGTGATGATACGTAACCTTTAGAAGGAGAATAAAGATGAGAAAGAAGTTTACCTTTAAAGAGATGCCGACGTCTGATGTTGCTAAGAATTATGCTGATAAACAACTGTCTAGAATTGAAGACTACTTGAAACATGAGCCTACGCCCATTGACATTGAAATGGTCTTTACACAGGGGCGCACGCATGCTCATCATCACGTAGATCTTTTAGTTAGAACTCCTCATTATAAATTGATTACATCTTATGAGGGCCCTGAAATGTACGATGGCATTGATGAAGTAATTGATACAATGTATCGTAGGCTGCTTGAAGAAAAAGATAAACGTGTGCAAGATCGCAAGATGGTCGGTCGTCATGATGATTTTAAAAAACAGCGATAAGTATAATTTTAATGTAGTCCTACAGTGATTTTTTTATGTGAGTCTCAAGTGTTTGTCGTGCGATGCCTTCACGCAGGTCGCGCACTAAAGGTTTGCTTAAGGTAATAAGACTATCTTGAGCTCTGACTCTAACGTTGTGGGCAGGTTGATCTGAATCAATAGCGCTCATCAGATCATTATAATGTACAAAGGCATGACATTGTTTATCTATGTGATCTGTTGAATCAATCGTTGAAAATAGGGTGAGCGGTTCATTGTCATATCGTCTTTGTGGTTGTCCGCCATATAAACCATGTCTGTTTTTTGTCAATATACAATAAAAATCCGTAGGAGAGTTGGTAGGTTTTGTAAGGTAGACTTTGTATGTGTAAAATCCTTTATACCATGTTGGGCAGTTACAACGTGGATAAAGTATTGATGTTGCCAATGTTAAAATACTTATTCCAGTTATAAGCATATATTTAATTTTCATATATCACCTCATTTTGCATATTGCAGCAATCTATCTACTTTTAGTTTCTTAGAAATAATTACAATATGTCAACAAAATTAAAGCGGACACCTTAAAATGATTAAATATTAGCGGGTTTGTTCGCTTGTTATGTATGCTTTTGCATATAGGCGATAATGATTGATGCCGGTTGTTGTACATTAGCCCTTTAAAAAAGGGTGATATTATATATGATTTGTTTGCCTTTGTTTAGAAAAAATGTCTTAAATTCATAAGTTTTTCTGCTGCCTGGTGATGATAGCTATGTGTTGCTTGTATGAGATATTCGCGAGCTTTGCTTATGTCTTGTGTTATATGTAACTGCGTCAGATTAGGAGAATCTTTTTGAAGATGAAGCATGCCGAGCATATAACAAGCTTCCGGATTATGATTTTGCGCTTGTGCGCGTAGCGATTTTATTGCCATTCTTTTTTGTGTCATTGATGATTTCGAATCAAGTATCTGCATATGTGCTATATACATTTGAGCCGTGTCAGAAGATGGTCTGTATGCTAGAGCTTGTTCAAATGATATTCGAGCTTGTTGTGAGTTTTGTTTTAGAAATAGTTCTATTTTACCTATTAATGTATATAACATTGCCATGAGCGTATCATGCTCTGTGCCTATACCCTGCGTGTATGTATGATGTTGAGCAAGAAATTTTTTGCTTAATTGTAACCATGAATCTATTTTTTCTTGTGATTCAGGATATTGAAGATGCCTATACCCTCTGAATAATAATGTTGCGATAAATGCATCAGTATTTTGTTCTTTAGCTAAATCAGCGAGAATATGTACAGAGCCTAATATATGAGCAGTATAAATCATAGGATGGTCATAAGAAAACACGTTTGTGATTGCTTGTTCTGCAAGGCAAAAGTGCAGACATGCCACAGATACATTTGAAGTAGATTCTTGTATAACAAGTGCGTGTGTTGCTTGTATTGCTTTAATCATAGCTTCTTGTGGTTCGTTGTAATAGTTTCTTTGTAAAACAGGCTTGGCTAATAGTGTGAGTTGTTCCAGAATTTCATTTTTGTAGGATTCAGATTTTTCTGTGTTCAATATTTGTTTGTATTTCTCGAGTATCGTAGGAATGACGTGGTTTGTTACAATGCCATGCCTATTAAGAAAAATAATAAAGCCTAATGAAGAGAGCGAATCAGTAGGGTTCAGCTTGTCGGTGAGTTGGAGGAATTCATGGTGAGGAATAAAATTTTTTTCAAGCCCATATGCATAACATAAGCGTAAAAATATCATAATTTCATATTCACTGTCGTTGAGCGTTGTCTTAAGTTCTTGCAAAAGAGAAGAAACATACTGTGCATATATAGGATCAATAGTCAATGTATCATGTTCTATTACAAGACATTCTGATAAAGCTTGGAATGCTTTTTTTCTGTGAATATTTTGTGAATCTTGATTACGAAGATAAAGTAAAGCTTTTGCTAGTTGAATAGGTTTGGTACGGGAACATATTTCTAATAATTTTAGAGCTAATATATCTTGGCGGGTTTCAAAAGCAAGCATGCCAAACTGCTCTGCTTCTTGTTCGGTTAAAGTTAAACCTAACTTTAGTGCTTGTGCACATAATTGGAGTGCTTTATTTTTGTCTGTCGTACATGCATGTTGTGCCAGTATTTTACCGAGAAGAAGATGATACATCGGTTCGCATTCTTGTTGTTCTATAATATGTTCAAGATATTGTTGTGCTTTAATGATAGAAGGACTTTGATGTTGAGGTGTTATTGAGCTTAGCTCTTGGCAATAAATCTGCGCTAAACATTTCTGTGCTTCTATAATGCCTTCTGCTGCAAGTTGTTCAACTAATTGTATGTCTTGTATTTGGTTGCTGCTTGTTTTTGTTTGTAACCGAGCTAACGCGCAATAGCTACGTGCCTGAGTATGATTGTACGATGCGGCAATTTCAAATAAGCGTAATGCGTTTTTTGTGTTTCCTGATTGCCGATAGTGGCAAGCTAATGTGTAAGCTATTTTTGCTGCGAGTCTGCGAGATCTTTCTGTTTTATTGTATCTATGTAGTTTTCCGAGGCTTACGTGCAAGTGACGTATTTTTTGAGAATCTTGTTCATGCGCAAGCATGTAATGAACATAACCAAGTAAGCGAGCAGCGCATTTAATGCCTGATTCAGCAAGACATTCAAGTTGCGAAGTGCAATTATTTTTAAAGTACATTATATAACGTTCAAATTCTTTGTTGGGTAAAGCCTCAATGGATTGAATTATTGTGTCAGCTTTTTCAATGTTTTCTTGGCTATTGAGTAATGCTATTACATACTGACATTGTGCAGGTAAGCATCCTTCTTGGGCCATATGTTCGAGTGTTTGTAATACGAGATTTTTAAATTCCACTGTGGGTGCGCATGCAAGTGCATGTTTATAATAAATTACTGAATCTTGAACTGTCTTATTCGGATCAAAATGTTTTCTAATCATGCTTGCAGCAGAGCATAGTGAATAAAAATCTTTTTTTTGTGCGCCTAATGTAAAGTATGTATATGCTTGTGCTTGCGTTTCTTTGTTAGAAAAAAGAATAATGCCGAGTAAAAAGCTTGCATGAACATTATCTTGTGCCTGAGCGATGAGCTTTTTTTGTGTTTCTTTATTGATCTGTTGAGCAAAGAAGCGCTGAGCCTGGACGTTGTAGATTATTGGTTCGAGTGTTTCAAATGCCTTGTCAATTGCATCATCAGTTGTGCGTTCTAATTCAATAGTTGCCAGTATGCAACGGGCTTTGTAGGTATTGGTAGCTTGAATAATTTTGTTCAAAACTTCTATTATATTGTTATATGAAGTTGTAAAAATATGAGCGTGCGGGGCATAATGTCTATATGATCGTAAGAAATCTATGATTATGCGTATATCCTGAAGCGAACGTTCAGCTGTTTCTTGGGTAACTTGTGTTTTGACTATGTGGCGTAGTCGGTTCCTTGCTTCTAAAAATGTTGTTTGTGAGGTTAAGAAAGCCTCTTTTTGTTGAGGGTTGTCTTGAAGTGATAACCCAATAAGAGCCC
This sequence comes from uncultured Pseudomonadota bacterium, assembly GCA_964595035.1. Lineage (GTDB taxonomy): Bacteria > Babelota > Babeliae > Babelales > Vermiphilaceae > JAKASV01. The sequence continues at coordinate 36,406 of CAZQNW010000005.1, forward strand.
AAAGTGCAGGTTCAAAGTTTTTGTGAGCTGTAAAATAAAGGTATTGCGCGGGAGTTGCAGTTGGTATGTGGGCATATAAGCCTGCTTGTTCCAATAGAGCTAACGCATAACAAGCTCGAATTGCCCAAGGTTCTTCAATACGTAGTTCTTGCGTGAAATAGTGTTCAATGAGTAGGGCAAGCATATTGCATGCTGCCTGCAGAGGATGGATTTTGTCCCACTGCATGCTTTGCATGTATGGACAGTTTTTCGGCATATCATTCTCAAGTGAACATCCTGCCTTTTCAGCTTTTTTTTGTAGGAGAGGTAACATTGTTGCTTCTGCAAATGAATATTGATCAAGCGTTGTAAGAAGGTGAGTTATAGGTCTCTGTATGCTCATTGGGGCATCGTTGAGCGAAAGTCTGAGCCATTCGAGTGCGCAAAAATACATTGCTGGAACAAAGCCAGTTAGTGCTGCTAAACGCGTGTAGCCGCATAAATAGAGCGCTAATGGGTCTGGGGATGGTTTATAAGCCGCGGCTTTAATCAAATGTTTTGCGCGTAATGGTGATATGTCGTTTTCAAGTAGTCCTCTGCCTA
>CAZQNW010000005.1:37087-39195 GCA_964595035.1 uncultured Pseudomonadota bacterium
CCTGCTCTTGCTTATTTGATTGAGTATAATTCTTTATTGTTGTTCGAGTATGCTGATCATGTGGTTAAATTGTTCACTATTAAGTTCGCCGTCCCAGCGATTGATTACAGAATCTGTTTCGGGGTTGAGCAATATGCATACGGGTGCTCCGAGGATATTAAACTTTTCTATAAGTATCTTGGTACTAGGATCGGTGTCCAGAGCCAAGTTGGCTTGAAGTGCTATAACGTTGTGTAATGCAGCCAATGGACGACTTTCGGTTAAGCGTTCTTCTATATCATTGCAGGCACTGCAACGGGGAGAATGAACAAATATGAAAAGATTCTTATGAGTATTTTTGGCCGCATTAAAAGCCTCTTGATAATTACTGAACCAGATGCTTTTTTCTTGAGCATTTTCGGTTGGTATATAGAGTGCTTTTACGGTTTTTAAGGTGACGAAAACGGAAGATGCAATCATTATCATGCCTAATATATTCCATACTTTTTTCCAAGTGCCGGCTTGGAGTTTTTTGGCATGCCATAGATTAATGATACCTACAACAAAGAAGAATAATGCAATGCTACCAAGTAGAACGGTTAATGGTAAGATGCTTGCAAGGAAATAAAAACACATGCCCAACATCATGAAACCGAACAGATATTTGATTTCCAGCATCCATGATCCTGCGCGTGGTAACACATTGATGGCGCCGGAGAATGTGCCGATAATCAAAAGAGGAATACTTAATCCGACTGCGAAGGAGAATAACAGGATAAAACCAGTCCAATAGCTCTTAAGGGTTGCTACTAAGGTAAGCATGAATAATAAACCTGGAGATAGGCATGGAGAAGCAACGGTTCCGCTTGCTGCGCCAAAAATGTAAGCTGCCAAAAGGCTGCCACCTTGTGTTGAACTGCCTCGTTGCATAAAGCGAGGTGCTTTCATTTCATAAAAGCCAAACAAAGAGAGTGCGCTGTATATAAGTAGTGCGACAATCAGAAGAATAACTATTGGATTATTCATGAAGCTGCCGAATGCTTGACCTGCCAAAGCGGCTGCAAGACCCAAAATGGCAAATGTTGTTGCGATTCCTAGTGTATAGGCTAAAGCAAGACTAAAGTTGCGCCCTAAAGAAGGGGCTCCTTGTGCCTGTAAAATGCCAATAGTGATTGGTATCATCGGATAAATGCATGGGGTTAAACTCAAAAGTAGGCCAAGTAAGAAGGCAATAAGGAGGCGAACCCATAATAATTGACTTTTTGTAGCAACATCTTTTAAGTAGTTAACCCATGATAATGATTGTCTAGGTTCTGGGGTGTGTGCTATTTCTGTCGCTTGTTCTTCCTGCTGTGTAGCCTGAGGTTTGACTGTTGGTTGTTTTTGTTCAACAGATTGAGTAGGCAACCCAAAATGTAGAGGCCACGTATGTTCTAAGGCGTTTTTGCTTGAGCTTGTATAGTATACGAGCCTTAAGTACGCATTATTGATGTTCGGAGTTGTAGCAGTTGCCGTGCAAGATAGTATGATAGGTTGTTGAAATACTTTGCGATTTTCTTTAAAAGTAGTGTCATATTGAACAATAGGGTCAACAGATGTTTTGTATTGGCTTAGCGAAATAGACGGGTTATTGGTAGATAATTGTATTGAATCGGCATAAATATGGGCACCTTGTTCAATAGGAATAGTGATTTCTATAGAGTTATTTGTATTGTCGATATGTTTTATTGAAGCTTCCGGTTTTTGCGCAGCTTGCAGGTAAGCCAGTGAGCATATTGATAAACACAAACTGTACATCCTATGCATAGTCATAGAAATTCTCCTTAGGTAAAGTTAATACTTGCCATTTTATTTTAAATCTTTTAACTTAATATAACGTAAGCTGCAATAAAGAACAGTTTTTTGAAATATTTTTTGGGGATGTAGCTCAGTTGGTAGAGCGTATGAATGGCATTCATAAGGTCGGCGGTTCGATCCCGCTCATCTCCACCAGTCTTTCTATCCAGTATCTGTAATTATGTATCAATCACACAGATACCAGAGACACCTTTTGGGGCTGTAGCTCAGTTGGTAGAGCGCATGGTTCGCAATCATGAGGTCACCGGTTCAAGCCCGGTCAGCTCCACCAA
>CAZQNW010000006.1:0-31382 GCA_964595035.1 uncultured Pseudomonadota bacterium
GTAGGTTAATTTAGCTTTATCATGTTGCGCTTGGCGTGTTTGGACAAGTGATTGAGTATCTTGATAGTCACGTGTAACTTTTTCGAACTGATCTTTGGCAAGCTGTCCGGCTTCAAACAATGCTTTTTGACGTTTGTAATGCTCGGTAGCATAGGCCAACCCTTGCTGCGCAGTTTTAAGGAGCCCTTCAGTTTCACGCACTTCGGTATCATCTTTACCATCGTCAATGATAGCTAATAATGTTCCCTTTTTTACGGTTTCATTTTCTTCAACTAAGAGCTCTTTAATGATACCGGGAACAATACTGCCGATCTTTAACAAATCTTCTGCTTCAAGATATCCGGTCGCACGTATAACTTGTACTATGGTTCGTTTTTCAGCTTTTTCTGTTACAAACCATTGTTTTTCTTCTTTTTTAAACGCGTAATTATATACAAAATAGCCGACAATGACTAATAATACCGGACCAACCATCCAGTATATGTTTTTTCTTGTATTCATGATCCTTGCGCCATGATCTTTTGAGGGTTATCGGGATATCCACAGCTATAAAGGAGCCGTTGATACTGCTTTGCTACATTAACCTTACTTGTTAAATAATCATATTGTGCTTTTAACCAAACTGTTTCCGCCTGTTTTAGATCAACCGCGCTTATAAGGCCTACCTCGTACTGCTTACGCTTAAGAATAATTTCGTTGGCCGCGCGCGTATAATCAGCCTTTGAAACTCGAAACTCCTTACATAACGATGAAAGTCGCGCATGATTGTTTTCAACTTCTTCTTTTATTTTTACAATTTTATCTATTCTATCCATCATAGCTGAGTAACCACGTTCTTCTGACGCGCATGAATTAAACATATTTTCAAGGCCATCAAACTGCCAATCAAATTTAAACCCTGCGTTCCAACCGGTTCTGAATGTAAACAGCTTGCTTAACGATGTTCCCATGGCACCAAGCCCTTCAACCTGTAATCCTCCGTTAAATGAATATTTTATAACGTTGGTATAAAGACTGATTGATGGAAAATAACTCTTGGCATAATAATGTTGCCACTTTATTTCTTTTTTAATGAGTTCATCCGCAATGCGTAATTCCTGACGATTTTCAAGCGCTAATTGATAATACCGTTCAGATGACTGCGTATCACCCTCTTGAAGTGCGTGATCAATAAGCGATGTAACTGATTCTGAATCTATATGCGTAGAAGGCGTACACATAATACCAAGATTCAATTCAACTTTGGCACTTGACACTGTCAGTTCATCAATATATTTTGCAACACGAGCTTGAGCCAATGTAAAGTCCGCCGTCTTTTGCATCCAGGTTTCTTTATCTGATAACCCTAAAGAATATTCATGATCTTGTTGCGCATAGACTAGCCTAGAGGCACAATTATACTCTTGAACAAGTTGATTTTTTTGCTGTGAGTACCAAAGATCCAAAACACCTGTTTCTGCTTGAAAGCGAATCGTTTCTTTATGCAATATCTGTTGTAATTCCAAAACGCGTGTATCTTGTTGGGCAATTCGATAGAGCTGTAACGGTCCAGCAGGACTATACAACAGTTGCGTAAAATACAACGTCGCAAAGCGTTTTGGAACAAAGAAGTTACCGCCGGATGCTTTACCCGCGCCGGCTTCAACTTGTATATGCGGCAGATAACCGGAAATGGCTGATTTTTCAAGCTCTTTGCTCGTCCTAATGTCATACCATATTTTTTTAAGATCAGCTCTATTTGTATAGCCAATTTCGGCAGCTCTGAAAATACTCAACGATCGCTGCTGAGCTTCAACAGTATAAACAGTACAAACCGCCATTACTGAGACAAGCACATAGTGCGTATCCCTTTTGTTTTTTATTGTCACCCCTAAACTCCTTCTCTCGTTCAGATTTGAAACTATGTCATACAAGAATCAAAAGGCAACAGTTTTTTATTAAAATGTTAAATTTGACCAGGAGATATCTTGCTTTGCACATGCAAACACGGATATCATGAAAACGATAAAACGCACACAATATAAGGGGTAGATAATGATCAGTTTTAAAGAAATATATTTCTCCGATATTCACACGAATATTCATAATTTTTTATTAGTAGGGGATATCGGAGGCACGAACAGCAATTTTGGACTCTTCCAGTGGGTAGACAATACATGGAATATCGTACATTCATTTCATGCAAAAACAAAACAGATAGATAATTTTACGCATACTGTACAAGATCTTTACACATATATACGGCAAACACTGAACATTACTATCAATCATGCGTGTTTCGCCTGCGCCGGGCCCGTTTATCCTGATCGCATGCAATGTACACTCACTAACGCACCTATAACTATCAACGCACAAGAACTGAAAAAAGCATTGGGAATTTCGTGTGTCTTTATCGCAAATGATTTTGAAGTCATAGGCTATGGAATCAATCACGTTGCCAAGGAAAAACTTATTCAAGTAAAAGAGGGCGAACAGTACGCACAAGCCAACAAAGTGTATATCGGAGCAGGAACAGGCCTTGGAGCTTCGGTCATGCATTGGGATTTTGGGAAAAGCCGCTACGACGCGGTAACATCTGAAGGTGGGCACGCAGATTTCAGTGTACAAGATGAAATTGAATTGGCACTTGTCGAATTTATCAGAAAAACAGAGAATCGTTCATGCAATATTTCTTGGGAAGATGTTCTTTCGGGTACAGGCATAAAACGCATGTATAAATTTTTCAAGTCAAGAAATCATACCGTTAAAAGTCATAAACTTCTTGGTAACAACGGCCCTGAGCCGGATGAAATATTTAATAGCAAAGATATGGATGATCACGCACGCTATACATATGAACTTTATGCCAAACTCTACGGGCGTTTTGCAAAAAGTTCCGCTCTTGCTTCTTTGTCTCTTGGAGGATTGTATATCGCGGGAGGCATAGCCGCACATAACGTCCCTATGTTTCAAAGTCAGACTTTTTTACAAGAATTTCTTAATTGCGGCAAGCAACAAGCGTTATTGGAACGTATTGCAATATATGTTATCGCAGATTATAACGTTAGCCTCTATGGAGCTGCTGAATATATGAGTCTCGAAGATCGCTGTTCTTAAACATAACAGGCTTCGTTCGTACTTATGGCTCGCAGGGCGTCTCGAAGCAGAATGGATATGTTTGTGAATTTTCGTATTATCGAACTCACGTTAGTTATGCAAATGGATTAAGAATAATCAATTCTTTGCTTACCATATGTTTATGATGCATATCTTCAGAATAAAGTACAGAACACGAATTTTTGATTGCAGAAGCGACAATTAAGCTATCGAAATAAGAATATTTAAAACTTTGGCTAATCGCTAACGCACGATTAATTGTTTCAGTGGTTACTAACGATATGGTAAAAATAGAGGCAAGCTCACGCACAACCTCTTGTAAATCCTCGATAGGGACAGCTCTCTTTTTACGCATAACATTTATAAATTCATTAATAACTTGAGTACTTATTACTATTTTTTGTTGCTCAGCTATCAACCTAGATACCGTTTCATTTTTTTCAACTTCATCACTCGAATAGGCATAAATTAAAACATTGGTATCGATAAAAATAGTTTTTTCATCGTTCATTTGCTTCATCTCTATCAAATACAAGACCCTTAGTCTTAACACTCATCGCCTTAAGTTTACGCTTACCTATCTTTTTTGGTTTTGCTTCGGATATTTGCTCATCAACCAATATGATAACCCTTAGTTTTTTTTCAAGATCTTTCCAGTACTTCTTTGGCACTTTAATAGTACCATCTTGAGCATCTGCAATAAATTCTATGGCTTTCATCGTTTATACATCCTTATAAGTATGTACTTAAATCAACAATCTTAAGTTATTAATTTTATAACCTTGTAATAGTATTATACATAAGATTACGGAACTCAGCACATTAAAAACAAGGAACCTATTTTTATTTTAACCCGCATTCAATACCTACCACATTATCTAAAAGCACACATCTTTCGATGCGGCGCAAAGCATGCCTTGCTCTAGACAAACGTGTCTTGTGTATTTTCGTATTATCGAACTCACGTTAAAAAATAAAAAAATTCAATATATAAGGCATCTTTTGCAACAATATTCAGTTTGAATAATCAACGGGTAAATATCATTATCTTGACTATAGGTATCTCGATTATATTAACATGTTACCAGCACCGACAAACCTAGGAGTAATTATGAAAAAAACACTCATAAGCTCTATCTTTCTGTCCAATCTTAGCTTATTTAGCGCCACAAGCGATTTAGAGGTCTGTAACGCGTTACTTGACTTTGCAGCACACTATACGCGTCCATTCACCGCAATTCAGATTGGCGGCAATAAAAATTATCTCAGTAAAGTTGCTCAAACTTTTCCTTCTTCCGTTTGTATACTACTCAGCAAACAGCTACACATATATGAAGAACTTATGAGGAAAAAACCGGAAAATACTATCTTATTGAACTGCAAAGACGATCTATATCACGTACAACGTTTGGGTGAATGTGAACACTTTGATATGATTTTTTGTTCATTATCAGCACAAGATTGTACCTCTGACATACAGACCTACCTATGCGCGCTTATGCGCTTAGGAGATAATCTTATACTCGAGTTGCACAATGATTGTGATAATATCAAGCAATGTATCAAAAAATACGGAGGACGCGAATATGCATCAACATCTTTATCCTCATTTTATCATATAGAAGGATGCAAAACCGGTTTAACACGCAAAACATGGGTCCGAGCTCTTGAGTCAACTATATTCATACAAAGCAATTTTAATGAAAAAAAACTTATCAAGAAAACTCCCTACAATGAACATGTAATCACCTCTGATTGGCTACCTGGCATAAACTTAATCACATTCAAAATGTGCCAAGGAATATATCCGGATAAAGCAACAGCAAAAAATGCTCTACGGGCAATTAAGTATGTTTGGCATAATGATTGGGCTATGCATAATATTATTGTACAAGGAACAAAGTTTGCCTTGATTGATTATAATGATCCGCGCATGCAAGGACGCGAACAAGCTCACTCTCAAGTTCGTAAAAAAACGTATAAATTAATTGTCCAATGCCTTGATTTGGATGATCCTCAAGAGATAGAAAAATTTTATTGGAAATACCTGAAAACCCGCCCTACAAAACGCATAAAAATATTTTTCAAAAAATTATTTCACAGAGTTTAAATTATTTTTGACAGATTCCTTCACAACAACATGCAACCCATTTTTTTGTGGTGTTATGGATGTTATCAAAAGATCATCGAACTGCCTACTTTGAGTTAAGGCGGAAATAACAGTATTCACCACATCAATCGAAGAACAAACTAAATCGATAGAAATTTGTTTATCTGACAACGTACATGAAGATAATTGCACATTGTTAACACAGGCTTTGTGTATCGCTTCCAGTTGATGTATACGCTTATTAAATTTTTCATGCATATCGTTTATGACATCAATATTATGTTTTAATGTATCATGTTCACGTATCAAAACATCTTGTGCTCCCTCATCACGATTATGCGCCAGCATGTTTTTAATACTGACATATTCTTTGCGTAACGATAAAAAGGTCATGAACTGAGGAATCTGTATACATCCAATTATGCTTACTACTGCCGCGACAAGAACTAATGAAATAAGTACCCAAAGACGGCATGAACGTGTTTTGCCTGGATCAATAGGATCAATAAAATTAATCATAGGATAACCTTGCCATACACAAACCCAAAAGCTCTGCTATTAAAACCTTGTCTACTTCCGTTGGAACATTAAGACAGATGCCACCGATGGGGAATTCTATCGCCAGATTCACAAGATCAGATAACATTGTAGGCACAAACGATACTTTTTCTGCAAACTGCAGCAAGGCAATTGTACGTGTTGTTATACAACTCACGTTTAACTTATAACGAAGCGCGAGTAACTTATACTGAAAAAGAAGTTCTCGCGTAATTCCGCATACATAATGCATATCTTGCGCAGCTCCTTGGTTGCCAAGCAATACAGAATCCCATACCATGGTATTTAATGAGTTACTAAAAATTTTATCTTCAAAGGATTCTTTATCTACAAGTTGTTCGAATATAGAAGGACCTTCAAGACTCATACGAACCTCAGTATGAGATACAGGCATTTTGCCCATTAATGTTCGTAGATAATTGCCGATACGTGTCGGATTAAAAATTATTTGTCGCTCAAGTTCCATGTCGTTGCACGGGAAATACATAAAGTTTTTCATACTATAGGAAACCTGAGAACCCGTTTCTTGAATGTAAGCAGCACCAATGCCTTGAGGTTTAAAAGACAACGCTACAATTGAATTTAGTCTTTGTTTAGATAACCACATGGCATCACTCTCGCACACGCAACACGGTCTTTCCCTTGCAAATCTTTGTCTATACGAATATGACAATATCCTGCTTGCTCGAGCAATGTTTTTACTTTGCCGCCTTGTCGATATCCAATCTCAAGTATCAACTGTGGAATATCAGCAATTTCTAACTCAGATCGCTGTCTCAAAAATTGAGGAGCTTGTTGTATTATTGAAGCAATAATGTCCATTCCTTGATTAGGAGCAACTAACGCTTTTTTATCTTCCCAATTTTTTACTGACTGATCCAACTCTTTCCACTCATCCAGCGCAATATAGGGAGGATTACTTACAATAAGATCAAACGTATAATCTTTAGGAACTGATTCAAACAAATCAGACTTAATAATAGTTACGTTGCGAATACTATTGTGAATACAATTTACTGAAGTTAGTTGTAATGCATGATCCTGAATATCGACAGCAACAATCCATGCTTTGGGAAAAGCGCGTGCCAATGCGATTGCAATGCAACCGCTACCCGTACACAGGTCAAGAATTGAAAAATCTTGTACAGGAAGTTTTTTAAGTTTATCAATAAGGTTAGTAGTCCATTCTTCTGTTTCAGGACGAGGAATTAGCACCGGTGGTTCTACCAAAATATCGACATCGCAAAAAGGAACTGAACCTAAAATATATTGCAACGGACAATGTTGCTCTATAATTTTCTCAAGCCATTCTTGAAGCAGCCGTTCTTGTTCCGACACAAGTTCTATCTGACGTAATTCGATCAGTTCTGCTTTTTTCTTTTTTGTTAAAGCTTGTAGTATCCACCAAGCATACTGCTTAACCAACATTCTATCGTCATACACAGCTCGAAGCTTATTTCCAATATCCCGAATCATAGAATCAACGAGAGGCATTGATCTCTCCTCATATAAAAAATCTTGTTGCTATAAGATCTACAAAAATTTTTAAACTCAAGCAAGTTTATAGTTGTTTTTTCGGCCCGCGCGCTTTAAGATATGTGTGTATATAAAAATTTTTAACATGTAAGGATTATCATGAAGTTTGGTTGCAAAACTATGGGGTTTTTTAGTCTTTTTTTATTCTTTGCACATCCGGTTAACGCATCTGGAATAACACCTAAAATACATAAAGCAATAAGCAGTATTGCAAAGCAACCCTTAGCAGTCGCAAAAACATATGGAAGCATTGGAGTAAAAGCTCTTGTAACCATATGGTCAGGAAAAATTGCATGTAAACATGTCTGCAAAATAATTGATTCCTTAAAAAGAAATGGTATCAAATTTGAAATAAGGCCATACAAAGAACCTTTTGAATCATCATTAATAACAATAGGTTTAGCGATGTTGATTTTTGAATGCGGCAGCAGCCTTATTGATGACATTAATAACTTGCAATAACAGATACCCTAAGAAAATTTTTACTGTATAAGACAAGCTAGAACATATATAGACAAGATAATAGAAAAAAGTAACCGCATATGATAAAAAATGCTTATGATTATATGTTTTTTTGCTGTTTTTAAACAGAGCTTGTCTTTTTAGTGATGTCTTGGTAGCACTAAAAATTAGTTGTAATTTCTTTGAAGATAAAAAGGAACCTATAATGTATGGATCTATAGCACGTATAACCACTTCTTTTATTGATGTTCCCGGCTCTATAGCCGTAGCAATTTATTTTGCCGGCTGTTCTATACGTTGCCCGGATTGTCAAAATAAACAGTTGTGGGATCGCTCGAGCGGAACAACCATGTCTGTCAAAACGGTTATCGCACACATACAAGAACATCCATTAGCTGAAGCAGTCGTATTTCTTGGTGGCGAACCTACCGATCAGATAGAATTTGTGCATGCCATTTGTTGCGTAATTAAAGATAAGAAAAGAGTTTTATACACAGGACGTGAATTTGAGGACCTTCCATCTTATTTAACCGACGAACTTGATATGATAGTCTGCGGACCCTACAAGAAAGAGTTGCACGTTAACAGATGGCCGGCTTCTTCAAATCAACGCGTATTAATAAAGGATAAAAAATCATGGATTACACAGGGTATTTAACCGGCTTTTCAGCTGACTTTAGAAAATTATATAATTCAACTGACATGCGTTTGCTTGAACTGGAAGGTATTGCACCGGAATATCTGAATGTACAAGGAATGGCAGACCGTTATCGCAATGAAAGATCCGCTGATATGTCAGTTGATTCAAATGCAAATCGCAACGAAGGAAAAACATATTGTGGTTATTTGCATGAAGTAACAAGCGGCTGGTATAAACTGCAAGGCTATTACGATATATATCAAAAGATGGTTGAACTTTACGGGGCAGATCATGCTCATGAACTTATGAAATCGGTATGGCTTGGCGATATGTATTTACATGATAGCACTGCCATTCAAGTTCCCTATTGCTGGGCATGTTCAACGTCATTTTTACTTACACAGGGAACTCCTTGGGGACAACTCTATTCGTTACCCCCACAACGTCGTCATTCTTACATCGACCAAGTAAAAGAACTCACTATTGAGATTGCGCAAAATATAGCAGGCGCTGTTGCTATTGGTGATCTTTTTGTAAACTACGCGTATTTTGTAAAAAAAGAAAAGCTGGATTTAAAGAATCCGGATCATCGTAAAGAAATCGAAAATGATTTTCAATCATTAGTCCATACACTTAACAAAAAACTTCGCCCATCTCATCAATCTCCATTTACAAATCTTTCAATTTTTGATCGTCCAAATCTTTCTATACTCTTTGAAGATATGCGCTATCCGGATGGATCAAAACCGGATATTGAACTTGTTTATGAAGTTCAAAGGATATTCTGTGAATGGTTCAAGCACGGTGATCCCGTATCTCAGCTCCCATACAGATTTCCTGTCGTAACACTTAATTTACGTATTGATGAAAATCGACAAATAATTGATAAAGAAGCATTCGAATACTTCTCATCAATCAACTTAGAAAAAGCCGGTTTCAATATTTACATTTCATCAGGAAATAAAATAGCCAGTTGCTGTAGACTTGTTAATGACCTTGATATGGCAGGAACAGACAGTTTTGGCAATGGCGGTATATCGCTTGGATCACATCGCGTTGTAACTATCAATCTTGCCCGTATAGGATACAAAGCAAAATCTTTTGAAGAAGCTTTACAATCTCTTGATGCAAAGTTACAACAGGCTAAAGATATTTTATGCGCTCACAGAGAACTTCTGCATGACGGCATCAAGAAGGGATTATTGCATTTATTCACGCATAATGTTATGCATATGAGTCGATTCTTTAGCACCTTTGGTATCAATGGTCTTTACGAATGTCTTCAAGAACTCGGCACACCTATAACTACTGAACAAGGCAAGTTACGCGCACATCAAATACTCAATTACATAAAAGAATATGCATACACATGCAGCCGGCAAACAGGTAACATGTTTAACGTAGAACAGGTTCCGGCAGAAAGTTTAGCCGTAAAATTTGCTCAAAAAGATGCTTTATTATATGGTATGGATTATCCCCTCTACGCAAATCAATTTATACCACTATGGGTGGACACTGATATTGTTGATCGTATAAAACTCGATGGTGAATTTTCACGCTCATTAACCGGAGGCGGCATTTCTCACTTAAATCTCGGAGAACGCCTCACCTCAGTTAATCAGATGAAGAAACTCATTGAATATACGGTTGCATGCGGATGCGAACACTTTGCTGTTAACTATAATTATTGTCTATGCCAAAATAAACACGTTACCATTGCAGGGCCGTCACAAACATGTCCCGTGTGCAGTGCTCCAATTATAGAACAATACACACGTATCGTAGGTTTTTATACACCTGTTTCCGCATGGAACAAGGGACGCCGCAAAGAACATGGCAAACGAGTATTTGCACATGAAACCGGCTTACAGGATCAATCTGATAACAATGAACCGCGTATGTCTTTATCAAGCAATAACGAGAGTTCATGTTCAGCGCGAACAGGATCAAATTGAGCGACAACGGGGTCAAGCTTGCTATAGCGAATTCCTATAAAATTAACAGCATTACGCAAGCAGGCTCTTTCAACCTCAAAAAGGTGATCTAATTTATCATCAACAAAAATGATCTTCTTCGGATGATAATCAACAAGGGTCAGTATAGAAAATAATACTGACCCTTTATCATTATTAGCGCAAAAAATAATCCCATTCTTGAGCAGAACAGGTCGAGGATATTCAAGAATCAATTCACGATTAAATCCATTTTCTGCGTTAAAATCAATTTCTATTTCTTGCAACTGAAGCATTGTCCTTGTAACCAATGTGTCAGATCGAGCTGTAAGAGCAACCGTAACAATTTCTTTTTTACGCAACTCTTGTAAAACATCTACTGTTTTACTTTCAACAGGGCACAAATCAATATGGTTTTGAACTTCAAATGACAGCGGCAATAATTCCGTAAGCGCATCTTCAACTCCCAGACCACGTTTCATTTTTTGTTTTAACATATGGTCAAACCATTGCACGCTACCCACTTCTTTTTTGGGGCACACAAGTGTATTGTCCAAGTCAAATACCACCATAGACCCATGTTCCGCAAATTGGAGAACGTCCTGTATTGAATCACTTTCAAATATATAGCTAAATTTTTGAGCGGATGCCAGTTGATGTGCATCCATGCATACAAGTGGAATACAATTAAGTACCAAGAAAAACGTATACAAACCTTTAAAGGTCATAAACGATCCTTTCCAATATATGATCTTAAATATGATGCTAACTAGGCAATTGCATTAAATAATGCTGTATATTGCTGCTCAGCGCGCTTAGGGTCAAACTGAGCCGCTACGGCATCCAATTTCCCGTATCGTATCCCTACAAAATGAATATTATTCAATAGACACTCTTTTTCTACATCAAGAACATGATGCAATTTATCATCAACAAATACGATGGTTGCCGGTCTGCAGTTACATGTTTGCAATGTTTTAATAAGTGTTTTGCCTTTATTATTGTCATTGCAGAATATAATACCATTGCTCAATATTGCCTGTTTTTCGAGAGCAATACTTAATTCCTTATTAAATTCTTCAGAACATGTGAATGATATACCTAATTCCTTTAATTGCGCTTTAGTTCTTTCTATAAGCGGCAACGATCGAGATGTTAACGCAAGCGTAGTGATCCCTTTCTTTTGCAACATAGAAATAGTCGTGGCACTTGAAGGCTCTACAGGCTGCAATGAAATATGATCATGTACCTTATAATATATGGGCAACACTTCAGCTAACGCATCTTGACGATTCATACCTGCTGCCAATTTCTGATTTAACATATATCCGAACCATTGTTCACTTCCAAGGTCTTGTCCCGGATAAACGATAGTATTGTCTAAATCAAAAACAACGATTGCACTGGAATCTTTGGCATATTTAAGAACATCTTCAATACAATAACTTTCGATAATGCAACTATTGCAGGTGAGAGGAATATTTTTCTCATTATAGGGACTATTGTTCGAAAAACGGTACACTACAATATAGCTCGATATGACCATGCATAGTACTATAGAAAACCATTTAATTTTGTTAGACATAGCTACCCTTTCGTTAGATTGTAATAAATAATGCATAAAGATAACGGAAAAATGAGTTAATGTACAAGAATATTGAAATACTCAAAGCATTTTTTTTATTGATTGTTGTTTTAGAAACTCCTGATACACTTAACCCATCATAACTATGGGAGGCCACTATGCCAACAATCGAAAATATGAAACAATTGTTAACAACAGATGAAATTTTAAGATTTAGATCTATGATATGGGAATTTTACAAAAATAATCGGCGTTTATTTCCATGGCGTTACAACGAAGATCCCTACCATATAGTAGTGTCTGAAATTATGCTTCAACAAACACAAACATACCGCGTTGAACCAAAATTTGACTCATTTGTTAAACGCTTTCCTGCGTGGCAAGATTTAGCCTCCGCCAACTGGCCTGAAGTACTCACTGCTTGGCAAGGGCTCGGTTATAACAACCGCGCAAAACGTTTGCATGACATCGCAAAACGCATTATACATGAGTACCAAGGAGTTGTTCCACAAGATCCTGATGTTTTAGTAACTTTTCCCGGCATTGGCCCCAACACAGCCGGATCAATATGTGCATTTGCTTTTAATAAACCGACCATATTTGCAGAAACTAACATTCGTGCCGTATTCATTTATCATTTTTTCCCGGGCAAAGAAAAAGTACATGACCGATATTTGATCCCCTTGGTACAAGCTACTCTTGATGCAACAGATCCGCGATCCTGGTATTATGCACTTATGGATTATGGCGTATGGCTTAAAAAACAAACAACAAATCCAACACGACGCAGCGCGCATTATACCAAGCAATCTAAGTTTAAGGGCTCTGACCGTGAAATTAGGAGCATGATTCTAAAAAAACTTTTGGCTCAGAATTCACTGACCGAACTGGAACTTACAACAACAATAGAGAGAGACCCAGGGCGCATAAAGAAAATTACACAAGATTTATGCAATGAACATTTGATTCAGCATAAAGATGGAAAGTATTATTTGGCCTAGCCGGCAAATTCTACATCAAACTCACGTTATTTCAAAAGCATGTCTTCAAGTTTTGCTATATGCTTTTCAAGATCACGTTCCAATTCTTTGTAATACACCAAACTTTCATTATCATATTTAGCCGCTTCCTTAATAGCATGCTCTTTAATAAACCATAAAAGGCTACTCATTTCGTGAAGAATTTTTACTTTGTCATAATGTCCATTACTCAACATAAAGATCTCCTTAAATTTAACTAAATTTTATCCTTAGTCTTCAAAAAAGGTTCTACCCTTCCACATACATAACAAAGATTAAGAATACTATGCTACAATTTTGATATAAAATGCAATCTTTATATCTGTTTCAACTGAAAAACGTATCACCGAATATTATTTCATAATTGACAAGAATTAATAATGCATGTATGCTATAATTATAATAAAATCCAGATAAAGGTTTTCAATATGAGAAAAAAAATAGAAATCTTTGCAACTTGTTTTATACCTATTCTTTTTGCTATGGATATAATGGCATGTTCATCACCCATAACAATATACAATGAAATGTCACACCCAGTCACAGCCATGATAGTCCCCGAAGATAAAGAAAAAAGCACTCAATACCACAACATCCCTTTCACACACGATCCTATTGCCCCCTATGCAAGTCAGACCATACAAACCGTATTAGGTCATCCAGCCTATTCCGTTTTATTTAAAATCGCCGATTCAAAAATACATGTAGCACCTATAGGCAGCATTCAAGAGGGCAGTGAGTTAATAATTGGCATGCGAAAAGGTATTCCAAGCGTCGGAGTCAAAAGAAAACTCTTACCTCAAACCTATTCTTTCCGTGTCGCCATGTTTAACAATCCCTTAAAACGGAATGAGGACCGCTGGGTTATCGACAACCATAATCCACGCTATGACTTTTTTGGCATTTTTGACGGGCATGGAGGTAGTCAAGTAGCCGAAGAGCTAAAAAAAATAATCGTTTCCTTAATCTCAGAAATCATGCGTAATGGTTATTCAATACAAGCAGCAATCGAAAAAGCATTTGTAGAAATAGATACACGCATCTGTAACCGCCAGGAAACCTATGCCCAGCTTGGTGCAACAAGGAAGGCTGCTGTCGGATCTTGCGCTCTCCTAGTTGTTATAGACAAAAGAAATAAGATTATCTATACAGCAAACGCAGGTGATTCACGAGCTCTACTCGTACAAGATAGTACAGAACTACCTTTATCACGCGACCATAAACCTGAAAATCCGGAAGAAACCGCTCGCATAGAACAGGCGGGAGGAAGTATATCACCTGAAACAAGACGTAGCGCTGTGAAAATTCCGGCACGAGCTGAAGGCTTATTGGCAGTAAGCAGAGCAATCGGGGATTATCTCATAAAAAGCAAGCACCCTGGTGCAATCATTGCCAATCCAGAAATCAGTACTCATCCTATACAGCCGACAGACAAGGCCATTGTTTTGGCCTGCGATGGTATATGGGATGTTTTTGACAACAAAGCAACGGCTACTATTGTACGAGAACATATTCAGGACCCAGTTAAAGCAGCACAAGAATTAGTTACGCAAGCAGCTCAACGTGGATCACGCGACGATCTGACTGCAATGGTTATTACCATAGAACACAATTAGTCCTAAAAATTCGTATTCATACATTGAAAATTATGATATAAGATTATGACAAAAAAATAATAGTTAACAGCAAGTTAAACTCCTCTTGTTTTTTATACAAGGATTCTAACTTGCTGTTCTATTATTTCAAGATATTTTTATATCTCGAATTCGCGTTAATTTAACATCAATTCGATATTACAACACGTATCTCCTCTTAAATACTTTTTCACGAATAGAACCATCATTGAACTCAAGGTCTATACGATCCTCATGATATAGTGACTTCATAGTGCCCGCATATACAACCAAGCGAATCCTTCTAAGATTCTTAACTTCATCCGGAGCAATAAAAATATATCCTAAGCTGACTATTCTCTTTCCTGCACTCGGCTTTTCACTATAAATAGAAATACGAATATGATAATCACTCACAGGCAAGTTTACGTCTGTGCCCTTAACTTCAGGGATACCATCCCAAACGACAGGATCAGAAGAAAGGCCTTTCACATTTTTAGAGATTTTAAAATAATAAGACTGTAAATCTGAATTGCAAACTGTAACTGTGACTTGTCTTTCTTTAACTGTTCCCGTTTCTGTTTCAAGTGCTACTTCTGCTGCCGCATACATACTGCCTACAAGGCATATCGATAAAAGAATGAGCATATTCTGAATCTTCATGATTCAATCTCCTTTTTAAAAAATAACAAACACCAATAACCATTCGCTCTAAATTAATAATACCTGAAATAAATATTAAAAATCAAGAATATTGATATATAATATAAAAATACGACTTATTTACATGTAATAAATATTAAGCTAAATATTTTTTGAGAAGCTCATGTATGACTTTTGGATTACCTTTGCCCTTTGTTTTTGCCATAGCCTGCCCGACAAAGAACCCAAATAATTTTTCGGTTCCGGCTTTATAACGCATAACCTCCTGCGGATTACTGGCAATAACCTCTTTAACAATCAATTCAAGCTCATCAACGGAACCTATTTGCTCAAGTCCTTTAGATTTTACAAGTTCAACAGGCTCGCCGCCTTCACTGGCAATTGTTTCAAATACTTCTTTTGCTGCCGGACCATTAATAACTCCCCGATCAAGCATATCCAAAATTGCGGCAAGTTTAGCCGGGGTTACCTTGCATTGCGCTACGGTAATTCTATGTTCATTAACATAGCCTAGTACATCCCGCAACACCCAGTTAATAAGCTGTTTACTGGAAGTATATCGTGCTGCTTGTTCAAAATAATCAGATAATGGACGATCTTCTATCAAAATCCCTGCCTCGTATACCGAAAGACCTTTTTCGTTAACAAGACGATCAAATTTTTCATAAGGCAATTCAGGCAACTGGGATTTCATAGAAGAAATCCAGGCATCATTGATTTCTAAGATAGGTAAATCCGGATCATGAAAATAACGATAATCGGCAGCCTCTTCTTTAGAACGCATAACATATGTTTTTTTATCCTTGCTATCCCATAAACGTGTTTCTTGGCGAAGCTTTTTGCCTGTTTCTAAAGATTCGATTTGCCGTTTAATTTCATACTCAATTGCATCAGAAATATATTTGAATGAGTTAATATTTTTAAGTTCGATCTTTGTGCCTAACGTTTGGCAATCTTTTTTGCGTACCGAAATATTAGTATCAGCTCTAAATGCACCTTCTTCCATATTTCCGGTACAGATTCCCAAATAGGTGACAATAGCATGCAAGGCCTTAAGATATTCACGTGCTTCATATGAGCTTGAAATATCAGGATAACTAACAATCTCAAGCAATGGTGTCCCCGCCCGATTAAAATCAATTAAACTTTCATTAGTAATACCGGCATGAATACTTTTACCGGCATCCTCCTCCATATGAATTCTGATCAAACGGATCTTTTTTATACTGCCATCTTCAAGTCTAATGGGTACATAACCGTTAAGACATATAGGATCGTTACTTTGAGTAATCTGGTAGTTTTTGGGTAAATCCGGATAAAAATAATGTTTGCGGGCAAACGTACAACGTTTATTAATGGTACAATGCGTTGCAAGACCCAGTAAAATAGCATAGTCCACTACACGTTTATTAAGAACTGGAAGAGTCCCAGGTTGGCCTGTGCAAACACCACAAATGTTCTGATTTGCCAATTGTCCCGGCATGTTAGCGCATGAGCAAAAAATCTTACTTTTGGTCGACAATTGCACATGAACCTCAATTCCGACGTTGGTTACATAATCTAAATGAGTCGAAGGAATAGCTTTCTGATCTGCCATATCTGTTCCTTTAAATGTGCAAGAGTGACTAATTAACTATATATACAGCATTTTTACATAAAAATACTTATAGTTATAGTATCACTTTTTTTCAATTTTGTATTGATCTATAGCCATAGTATCTTTACGAACAACGGTAATCTTGCAATTAAAGGATTTTTCAAGCTCTAAAATGGCATTATATTCTAACGTTGTTATATGCTCGAACACTGCGGGAGATACTACAAGTTGCACGTCATGCCCATAACGTTTGCTGCTTAATTCTGTTTTTAGTTTTCTTAGTATTGCATAGGTTTGAGTTGGAACAGACTTAACAAAACCATATCCCGTACACATAGGGCAGGTATTGGTGAGCGTCTGGACAAGAGTCTTCCCGGAACGTTTTCTTGTCATCTGAACAAGCCCGAATTCAGACACTTTTAAAACAACCGACTGGAATTTATCCCGTTCTTTGAGTTTTTGGTCAAAGAAATTAAAGAGACGCTGTCTATGTTCCGCTTCAGCCATATCGATAAAATCAATAACTATAAGACCACCAATATTGCGTAGCCTCAACTGCCTTACACATTCTTCAGCAGCCTCCATGTTAGTTTTCAATATGGTATCTTCCATGGAACCTTTGCCTGTGAAGCTTCCTGTGTTAACGTCAATAACGGTCATAGCTTCAGTTGTTTCAATTATTAACGAACCACCGGATTTAAGGGGAACTTTTTTATGCAGCGCCTTATCAATCTGTTCTTGAACATTATAATATTCAAAAATATTTACAGGCTCAGCAAAGTAGTTTACCTTTTGCGCAAATTCAGGAGCGACCATTTTTATAAACTTGTAGATTTCATTTTGATTTTCTTTGTTATCCGTAATAATCGCTTCCACGTCTTCGTCGAGCTGATCTCTAACAACCTGAAGTGATAACTCCAGATCTTCATATATTTTTTCTGATGGCTTAGCCTCGTTAAAGCGTTTTTGTATAGTATTCCATGTCTCGATCAAAAAACGAACATCCTTACAAAGATCTTTTGCCGACATCCCCTCAGCATTCGTACGTATAATCGCACCCATACCTTCAGGCAGTTGCTCCTTAACTATATCCTTAAGTCGTGCCCGCTCTTTGCGATCTTCAATTTTTTTAGATACACCAAGTCTTGGTATATTAGGTAATAACACAACAACACGTCCGGGTAACGTAAAACATGTTGTTAGCTTAGCACCCTTTTCATAAATAGGTTCTTTGCTAACCTGCACTAAAACGGGTTCACCGACTTTAAAAATCTTAGCAACATCTAAAGCTTTTTTTAAAGAAACCTGCTGTTCTTTATGTCCTTCAGGTTCATCAATAATCGCACCACTGAATCTATTAATAGCAAGCTCTCTATCAATTTCTGAAATATGAAGAAACCCTGCTTTTTCTTGCCCTATATCAACAAAAACTGTCTGAATACCAGGCAATATCGTTGCAACAATTCCCTTAAAAAACGAGCGCTCTAAGGTTTTTTCAGCATGCGACGAAAAATATATATTTTCGAGTACACCATCTTTTGTAATAGCTATTCTCGTTTGCCAGGGATCCTTATTTATCAGAATCTTTTTCATACTATAAGCCTATACTTCAAACATTGTTGTTTGTGTCTGCATAATACTGCCTTCATTCATTAATATAAATGATCTTAGTGAGAATGAGTAGATCTTTGCGAAAAGGTGTGGTAAAATCCCCTATGTTCCGTATTAGTTAAAGAATAAGTATTATGTTGTTTAACCATATCGAGGGTGTTATGAATAGTCCTATAAAAAAGGGTAGCGTATTGTTACTCGTTATGTTACTAAGTATTGCCGGTTGTGGAAAAAAGAAAAAATACGCGGAAAAACCTAAGGCAAACAGCAAAGAATCAACAGTTTCCATGCCACTTACACAAGACAAGAAAGAATTAAGCAGCGTATTTGATGATGATATAGCTGAATTTGCATTGTTAGACGAAACAACCGACGCAGAGTGTAAAAAGCAAGTTCCTGTAGCAATACATGACGGCAACGCAACTGATGAAGATATGGGTGACGAATTTACATGGATAGATGAGGCTGATGAAACAGGAAAGGATCTTAAGACTGTATATTTTGATTTTGATAAATATGCAATAAAGCATGATCAAGAAACAACCGTTGCTCATGATATTGAAGTTTTAAAACAAATAATTGCACAAGCAGAAAAAGATGGTAAAAAAGTAACAGTTGTTATTGAAGGACACGCATGCCATTCAGCAGGATCTGCTTCTTATAACTTAGCATTATCTGAAAAGCGAGCAAAGGTCTTAAAGGATCGTTTGGTACAAGCCGGCATTCCAAATGCCAATATCAAAATTGTCGGCCGCGGACAAGAATGCCCAGCATTAACTTCAGATGGCAAACCGGTTACCGGGTCCCGCGAAGCTCAATGGCTCAATAGACGCGATGAATTAAATATTATCCGAGCATAATAGCTTTTTATAACGATATAGTAGTTGTGGGCTGCATTTCTGCAGCCCTTCTTTATGCATTACTTAATACAAGTTAGATAATTCAAAAGATTACACATACTTATCCAGAAAAACTAAACAAGACCGTTCATCTTCAGTAATGATGAAATATAATTATTGAAGTCGTGACTTTTTACCATACGCAAACATAAGGTTGCCGTACTTCAATGATGGTCTTAACATACGAGCAATACGATTTCGCACTCTTTCAGGAGTATCTTTTAACGGCAAAAGGCTAATATTATGCCTTACTTCGGCCAGTAATCCAGGATCTTGTAAATATTGTTCTAAATATAAAGGAAGTTCAGCGTAATTTTTAATCACAGCACCCAATCCGTGACTTTCAGTAAATTTATGGTTAAAACGCTCCCATACTAATGACGAAGAGGTTGCATCAAGTATCATAGGTAAATTCATATGAATTGCTTCACAAAAGCTTGCTGTTCCCGACTTTGTAATAAGAATATCCGAAACAGCCATATAGTCTGATATTCTATTGGTCTCTTCGATAATATCCATAGTAATCCAAGGAGGAAGCATAATAGAAGCAAGTGCACTTTTAATCGTCTGCAATTTACCTATACATACGAGAAGATGAAGAGGTGTTTGCAAACCTTTAATGTGTCTGACGCAATGAACAATAGAACTTGCTCCCTGAGAACCCATCATAACCATAACAACAGGTTTATGCTTTTCGATACCCATCGCAGCTTTTAACGCGTCACGACTTTTTACTTCGAAAAATTCCGGACGTAAAGGAAACCCTTCATATGTAATATAATGATCACAAATTCCTTTATCATAAGCATGTTGAACAATCGAATAATCGTTAAATATTAAGCTTAAATGAAATTTGTTATACGAAGGATGTTGAACATTATACACAAATGAACGAATATCAAGATCCGTAGGCATTAACAAAAAAGGAATATCCAATTCTTGAGCAGCCTGCAAAATTATTTTGTTAAATATTGGAATTACCGAAATTACCATATCGGCATTTGTATCTTTAAGGTATTGCATTATGCGTTTGCGCATAAACGGTTCAAAGGGCACAAAACAGATACGTCCAATGCGATAAATTAAATTTAAAAGCCACCACTGATTATACGGAGTAATTGCGTTATAAGCAGCTTCACCGCTGCATTTTCCGAATGAAGCTAAATAAATCGGATCAAAATATTTAAGAACATCGGCAAGCAGATAGACCTGGATTACCTCGTAATCATCTTTCAAATATGTCGCCAACGCATTGCTTGCCGACATATGTCCGCCTCCGCCAGGGCTTGTAAATATAATAATTTTCTGCATAGCAGTTCTCCAACCAATCTTTCTAATTTCACAATAATATAATTTATATCAATAGAGCAATAGTTTAGCAGTATATGACAATTTTTTTTATTTGCCAACACAAAATTGCTTAAAGATAAGATCCATACCCTTTTCTGTAATCGTACGGCCGGAAAGCTCTGATATACACACTAAAGCATCTTGTATATGGACAGAAACCAGTTCATATTGAACCGGTGCAACAAGCATACTCTGAATATCGTTAACTTTCTGATCGAGTGTTTTCAATAACTGAACTTGACGCTCAGTAAGTAAAAAAGGAGCATCTATCGTTTCAAATATATGAGAAATTTTATCTTCTATGATTTTTTCAAGCATAGCAATGTTATGCTTTGTTTTGCACGAACAATCTATGTAACTATATTTAAGTTCTTTGTTGTTTTTTAGTTCCTTATCTACTTTGTTTCTGACAACTATTATTTTGTCTTGATATTTTTTTATGCAATCAGAATAAAACTCAAGCTCAGCTTGCGTCATCATCCGTGAGCAATCTTCAACAAGGATAACAATGTCAGCAAGGCCAGCTTCATCGAATGATCTTTTTATACCTTGCTGTTCAATAATATCATTCGTTTGCCTAATTCCTGCTGTATCAATAAGGGTCCAATAGTTTCCATTTTTATATAAACCTGCCTCAACCGTGTCTCTGGTTGTTCCCGGAATATCCGTAACAATAGCCCTTTCTTTTCCCACTAAAGCATTAAACAAAGAGGATTTGCCAACATTTACCGAACCCAGTAACACAATGCGAATACCATTCCTTAAATGCTGTTGCTGCTCAAAAGATGATGCTATACGTTCAATTCTTGTACTGATTTTTTTAAATATTTCGGCTAACTGCACATCAAAGCTCATTTCTTCGTCAAGAAACTCAAAACTTGCTTCGGTTAAAGCAAGTGATGACAACAAAAGTTGTTCGAGCTCAGAAATCCACGAAGAGAGACTCCCTTCAAGTTGAGCCAGGGACTGCTTTAAGGCAGTACTCGTATGAGCATGTATTAATTCACGCACAGCCTCTGCCTGAACAAGATCGATTTTATTGTGCATTACTGCACGTCGTGTAAATTCACCTTGTTCAGCAATACGTGCACCATAAGCTATAGCTACGTTGATAATATCGGAAATAATAAAAGGATTATTGTGACACGTTATTTCTACTGTATGTTCACCGGTATACGTACGCGGCCCATGCATAAGTAAAAAAAGAACCTGATCAATGTGCTCCCCCTTGGGTGAAATGACATATCCGAAATGAATAGTATGCGTCGGCAATTCGCGCAATGTTTTGCCGGAAGCAAGCTTACTTATTGATGAAGCAATTTCTATAGCATCGGGTCCCGAAAGCCTCAATAATGCTATGGCACCGCTTCCTTTTGGCGTGCATTGCGCGATAATGGTTTGCTCGTGTGTTGTCAACAATGTCATGAAGCTCTCGTAATAACAACTTTATAGCCACGCAATCCACGTTTAAACTTATGCCTCAACGCTTGCAAGAGCAAATGAGCCCAATTTTTGAAAAGTTGCTGTTCTTTTCTTTTATCTTGTAATACAGGCCCATCAAAACGAATGGTTAAAAAGTAATGCTTCGCTTCGGTTGAAAAAGAAACATGCGATTGGTCAATGGTCCTAAGCATTACATCTAACCACTGCTTACTTCCTTCTACAAGTTCAGGAGTCCATTTAGGTTGTTTCTGAACTTCCTGCTGCTTTACTTGTACCTGTTGCCGCAGGTTTTGAGTTTGGTCAGACTGATCCTGCTTTCTATCTTGGGACTTTACTGTTTGCTGAGTAGTTCCGTATGTACTTTTTTGTTGCTGACGAGACTGCTGTCGTTTAGCATCTCGAAGTTGTGTGGCAGGAGCCTCTTTATAGAAAATACCTATTTTTGCAGGTTTTTTTGTAAAACCAAAAAAGTTTTTTTCAGGTTCTTCAAATATACGTACAGAAAATTCCTGCGGTTTACCGGCCCTAATCCATCCGTTTTCTATTGCTTTTGAGATTGAAGATGCTTCTTCAATAATTGATTTCATTGTTAAAACCTTTGCAATTTTTACGCATTTAGTAAATATTTGGAATTAAAATCATGCCTGCATTTTTCTATGTGGCTAATCTCCGAAAAACTTTGTATATAAAAACACTATAGAAACGGGGCTAACATTATAGTATCAAAAACCGGCAAGATGTGCAACTTGATTAAAAATAGACAAAAAGTGGAGCGGGAAACGGGATTCGAACCCGCGACCTTTGCCTTGGCAAGGCAACGCTCTACCAGCTGAGCTATTCCCGCGTACGAGAGGTAATTTATCACGAGTTTAAATTTTATGCAAATTTTAGAGAAAAAAGTTAATATAGCCAAAGATAGTATTTGGAATTTTAATCGGCGTAACAAGATTATACATAAGGAAAGACCATGATACAGTATATATCAGGCACTATAAAAGAAGTCCTCGACCAGGCAGTCATAGTTGATATAGGGTCTTTAGGTTTGTACGTCGCTGTACCATCAAGCATAAAATTCCATTCAGGACAAAAAATCACACTATCAATATACATGAATTGGAATACCGAAACAGGACCAAGCTTATTCGGATTTGAGCATGAGTTTGAACGAACTGTCTTTACACTTATCATAGGGTGCTCAGGCATAGGCCCTAAAATTGCTCTCGCTATACTCGCACATTTGGGTGCGGAAGGATTTTTAGAAACCGTAAGCGCAGGTGATGAACGAGCTCTTAGCAAAGTTAATGGAATAGGTCCAAAAAAAGCAGAACAGATTATTGTACAGCTTAAACACAAAGTTAGCCAACTCATTAGTTCCGGTAACGGTTGCTCTGACAACAGCAAAGCAAAAGTATTGCAAGAAGTATCGCAGGCGCTTGAGTCACTTCATTATACAAAAACTGAAATTTCTCAAGCAATGCAACATGTAACATCACATAATACAGCAGATAACTTGTCGTTTGACCAGTTACTTCGCCAAGCTTTGAGTTTCCTCTCTAAAAAGATACAATAAGCAAACTAGCGGCACTCTAGCATTAATGGACTTGATGGCCTACGAACATGCACACGGCATTTTATAAGATGTGCATCTTCCTCAAATTTACCATCCGTTTTAATAGAATCATGTGTCAATCTATCTGCCAATTTTTGCTCATAAGCAAGAGCTAAAGCAGGAGACTGCGCTCTCATTTCTTTTATAAGTCCTTGCGCTTTATACATATCGGCATCACACAAGGGTGCAGTTTTATTCAAAATGAGTCCCAATGCAGCCTTGATAATATGAGGTACACGGAGTCCTGCTGATTGCTCCATAGCATACACAAAAACACAGGAAAAAATCAGCATACAAAAACATCGTTTCACAAGTCCCCTTTATGATGGTTATAATAAATAACAAAAAAATAACAAGCCTGCACATTATTGCAAGCTTATTATATACATTCTTAACGAGTTTTGATCTGTACCTTGGTTGTTTGTTGAGCCTTTTTTTCTTTTGGCAGCTCTATTTTCAAAACACCATGTTCAAAGCTTGCCTGAGCCTTATCTCCTTGTACAGGAACCGGAAGCATAACGGTACGCTCAAACATACCACGCCTAATCTCTTTACGGAAAAAATGTTTATCTTTTTCCTCTTTTTTCTCTTCCCGAGAACCAGAGACTCTCAACATATTCTCGTTTACTTCAATATCGATCTTATCAGCATCTACGCCCGGAAGATGCATTTCAACAAAAATATTTTCTTTATCTTCAGAAATATCCACATCTACATCCCAACCTTTAGCAAAAGATGGGAGCTGTTCAAAAGCTTCTTCCAACTCAAGTAACGGATGCCATTTTACAATACGCATAGAAAACTCCTTTTTATACAATAAACTACACTGATATAATAAAGTCTTGATTTAAGATAATTTTACACGAATGGTAAAAATAAAATCAACAGATAAGCGTTTTTTGTAAAGCTCCGTTTGACCTCAAAGATTTAAAGACCCGCCCAAATAAGTATCCATCTCATCTAAGCTTATAAGCTTGTCTTTTATATCATCAGCATTCTTAAATACTTTTAAAGGCAATGCATCTTTAATGTCAAATGGACCAATCGCTGTGCGTCTTAGCTCATGTGTTGTTGCAAAGCTCCCGCATTTTTCAGCAATGTCATTCATAAAGCTTCTTATGTATGTTCCATGAGAAACACGCGCTTTGATTGAAAAAAACGGCAATTGAAAGTCTAAAAGCTCGCATGAATAAATCTTTATATCACGACTTTTTTCTTGTACAATCGCACTTAAAGCATCTTCACCTAAGCTTTCAATTCTTGCATGGCGTGATAATGCCTTGCCTTGATATTTAAGCGCCGAATATACAGGCGGAATTTGTTTATAACCTGTCCCAAAAGATGCTATTGCATGTTCTATCTGTTGTCGTGTAAGATTACATTCTTCTTGCTTGACAGTACGTCCTGTAATATCAAGCGTATCGGTAAGCTGCCCTAAACGCGCGCGAGCTTCATATGTTTTATCAAGGGTCATAATTGAGGATAGTTTTTTTGTAGCAGCTCTTCCAATACCAAGTACCAATAAACCTGTTGCAAACGCATCAAGAGTTCCTGCATGTCCGACACGTGTTTTACGATTGACAAGAGACCTGATTTCTTGAACACAATCGCTTGAAGTCATACCATTAGGTTTATCTACAAGTAAAAATCCTACTACATTCGCCTGTTCTTGCATTACTATTTCCGTTGTAGTTTATAAATTTTGTGTTTACCAACCTTAAGAACCATGCCTTCTTTTAATGATATTTTTGCGCTAAAATCAGTAACATCTTTCTCATCAATAGATACTGCTCTCGATTCAATAAGTCTCTTAATTTCTGATGAACTTTTGATTGCAGTAACTAATTTAATTAAATCTACAATCCAAATAGGATCCGTTATATCCTGAGATAACACGATTTCTTGAGCTTTAGAATAATCCCGTTTTTGAAATAGAGCCTCAAATGTTTCTTGTGCACTCTGAGCTTCTGATGCAGACCAAAATTTCGCAATAATATCATGCGCAAGTTTCTTTTTGAGCTCCATTGGATGTGTAGACCCACCTGCAACACGAGATTGTAATAAACTAAGTTCCGTATCATCTACATTGAGAAGCACTTTAAAATATCTCCACATAAGATTGTCTGAAATGGACATCAATTTGCCAAATGCTTGATCTGCAGGTTCTGCAAGTCCAACCACGTTGCCAAGCGATTTTGACATCTTATGAACACCATCAAGCCCCTCTAATAGAGGCATTGTAATAACCACCTGAGATTCCTGGCCTAATTGCTCTTGAAGATATCTACCCATTAAAAGATTAAATGTCTGGTCGGTACCACCGATTTCAATATCAGCATTAAGTACAACAGAATCATAAGCTTGAAATATCGGGTACAAAAGCTCATGAAATGAAATTGGCAACCTATTAGAAATACGATTGGCAAAATCTTCACGTTCAATTAAACGCGCAACTGTTACTTTTGCACATAATTTAACAAAATCTTTCATTGGTATAGGATCAAGCCATTCTGAGTTGTAACGAACAGTAATTTTATCGGCATCAAGTATACGACCTACCTGTTCAAGGTAGGTATGCATATTGTGCGCAATCTGTTCTTCGGTCAATGGAGGACGCGTTTTTGATTTTCCGGATGGATCACCGATGCGTGCAGTAAAATCTCCAATCAAAAAAATTATTTCAAAACCAAGATCCTGCAATTCTCGCAACTTTGAAAGAACAACCGCGTGACCAAGATGTAAATCAGAAGCCGTTGGATCAGCCCCAAACTTAACTTTAAGACATTTCCCCGAAGCAATTTTTTTATACAACTCTGCTTCAGGAATTATCTGCACGGTATTCTTTTTGATTGTTTCTATTATCGATTCAATATTGTTCATACTTTATGCTCCAAAGAAAAATGTTGCTACCAGTTTCGCCAAGTACGTAATAAAATGGTATAATGCTAGTTCAATTTTTCCACCCCAAAAAACAAATATAATAAGCGGCAAAACCCAGGCAGCAGTCAAATAATGCTGCGCAACGTATTCATTCGAACCAAAAATGAACAACATGCACAGGTAAACACCATTAATTACGAGCTCCATTAAAGATAAGAATACACACAAAAGTATAAACAGTTCTAAAAGCATAGTCAGTGGTGTTGATATGACAACTCCGGTATTGCCAGAAAAAACCTGAGCTGGGGTCTTTACATATGCTAATGCAACAACACCCACTACTGCAAAAAATATATACGTAACCATTCCTGAAAACATAACGATAGGCAACTTAAGCCATCTATAAGAACCATGTATACGATCCGGGTTAATGGGTATTCTTCTGCCCCAACCAACATTTAAAAATATTAATGCAATCATGCCCATAATATCAGCATGAACTAACGGGTTAAGTGTCAAAAAGCCTAATTGCTCAGGCGTATCATCGCCGAAGCATTTAGCAATTGCAGATTGGAAGAATCCTACCAATGCTACAAGAACAAGATACATTAAAATTAAGGATGCGTAATATGAAACAGTTAACGCAATATTGTTGTAAACCATAAAAACCGTTCTTTGTAATAAAATTTAAACATTCATAGGTAGTGTAAAAAAAATGTAAAAATCGGTCAATTGCCCTATAACTTAGATATTTAAGTTGCATCCACTTATTTTGCACGCTAAGCTACAATACATCAGTAATCTAAAATTACTAACCAAAAACGAGGAGCATTCGATGAAGAAAAAGAGCATAAATTCAATTGAATTAGAGAGTAACTATGAACCGGCACAATCACCTGATACCACAACACGCTGGTATCATTATATCATTCCGCCTAGTATATTATCACTGATAACATTTCTTTTTTACTTTCCTTCACGCCACTACGAATTTCAGTTTGACGACATTGCTAACATAACAAAATATTATGACATTAGGCATACTCATCTCAAAGATCTGTTCTTTTCAGGATCACGATGGATCGGAAAATGGCTTAATAGTATTCATTACAGCATCGGTAAATTTGATCCCTATTCGTATCGCATGGGCAATATCATACAGCATATTATATTAGGAAACATCATATTTTTCTTTCTCTTTTTTGCATTGCGCAACCTAAAGCACCAGTCTTTTTTTAAGAAAAATGCCTTAGCATTAGCTTGTATTACAGCGACACTTTTCTTGCTTCATCCCGTGCAAACTCAAACAGTTTCTTATGTTATACAAGGAAAGCTTGAAGGTGTTGCTACATTCTTGATTATATGTATGGCTTTTTGTTTCTGGATAGCCTATACGACACGTTCCAAAACACTTGCTGTACTGATGAATATCATCTTCTTCGCATTAGCAGCATTGTCGTCAGGATCTAAAGAAATTGCGATTATGTCACCTTTGCTCATATTACTTATCGATTGGTTCTTTGTCGCTCAAGGATCATGGCACGAAATGCGTAAGCGCTGGCTCTTTCACGTAGCATCATTCTTAACAGTCTATACCTGTTATCTATACTTTTTGAAACCTGAGTATTTCACTGCAATATTGTGCTTTAAACATCGTATCCCCAACAATTTAGGCAACATCATAACTTCTACACCTCTAGAGCGCATTACTCCATTTGCGTATTGCATTTCAGAATTTAAAGTAATTTTACATTATCTTTGGATATTTATTTGGCCATTTAATATAAGCGTAGAATACGATTGGGTTCTTTCTAAAAGTTTTTTTGCGCCGGATGCATTCTTTCCATTTCTAGGGCTCGCTTGTATTGGGTATATTGTGTATAAACTTTTAAAGAGCAATAAAGTTAATCTTGTAGCATTTGGCATATGCTGGTTTATGGTCTGCATAGCTCCCCGATCAAGCATTATTCCATCAGCTGAACTTATTGTGGATTATAAGACATACGCTGCTTCTTTCGGCTGGCTCTTTGTTATTGCAGCAGGAATGGTTTGGGGTTCTTCCTATATTACTGAATTTTTTATTAGGCCTTCACAGCGCGTAAAACAAGTTGTATATGGTTCCTTGTCCATGTGTCTCGCGCTAGGTCTTGGTTTTGCAACAATGAACCGTAACACCGTATGGCGTTCAGGTTTAGAATTTTGGGGAAACATGCTTAAAAATGCCCCGGGCAAACCTCGTATTTATAATAATTACGGCGTAGAACTTTCTCAAAAACTACAAAAATACGAAGAATCCATACCGTATTTTAAGCGAGCTATCGCTATGGACAAATATTATCCTGATCCACACAACAACCTTGCTGTTGTGTATGCATATTTAGGGAAAATAGATAATGCCATTGATGAAATGATTGCGGGCCTTAGAATAAATCCTAACTATCCGGAAGGCTATAACAACCTTGCGGCTTTTTATATACACAAAAAAGATTATCAAAAAGCCGAATCAAGCCTTAACGCTGCACTAAAATTACGTCCTACATACGGCAAAGCATACTTTAATCGTGCTCGCGTATATACAGAACAGAACAAAATAGAACAAGCATTAAGCGATTTAAGATCCGCATGTACCAAAGCTGATCTCGATAACAGTTTCGGGTTCTCCGTATATGGTAAATTTGCACTAGAACATAAATATTATGATGATGCAATCTTTGCTTTTACCCAACTTATAGCACTGGAACCACACAACGCCGAAGGACTCCTTAGCCTTGGAAACGCATATCATTTAGCCGAGAATTTTAACAATGCAATTAAGGCATATGAACAAGCGCTTATGATTATCCCTGGAGATATGCGATGCCTTATTAATATAGGTGAATCATATATGAAGCTTAATGAATTTGAAAAAGCTTTAGCCTATTTTGAAAAAATTGATATGCGCAAAGCACCTCATGTAGCATTGCGCATCGCAGAATGCTCGACTAAGCTTGGTAACAAAAATAAGGCTATTGCGACATTAGAAACAATTACGCATGCACCAGTAGATGCAACCTTGAAGGAAAAAGCACAACTGACACTTGCTCAACTTAAACAGGCACATGCTTAAAGTTTTACACCAATGCACTTAATGTACTGCAACTCGCTGCACTGTCCATTCACCTGTTTCGTGGTTTTGGTGCCATTGCTGCACACGCGGCCATGCTTGAGCAAAGCTTCCAAGATCACTCCTTAAACGTTCATCGCGTATAACATCCGCGGTTATTGGATCAATACGTTGGATGCGCAGATATTTATTGGCAAAATCACGAATACGTTGGCTATTATGAGAAATAGCTGCTGTTATTGTATCGGTAAACACTTCAAGACGATGGTTTGCAATAAAGTTCTGTAATAATGCCAATTGTTCAGAAGCAGGGTGTCCTTCACGCATATAACGCTCTAACGTACCAACTATACCTATAGGGAGCAACGCTCGAATCTTTCGAGCAATACCTTGTGGCGTTGCATATCTTTGAAAAATATCTTCTGAATATCTCAAAGCAGAAGAACCTTTTGCCCGTACATGTTCTACTATACGGGATAATTTAGGACACTTCTTTAGCTGACAATTAAACGCAATACCTATACTTTCTCGTCCGCTTTTCAACGGTTTTTTAAAGGGTGCATAGGCATACTGAGCACACTGTTTAACTCCATTTCCAAATGATATACACGATCCTTTTACCCATTTTGCCATTGCGCTAAAAGGTTTTGCTGCTACCTTTTTGGCAATATTCCAGATTAAATTTCCCAAAGAGGTACTTTTGAGGTGCCCTTGCGATACAGATTCTTGTTGCCTTTTTTTAACTTCAGGAAACCCCTGACCATCTGCATTCGCTACACGTAGCACTGTTTCAATAAGACCAACAACACGAGGGGGAATACTAAATAAAATCCACGGATGTTCTAAAGGTGTTGATTCATCTGATAATGCTTTCATAATACGATGATACCTGTCTCCGGGTTCTTCTTCTCCAACTTTCAAGGGACCTCCTACTCGTTCTTCCAACATATGAACCAGAGGTCTTATGAGATACGAAAAGCGTCCTGTATTAAAACGTGTTCTTGCGGCAAGATCATACAATATATAATGAGCGTTACGTGTTCCTATTATAGCTGTCGTATATTGATCATCAAAAGTTTGTGATACATTCGGTTGCATATAACCCTGTTCGCCACGGGGATTGGCAAGTATCTGAGGCAATTCCGGCACATGCTCTTCTATGGCTCTACCAACACTGCGTAACAATGTCTTGCTTGGATGTGCCAAACTTCTTACTCCATCGACCACACGACCTGCCAATGAAGATTGCGGTTCTAAAGCTTCAACCGGACCTTGCGGAGCTTCATATTCAGGAAACATGCTCTTCATGACTGAATCAAGACTTACCATAGGAATAAGCTGCATTCCTTGTTCTTGCTTTGAAGGCTTAAGTATATGATTTAATAAGCCTTTCACAGCATGTGTTCGCAAACTTGATGCTAATATCTGCTTAGCCATTGATTGCTCAATTTCTTCTTGAT
Organism: uncultured Pseudomonadota bacterium; assembly: GCA_964595035.1. Taxonomy (GTDB): domain Bacteria; phylum Babelota; class Babeliae; order Babelales; family Vermiphilaceae; genus JAKASV01. The sequence continues at coordinate 31,187 of CAZQNW010000006.1, forward strand.
ATGGAATATGAAAAGATTGTTCTTTGTCAGATACAATAGATCGTACTATTTTGCCATGTTCAGGCCGGGCATCTTGACCATCCTTATTTCTCTCCCTAATTTTGCTATAAATATCTTGCCAAGCTTCTTCATTAAATCCTATTCTAGCTTCATGATGGTCATCATTATCCATATCAAAAATCTTACTTAAGATACG
>CAZQNW010000007.1:0-2987 GCA_964595035.1 uncultured Pseudomonadota bacterium
ATGTAGATACGAATTTTTATTCTTGAAAAAGTGATAATAATTCGTATACATTGCTGAAGTGTTTTACATTACAGGTTGTTGTATCTGTTTTTTGATTTTTTGCGACAAGAAGTTGTCTAATCCCAAATTTTTCTGCCTCACGAATAAGCAGGTTGATTTGATTAATTGGATGAATGTTTCCTGTAAGATTGATTTCACCTAAGGCAATAGATTTTTGTGGTAAAGGTTGTTGAAAATAGCTTGAAAGTAATGCTAAGGCTATACCTAGATCTGTTGAACTATCTTTGATCTTAAAGCCACCACTTACCTTAAAAAAAATATCTTGGCTCGATAGCTTTATATGAAGATACTTCTCCAAAATAGCGGCGATAAGCACAACTTGTTTTTGATCAACGCCTGAAACAACTCTTTGTGGAATACTTAATTTTGAGTCAATGGTGAGAGCTTGCAGCTCAAGTAACAATGGTCTGGATCCTTCTACGAAACTGATTAATACAGAGCCTGGAGCGTGTGTTATTTCTGCAACTAGGTGCTCATTGATATTGCATACTTCTTCAAGCCCTGATGAACGCATTTCAAAAAAACCTATTTCATTAATGGTTCCAAAGCGGTTTTTAACAGAGCGTAAAATTCTTGTTTGCCAACGGTCTTCACCTTGTAAATAAAAAACTCCATCAACCATGTGTTCCAGGGTTTTGGGGCCTGCTATCATACCGTCCTTTGTAATGTGGCCGCTCATTAATATCGCAATCTCATAGTCTTTTGCAAGACGCATCAGTTGAAATGTGGCATCCCGTAATTGATTAACACTTCCCTGAACATATCTGGATTCTTGGCTGAAACAATTTTGTATTGAGTCTATAATGAGAATGTCAGGTTGATGATTGCGGGCATGTTCCAAGATGCTTTCGAGATCTGCGTTGTCTGAGAAAAGTAATTTTGACTGCATGCCTGTTATTCGTCTGGCACGTAAGTTAACTTGTTGAAGAGATTCTTCAGTAGAAAAATAATGTACGATATGATTTTGAGCCAATCTGTCACATATTTGTAATAGTAACGTTGATTTTCCTATTCCCGGATCTCCTGTCAGAATAAGAAGCGATCCTGGCATTATGCCACCACCAAGCACGCGGTCCCATTCTTCAATGCCTGATTTCATTCGTTTTTTTGGCTCAGTTGTTATTGTAGATAAATTTACAAGATTGATTGACTTAGTTGTCCCTGATGAATTTTTGAATTTTTCTTTTTGTTCCTGAGCTTCTTCATGAAAGCTGTCCCAGGCTTGGCAGCCTGGGCAACAGCCTATCCATTTTATTGATTTGTAATTACATTCAGAGCAAACAAATATATTTTTTTGTGAACTCATAGTGATTGTAGCCAACTGTATTTCTGTTTTATAGGTGGAAGCTGGTCAATTTCATAACATGTCCTGCAACGTGCCTGATAACTTTCTTGAGCTCCTATGAGAATTATTGGATCATTGTATTTTGCAGGCTTGCCATCAATAAGGCGCTGGCTGAATGTAGCATCTTTCCCACATACTGAGCAAATAGCTTTTAATTTCATTACGTCATCGGCTATGGTTAAAAGCGTAGGCATAGGTCCGAATGGAATTCCTCGGAAATCAAGGTCAAGGCCTGCGGCAATAACACGTTTTCCTGAATTTATAAGCTCATCAATAACATAAACGATTGAGTTTGGAAAGAATTGAACCTCATCGATACCGATAACGTCAGCGCCGCCCTTTTGAACAAATTGTAGTATTCTTTCAGGTGTGTCTATAGCTTGAGCATCAATCTTGTCTCCAGCGTGTGAAGCAACACAATCAAATGAAAATCGGTTGTCCAGTGCATGCTTAAATGTCATGACTCGTTGCTTTGCTATTACTGCGCGACGAAGGCGTCTGATGAGTTCTTCGCTTTTGCCAGAAAACATAGGTCCGCAAATGATTTCAAGTCTGCCGGTAATATTTCCTTCATGAGTAGGTCGGTTAAGTTCTTTTGGAGTTGCCATGGTAGCTCCTTTGTAAATTATCCAATATATGTCATAATGTAGCTAAGCATAAAACGTTACTAAAAATTTTTCAAAAAAAGCCTGATGTACTATGAAACTAAATGCCTTTGTCGCTCATACTGGTTTATGTTCAAGACGTAAAGCTGTTGACCTTGTTAAAGGAGGTTCGGTTAGTGTAAATGGTTCTGTGCAGCGTGATCCTTCTTATGAAGTGCAAGAATCAGATTCTATAAAAGTGTTTGGTAAAAAAGTTATTGTTGAGCCTAAAATTTATATTATGCTCAATAAACCTAAAGGGTATGTAACTACAACTTCCGATGAATTAGGTCGACAAACAGTTCTTGATTTAATTAAACAGTCCGTTAAAGAACGTTTATACCCTATTGGACGTTTAGATAAAGATACGACTGGTCTTTTGTTGTTAACAAATGATGGTTCTTTAGCTCATACAATGGCACATCCCAAATTTGGTATTTCTAAAATATATCAAGTTACTCTTGACCATGACTTGACTGAGGAAGCGATTAAAAAGATTACACGTGGCGTCTATCTTGAAGATGGCAAGGTACAAGTAGATTCATTGAGTTTCTGTTCGCCTAAAAGTCGTCACATTTTTCGAATTGTTTTGCATAGCGGGAAGAACCGTGTTATTCGGAGGTTATTCAGAGCTCTTGGCTATACCGTAAAAAGTTTGGATAGAGTTTCTTATGCGGGGCTTTCATTAAAAGGGTTAGCTCGAGGTCAATGGCGTTATTTGTCTAAGGCTGAAGTGTTGCACTTGGCAAAGAATGTCAGCACTAATAAGTCCAAAAATGCTGTTAAGAAAACTAAACCGTATAAAAAGACAACTAATTGATTTTACTTTACAATTATTTGTGAGTGGTATACGATAATTCTGCTTTTAAATAGGTTCATTGATTGCGGGAATAGCTCAGTTGGTAGAGCATCGCCTTCCCAAGGCGAGGGTCGCGGGT
>CAZQNW010000007.1:3087-26021 GCA_964595035.1 uncultured Pseudomonadota bacterium
ATTGTGCCAAGTTTTGTCGGTCTGATTTTTTGTATAGTAAATCCTCCGGGAATAGTCTCATGGTGCATAAGAAGTGGATTGATTATATCTGAAAAAGTTAACATTGAAAGAGGTAAGACAATAGTTAGTAATCCCAGCATAATAGAAGCAACCATGTTCCAAGGATAATGAAATATGGTGAAAACAGGATATGCGTAGGATTGCCATATAATGATAGGAGTGGCAAATAGCGCTTTAACTAATGCCTGTTTAAATTTCAACCATCGTTTTTCAGTTAAAACTATCATGTATTTCCCCTCATATTCATGTATCAAAAAACTTGAAGCAAAGTTTAGTAAGTATTGATTGTGAAGTCAAACTCTTTGTTTTTATATGAAATCAGAAAAGAGTACATCACTTTTATTTAGGATAAAATAAAAAATTATGATACTATTTGTGTTGTTTTATGAATGGAGGTCATAAAGTTACTTATACTTAAATGTCTTAAATATAATAAAGGGAAATTTTATGACTGAAGATCACATTATCATTGAACAGTCACAAGCACTTCATGGAACAGCGGAGCTTGCAGGTGCCAAAAATGCTGTGCTAGTTATTATGGCATCTTTGATACTCACAGACGGTAAATCAGTACTTACTAATGTGCCGGCTAATGAAGATGTCTTTCAGATGATCAAATTGCTATGCGATTTGGGAGCTGTTGTGTCGTTTGATCAAGAAGCACACATTCTTGAAGTAGATACGCGACTTATTACTAAATTTAGCGTGCGCTCTGAAGTAATGAAAAAAATGCGCGCATCTGTTTTGGTCATGGGACCACTTTTGGCTCGATTCGGACGTGCTGACATTGCTTTGCCTGGCGGCTGTGTAATTGGCGCGAGACCGATTGATTATCATATTAGCGGTTTTAAACGCATGGGTGTTGATGTTAGTATAGAAGGTGAACATCTTACCGCAACTGTTGATATATTAAAGGCCCATAAAATTGTTTTGGAATATCCAAGTGTTGGCGCTACTGAAAATCTTATGATGGCGGCAACTTTGACAAAAGGTACAACGCGCATAGTTAATGCGGCGCTTGAACCTGAAGTTTTTGATTTGATCTCTATTCTCCGAAAAATGGGAGCTCATATTGAAATTGAACCACCTGCAACTATTGTTATAGAGGGTGTGCAGGTATTACATGCTGTAGAGCATGCAGTTCTATACGATAGATTAGAAGCAGGATCATTAATGCTTGCTGCGGCTATGACGGGAGGCTCAATTCATTTGCCTCAGGCACCGGCTTTTGCTATGGATATGTTTCTATTAAAACTTGAGGAGATGGGACATCACATTGTTGTTGGTGTTGACGGTATTGGAGTAACGTTAAAAGCTACAAGAAACCCCAAAGCTGTTTCATTTAAAACTGCCCCATATCCTGGATTTCCGACTGATTTGCAAGCTCCTATGTTGGCAGCTCAATGTGTAGCCTCGGGGTCTAGTACAGTTTATGAAACTGTATATGAGAATCGTCTGCTACACGTAATGGAGCTTCAAAAAATGGGTGCTCAGATCAAGGTTGAGTACAATAAAGCTACCGTTATGGGGGTTGAAAAACTCTATGGTGCATCTGTTATAGCAACCGATATTCGTGCATCATGTGCATTGGTTCTTGCTGGTTTGGTTGCTCATGGAATAACACGTATGTCTGGTATTCATCACTTGTCACGCGGTTATGAAGCGATGCCTCAAAAGCTACAAAAACTTGGAGCACACATCTGGTATGAAACTCAGTTGCCGCCTGATGTTAAACTGCGTATGCCAACCCAAGTTCTTTGATAGTGCATCTATTAATTGCTTGATATATTGCTGACCAGTTCATTAATCTCTTTGGTTATTTTTGTTTGCCGTAGTTTATTGTATTGAATCTTGTAAGATTCAAGCAGGCCTTCTGCATTGCGTGTTGAATTGTCCATTGATATAAAGCGGGCAGCTTGTTCAGAAAGTAACGATTGGAATAATAAAGCATAGAGGGTCGCTTCAAGATATAAGTATGCTAAATCATTAATGATTGATTGTGGCGTTTGTTCCCAAAGATACCCTTCAAATACTGTATTTTGTTGCTTTGGCTCATGTAACTGCTCAGTTTCAAGTGGTAATAAATGATGTATTGTCGGTTGCTGTGAAAAAAATGTTTTTAACACGTTGCTTACTACAGTAATATGGCTATAATGAGCTTCTTGTTTTGATATGATTTGAGATATTTCCGAAACAATAGTATGTATGTTGTTTGTATTAAATGTACTTTGAGATAAAAGAATTTGGCCGCATTTTTTGTTTTGTATATAGTCAGTTGCCCGTTTACCAATTGCGATAAGTTGAGGTTTTGCTTTAGTTTGTATATAACCCTCAAAAAACTGAAACAGGTGGGAGTTAAAGCCTCCACATAAGCCTTTTTGAGAACCGATGACAATTATCAGTTCTGGTGCCTGAGGATCTATATGCTTAGCCATAGGATCGTAATCTGCAGGGATTTGAGATTTAATTTGCTGATATAATTCTTTAATTTGATTTTTATAATTAAGGATTAGTTCTTCTTTATGTTTAAGGCGGGAGTGCCCAGACATGGCGATAAGACGCATTGCGTTGGTGATCTTATGAATTGTTTCAATGGTAGCAATGCGGCGACGCATCTGAATTAATTGAGACATAGAAATACCTTTATGATCAATTAAGAAAAATCCTTACTATTTTTAATAGTACATATATTTTTTCTATTTTCAATGGCATGGTAACCATTTTTCTTTTTAAATATCATACTTTAGAGTACACTAGATAGTGAAATTTGAGGGGGATACATGTTAATTATGATTGATGCTTATAATCTATTAAAACAGCAAGATTCTGGAGCCTTTATTCAAGACAGTGCTAAACATAATCTAGTTAATATGCTCAGCGCATATAAAAAACTTAAAGGGCATTCGATATTACTTATTTTTGATGGTGGGACCAGTTTGCGGCCATCGCAAGAAATGCAAAAGAATATTATTGTTGTTTACGCCGGACAAGGAAAATCCGCCGATGATTATATTAAGTTTTATTTAGCGGAGCACCCTAAGCAGGATATATTATTGGTTTCATCCGATAGAGAGCTTGCTCTTTGGGCAAGTACATATGGTATTGCATCAATGGATGCTTTACCCTTCTATGCTTTTGTTCAGGATTCCTTGCATGCGGCCAAAAAAGTAGCAAAGCCGGTTGGTTTAACGTATAAAACTACTCATAGAGAAAATCCTGTGTTAGATATGCTGATGTATGATGCTGTGCCCGAGGTATCTTCTAAAGAAGGTATAGGTGCTAAGCCTAGAGAAAAGCTTAAAAAGGAGAAGGAGTCCAAAATAGATCGTTTGCTTCGTAAAAAGGTAGAAAAATTATGAAATTTGAATCTCAAAACGAATATATATATGGGCTAGGTCAAATTGCGGAGATTGCAGAATATATACAAGGATTAATGGATTCTTGTTCGGTTTTTACATTTACAGGACCTCTTGGTGCCGGTAAAACTACAATAATACGAGAGCTTCTTACAAAACTTGGTGTACAGGATCCTGTTACAAGTCCTACATTTACATACGTGAATGTTTATTCAAATAATAAAGGTCAAAAATTTTATCATTTTGATTTATATAGAATTAATACCCTAGATGCTTTTTGCGATGCAGGATTTGATGAGTACCTTTTCCAGCCTAATAGTTGGGCATTTATCGAATGGCCTGAACCTATAATGCCTTTGTTAACACATGATACATGCAATATACATATTGATTATTTTTATGATAAACGAAAAATATCCATAAGGTGCATAAGGTAATATTGTTGTGAAGATGATTAAGAATATTTTGTTGAAGTATGTGAATGTATATCTTCTAAGATAGCTTTTTTAAGGTGCTACAAGCCTTATCTGTTGTTACATACTATATGTAGTTGCTATTTGAGCGTATTCCAAAAATTTTGATAAAAATTCAACAAAAATTAAAAGAAAGTTGAAATCAATAAAAAAAAACAATATCATATGCATATACGTGAGATGTTTGACATGTTGTGGCGAGATTCCCGAGTGGCCAAAGGGGGCGGACTGTAAATCCGTTGTCTCAGACTTCGAAGGTTCAAATCCTTCTCTCGCCACCATTAAGATTTTGATGATGCGGGAATAGCTCAATTGGCTAGAGCGGCAGCCTTCCAAGCTGCAGGTTGCGGGTTCGAGACCCGTTTCCCGCTCCAGATAGTGAAATTGATGCTGGCGTAGCTCAGTTGGTAGAGCAGCTGATTTGTAATCAGCAGGTCACTGGTTCAAGTCCAGTCGCCAGCTCCATTAGTTAAGTAGCGGATTTTGCAATAAAAAGTTGTTTTTTTAAAAAATTTATTTAATCTATTATAGATTAAGGATTAGGTTTGAAGCCCACGTAGCTCAGTTGGTAGAGCACTTCCTTGGTAAGGGAGAGGTCATCGGTTCAATCCCGATCGCGGGCTCCAGATTTGTAAACTAAGGTACAAGTTTAGTGTAGGGCGCCATGGCAAAAAATAGAGTTACAACACATTTATCATGTGAAAATTGCAAAGAAAGAAACTATTCGCAGATTGTCTCTAAAAAGCGAAAAGTAGGTTCTTTGGCTTTAAAAAAGTATTGTTCGCGTTGCCGAACTCATACAATGCATAAAGAAACGAAGTAGTATGTAGGCCAGTAGCTCTAATTGGTAGAGCGGCAGTCTCCAAAACTGCGGGTTGGGGGTTCGAATCCCTCCTGGCCTGCCATAAGTGCGAAACGTAGGATAGAAGATCGAGGATTGTGGTAATATACGTGAATAAGTGGATAAACGGATGAATATAATATCAAGTTCAAAGCAGTTTTTGCGTGAAGTACGCGTTGAAATGTCAAAGGTTGTTTGGCCTAGTTGGGATGAATTTGTCGGTTCAACGATAGTGGTACTATTTTTAGTAGCTTTTTTTGCTATTTATTTAGGTCTTCTTGATGCTGTGCTTTCTGGTATTATCCGATACATCTTTAAACTTTCTATGTAATGGTGGGCAAGCTTTATGAAACGTTGGTATGTTACCCAAGTGTATGCTGGCTACGAAGAGCCCATTAAAAAAGATCTCATGCGCCGAATCAAAGAAGAATCTTTAGAGAATTTGTTCGGTGAAATTTTGATTCCTTCGGTTAAATTGAAACAGTTTTTTGCTGTTGAAGAAGAGCAAGACGAGCAATTGTTCCCTGGGTATATACTTATTGAAATGGAATTAACTCCTGAAACGCAAAGATGTGTTTTGGCTAATCCGCGAGTCTTTAAATTTCTTGGTGGTAAAGACCCTGTGCCGCTGACAAAAAAAGAAATTGAACGAATTCTTGCTCAAGTAAAAGGTGAGGTTGCTGTTGCTGCTAAAAAGAGTGATCTTGTTGTTGGCGGTGAGGTAACAATCAAAGAAGGACCGTTCGAAGGTTTTGTTGGCGTTGTTGATAAGATTGATGAAGAGAATGAAAAACTTACTGTTATGGTAAGTATTTTTGGCAGAATGACTCCTGTAGAATTGAGTTTTAACCAAGTTAAACAATAGTTAGGTGGTTTTACCATGGCGAAAGTAGTAAAAACTAATATTAAACTACAGATTCCTGGTGGGGCTGCAACCCCAGCGCCTCCTGTTGGTTCTTCTTTAGGCCAACATGGTGTAAATATTATGGATTTCTGTAAACAGTTTAATGCCAAAACGGCTGATAGAAGGGGCGAGACTGTACCGGTACAAATTACTGTGTACGAGGATCGTTCTTTTGATTTTGTAATTAAAACAGCTCCTGTAACTGAACTTATAAAAAAGAAAATTAAAATTGATAAAGGTTCTTCAAGGCCGCACGAACAAAAAGTTGGTAAAATTTCGTGGCGGGATATTGAAGACATTGCCAGGATCAAGCTTCCTGATCTAAATGCTTTTGATGTAGAGCAGGCAAAAAAGATAGTGGCAGGTAGTGCCAGAAGTATGGGTGTTGATGTAGTTGACTAAAGTTGAGGTTATTGGGAACAAGTACAATGTCTAAGCATGGGAAAAAATTCGAAAAAGCCCGTCAGCAAATTCAGCCAGGTCAAGTTTTGTCTGCAAAAGAAGCTTTGGCTCAAATGAAGGCATTAGCGTACGCAAAGTTCGACGAGACGGTTGATGTTGATGTAAACGTTGGCATCGATCCGACAAAGGGAGAACAGGTCGTTCGCGGTTCACTCGTTTTGCCTCATGGTCGTGGTAAACAGGTTAAAGTTCTTGTTTTTGCTAAAGGTGATTATGCCGATCAAGCAAAAAAAGCTGGTGCTGACTATGTTGGAGCTGAAGATCTGGTAGAAAAAATTAGTGGTGGTTGGATGGATTTTAGTTATGCTGTCGCAACCCCTGATCTTATGGGTCTTGTTGGCAAATTAGCTAAACTTCTTGGGCCACGTGGGTTATTGCCTAATAAAAAATTGGGCACCGTTACCTTCGATGTTGCTGGGGTTGTTGCTGATTTAAAACGCGGGCAGTTGTTCTTTAAGAACGACAAAAATGGTATAGTGCATTTTTCAATCGGTAAAGTTTCTTTTGAAGTCAATAAGCTTTATGATAACCTTGTAGCTTTTATTAAAAGTTTGTCAGCTGCGAAGCCGGCTACTTCAAAAGGTAAATTTCTAAAAAAAGTCACGGTTTCCTCTACAATGGGTCCTGGCTTTACCGTAAGTCCCGATGAAATCTTACAGGCTTAAGAGGTGAAGTTATGAATCGACGAGAGAAAGAAACCGTTGTTTCTGGGTTGAAAGAAAATTTTGCGCATAGTACAGGGTTCTTTTTAGTAGGCTACAAGGGAATGACTGTTGCGCAGATGCAACAGTTGCGCAAAGAGGTTCGTAAAAATCAGGGACACCTCAAGGTAGCAAAAGTTCGTTTAGTTAAACGCGCTATTGAAGGGTTGCCAGGCAGTGAAGAACTTGCTCCTTTGCTTAAAGAGCAAGTTGCTTTGGTTTTCGCAGAAAATGAATCTCCTGCTATTGCCAAGGTAATTGGTAATTTTGCAAAAGATAATGCAGCGTTGAAGATTGTTGCAGGGTATATAGATTCATCAGTATTGTCTGCTGAAATAGTTGGTCGTATTGCGGCGTTGCCATCTCGTGACGTTCTTTTTGCGCAATTATGTTATACGCTTAAAGCACCTATGACTCGCTTGGTTTGGATGCTTAAGGGTATGCAAGATAAAATGACCACTGATTCGGAGCAAGTTGAGCATAAAGAATAAGCAAGCACGACGGTATTAGACTATATTTTATTGTGTTGCTATTAGTTTTATTTGTTGTTTGATTTATGGAGAATGCGATGGCATCGAAAAATGTTGAAAAGGTTCTTGAAGTTATTGGTAGCATGTCAATGTTGGAAATAGCTGACTTGATTAGTGGCATTAAGGAACAATATGGCGTTTCAGATATTATGCCTATGGCTGCCGCTCCTGCCGCAGCTGCCGTTGCAGCACCTGAACAAGAAGAAAAATCACAATATAAAGTTACTCTACAAGATGGTGGTACAGAGAAGCTTAAGGTTATTAAGGCTTTACGCCAAGTAATACCTGCTTTGAATTTGACTGATGCTAAAAAAGCTGTCGAAGGTGCTCCAACTGTGATTGCTGAAGCAGCTTCAAAAGAAGATGCTGAAAAAATGAAGAAAGCATTAGAAGAAGCTGGAGCAAAAGTACAGCTCGCTTAATGTTTCTTTATATGTTTATTTTCTATCTTAATGATAGATGTATTGTTGATTACTATGTAGCCATAACGGGGAGTTGCTTCAATGTCTGACTTGCGTGCTGGCAAGCTTAATATTCGAAAGTCTTTTGGAAAAATTAAAGATCTGGTACCTGTACCAGATCTTATAGCTATACAATCGTCGTCTTTTAATGATTTTGTTCAGTTAGATTATTTACCTGAAGAGCGTAAACACATTGGACTTGAAAAGGCATTAAGAGATATTTTTCCTATTGATTACGAAGATAAGATGTCCTTAGAATATGTAAGCTATGAACTGGGGCATTGGGCCTGTAACTGCGGTGAGCTTGTTGGTATTGCCCATCGTTATCATTGGCAATGTTCCTCGTGTAATGCATCAGATTGTTCTAGGCTTATTGATGATGTTCAGTGTCCAAAGTGTAAAAAAAATACGGCACGTTATGTAACTTGTCCGCGCTGTCTCTCTCGCGTTGTCGTACAAATGCCGATGACTCTTGCAGAGTGCAGATCGAGTGAGCAAACTTTTTCGATGCCATTAAAAGTTAAAATTCAACTAATTACGTGGGCAACAGATCCCGCAGGTAATCGTGTTGTGCGTGACGCAAAAGAACAATCAATTTTCTTTGCAGATCTTCCCGTTATGGCTGACCTTTATGAAGAAGGTGGACGTTTCAAGCTCGGTAGCTTGGGAACCTTCCTTATAAGTGGTGTTGATCGTGTCATAGTAAGCCAACTTCATCGTTCTCCTGGTGTAATTTTCGCGCAAAGTAAAAAAACAAAAGATTATCGTGGCCGTCCGTATTACCTTGCTCGTATAATTCCTATGAGGGGTTCTTGGATTGACTTTGAGTTTGACAGCAATGATTATTTATATGTTCGTATCGATAAAAAGAAGAAAGTGCTTGTAACAACATTCCTTCAAGCACTTGGTATTCCTCGTGAAGAAATTATTTCAAACTTTTATACCTTTGATCAGATCCAAGTAAAGAATGGAGCATTCTTCAAAAACATTGATTCAAGACTCATTGGACAGCGTATAGAACGTGATATGCTACCAGAGAAGCTTGAGGAAGAATATTTAGGGAAGCGCATTACTCAGGATGTGCTGGATAAGCTTGAAAAAGCAGGAGTTAAAAAGTTATCTCTTCGTAAAGCAAGTTTATTGAATCGTGTATTTGGGCGTGATGTTGTTGATCCCAAGACTGGCGAAGTGCTTGTTGAGCAGGGACAACTATTTAATGAAGAGCATTACGAGCTATTCCAAAAGTTGTCTTCATTAACCTTTGAATTAGTACAAACCTCTGGTTATGTACAGCAGCCAACTATTGCGGTTACTTTGGCACAAGATAAGACATCATCTCAAGATGAAGCGCTTAAAGAAATTCATGCAAAAATGTGGCCTGGTGACGCTTCTTCATTGAAAGAAATTAAAGAACGCTTAGAAGGTTTGTTTTATAATCCTCGTTTATATGATTTGACCGTTGTTGGCCGTATTCGTATGAATAAGAAGCTAGGACTTTCAATTTCTGAAGACGTAACAGTTTTGACTAAAGAAGATATATTATCAACTATTAAGTATATTGTTAATTTGCGTGAGCGCGGTGAAGGTGAACTTGACGATATCGACCATCTTGGAAACCGTCGTGTACGTCTTGTTGGTGAATTAATGACCACGCAAATTTATGTCGGGTTAACACGTATTGAGCGTATAGTTCGAGAGAGATTTAGAAGTCAAGATTTACATGGCGCATTAATGCCACAAGATTTTTTAAATGTTCGTCCTTTGAGTATCGTATTACGTGAATTCTTTGGATTAGGTCAATTATCTCAGCCTGTTGATCAAACGAATCCTCTTTCAGAGATAGCTCATAAACGTAGATTATCTGCTCTCGGGCCTGGCGGTGTTATGAAGGATCGCGCTACTTTAGAAATTCGTGACGTTCACACATCACACTATGGTAGAATTTGTCCGATTGAAACTCCTGAAGGTCAAACAATTGGTTTGATTTCTTCATTGTCAACCTATGCAATGGTTAATGATTTGGGCTTTATTGAAACTGGATACTGTCCGATCGTTAACAAGAAGATTCAAGATAAAGTAGAATTTTTAGATGCTTTTGACGAAGCTGATTGCTATATAGCTCAAGCAGATGCTGTTGATCCCAAAACAGGTAAATTGCGTGATGACAAAGTTTTGGTTCGTCATCAGGGTAACTATGTCTATGTTGACGCGGAAAAAGTTGATTATGTAGACTTATCGCCAAAGCAGTTAGTTTCTGTTTCATCAGCATTGATTCCATTCTTGGAACATGATGATGCTGTTCGTGCTTTAATGGGTGCAAACATGCAGCGCCAAGCGGTGCCTATTATTCGTCCTCAATTGGCACGTGTTGCGACAGGTATGGAAGGGTTCATAGTTAAAGCTTCTGGTTCAATTATTACTGCCGGAAGGGCCGGTACTGTAGAATATGTATCAGCTGAGAAAATTATTATTCGGGCAGATAAGAATCAATTTAAAGATTTAGATGATTGGATGAGTCATGGTATTGACGTATATACCTTACGTAAATTCCAGGGTTCAAGTTATAGTACTTGGATTCATCAAACTCCTATCGTTAATGTGGGAGACCGAGTACGCGTTGGTGATGCTTTAACAAACGGAGCAGCAGTTGTTAATGGAGAGCTTGCTCTCGGAACTAACCTGCTTGTAGCGTTTATGCCTTGGCATGGATACAACTATGAAGATGCAATTGTGTTAAGCAAACGACTTGTGGCTGAAGATTTGTTAACGTCAGTTCATATTGATGAATATAGTGTTGACGCTCGCGAAACCAAACTTGGCCCCGAGGAAATAACAAGAGATATTCCTAACGTAAGTTCATCGATGCTTGAAAGTCTTGATGAAGACGGTATTGTTCGTATCGGAACACGTGTAAAACCTGGTGATATTCTTGTCGGTAAAGTGACACTAAAGGGTGATATTCAATATTCACCAGAAGAAAAATTATTACGAGCAATATTTGGTGAAAAATCTCGTGAGGTACGTGATACATCTTTGCGCGTTCCACCTGGAACTGAAGGAACTGTTATCGATGTTAAAGTTTTTTCACGTAGCGGAATCAGAAAAGATAAACGTTATCGTGAAGAAATCAATAAACAAGTTAACAAACTAGAAGCTGATTTTAATGCACGTATTACCTTCTTGGAAAAAATGCTTACCGATCAAATAATTGAAAAATTAGATGGTCAAAAACCAGGTGCTGGTGTATCAAAAACATTGCTCAAAAAAGATGTATTTGATGCGGAAGCGCTAAGAAAAAAGGCATTAAATGAACTTTTTGATGTTAAAGCTAAAGATAAAGAAATCAATCAGTTTATAGGACAATTGAAAGAGTCTTTTGATCGTCAAATTATGGCTCTTAACGGTTTAAAACAAGAGTGCATTAATAAACTTAAAAGACGTGATACTTTACCATCTGGTGTTATTAAGGTGGTAAAAGTGTACATTGCGATGAAGAGACCGATTTCCGTAGGTGACAAGATAGCAGGTCGTCATGGTAATAAGGGTGTTGTTTCTACTATTGTTCCCCGTGAGGACATGCCTTATTTAGATGATGGAACTTCTGTGGATATTGTACTTAACCCTCTAGGAGTTCCTTCTCGTATGAACGTAGGACAAATACTTGAAACCTCCTTAGGATTAGTTGGTTGGAAGATTGGTAAGGATTTAGCGCAAAAAATAGAAGAGCAAGGTCTGAATTCAATTAAAAAAGAGCTTGAATACTATGTTGGCTCAGATATTGTAAAAACTGTTGAGTCCGCTTTGGGAGTTGAAGGGCTTCATGAGTTTGCACAAAAAGTTGCAAAGAATGGTATGTTCTATCAGACTCCGGTATTTGATGGCGCTCAATGGGATGCTGATATTAAGCCCCTGTTGAAAAAAGCCAATTTACCTGAAACGGGTGCATTTATGTTGCGTGATGGTCGAACAGGAGAATACTTCGATCAGCCGGTTACAGTCGGTTCAATATATATGATAAAATTAAATCATATGGTTGATGATAAGCTTCATGCGCGATCTGTCGGCCCTTACTCGTTAGTAACACAGCAACCTCTTGGAGGTAAGGCGCAACTTGGTGGACAAAGATTAGGTGAAATGGAAGTTTGGGCTTTAGAAGCACACGGAGCAGCTTATACATTGCAAGAAATGTTGACGTACAAATCTGATGACGTAGCCGGTCGGCACAAAGTGTATGAAGCGATTGTTCGCGGTGAAGAAGTTCCTGAGCCTGGGGTGCCAGAGTCATTTAATGTATTGATTAAAGAACTTCAAAGTTTAGGCATACAGGTTGATTTACTCAAGAGTGGCAAGGAGAAAATCAGTGAATAGCAGAGGAATGCTAGAGCGTTTTAAGGAATATGTCAGTGTTTCTCAGTTCAATGCCATACGTGTTGGACTTGCTTCTCCTGAAAAAATCAGGAGTCTTTCCTATGGAGAGGTAAAGAAAACTGAGACTATCAATTATCGAACGCTTAAACCAGAACGTGATGGTTTATTATGCGCAAGAATTTTTGGTCCTGTTAAGGATTGGGAATGTAATTGCGGTAAATACAAACGCATGAAACATCGTGGTATTACGTGTGAAAAATGTGGTGTAGAAGTTATTCAATCCCGTGTACGTCGTGAACGTATGGGGCATATTAACCTTGTTGCTCCCGTTTGTCATATTTGGTACCTCAAAGGTATACCAAGTTATCTTGGCCTGATTATGGATATGCCAGTTAAGGATCTTGAACGCGTTATTTACTATGATGCGTACATTGTTATTCATCAGGGTCGATCACCATATTTGCGCAAGACACTTTTGAGTGGTGTTGAGTATGAAAAATATGTTGATTCAAATCCGACTGACATGGAATTCAAGGCGGATACTGGTGCCGAAGCTATTAAGGTTCTTCTTTCTTTGATTGATTTAAAAGCTGAAATAGATGCTTTAGAAGAAGAATATAGACGTACCGCGTCTGTTGCGGCGCGTCTTAAAATTATGAGGCGTATTCGCGTTCTATCGGGCCTTCTGCATGCAAATTTGCGTCCAGAGTGGATGATTTTGGAAGTTTTGCCGGTATTGCCCCCGGATTTACGTCCTTTGGTTCCGCTCGATGGTGGTCGCTTTGCCAGTTCAGATCTGAATGAATTATACCGTCGTGTTCTCAATAGAAATATACGTTTACAACGTTTGTTTGAGATTGAAGCCCCTTCCGTTATCATTAAGAATGAAAAGCGCATGTTGCAAGAATCTGTAGATGCTCTTATTGATAATGGTCGTCGTGGCCAACCTGTCCGAGGTACCAATCGCAGACCACTTAAGTCATTGAGTGAGATGCTTCGTGGTAAGCAGGGGCGTTTTAGACAAAATCTTCTTGGTCGTCGCGTAGATTATTCTGCTCGTTCTGTAATTGTGGTTGATCCAGAATTACGTATGGATCAATGTGGTATACCTAAAATTATGGCTTTAGAATTATTTAAGCCGTATGTATATGCCGGGTTGATTGAGCGGGAAATAGCTCCTAATTTGCGTGTTGCTAAAAAAATGGTTGAAGAAATGGATCCTGAAATATGGGGCGTTTTGGAAGCCGTTGTTCATGGGCATCCGGTTCTTTTGAACCGTGCACCAACATTGCACCGTTTAGGTATACAAGCTTTCTATCCTATTTTAGTTGATGGTAAGGCTATTAAAATCCACCCCTTAGTTTGTGCTGCATTCAATGCTGACTTTGATGGTGACCAAATGGCTGTACATTTACCACTAAGTAGGATGGCACAAGAAGAAGCGAAACGTTTAATACTTTCTGTTAATAACGTACTTTCTCCGGCGAATGGTAAGCCTGTTAGTGTTCCGTCTCAGGATATGGTTTTGGGCTTGCACTATTTAACTAAAGTTCGCTCTGGAGTTCGTGGTGAAGGTATTACTTTTTCTGATACACAAGAAGTTGTATATGCATTTCAACATGGTAGTGTTAGTCTTCATGCAAAAATTAGTCTACGTCTGAATGATCAGATCGTTCAGACAACTGTTGGTCGCGTTATATTATATGAGGCATTACCATCCGGATCAGATTTTTATTGGGTCAATAAGATCATGAAAAAATCTGACTTAGCCAAGCTTGTTGAAAAAGTATATTACAGATTTGGTTCTGAAAGTGCTGTACAGTGCTTAGACCGCATCAAAAAGATGGGTTTCTATTATGCAACTGTTGGTGGACTTTCATTCTCGGTTGATGATCTTTTAATTCCTAAATCGAAGCCTGCTATGCTTGAAAAAGCAGAAAAAGAGGTTGCGAAGGTAGAAAAGCAGTATCAAGAAGGTATTATCACAAATGGCGAACGTTATAATAAAGTTTTGAGCGTTTGGTGGAATACCAGTAACGATGTTGCAAAAGCTATGTATAGCGAACTTGAAGCTCAGGACAAGGTGTCTTTCTTAAATGAAGATCATAGTGAAAAACCGTTTAATTTTGTATTTTTGATTCTTGAATCTGGTGCACGTGGTAGTAAAGAACAGGTTAGACAGTTAGCTGGTATGCGTGGACTTATGGCAAAACCAACTGGCGAAGTTATGGAAACTCCTGTAAAAAATAACTTCAAGGATGGTTTAACGGTGTTTGAATACTTTGTATCAACTCACGGTGCTCGTAAGGGTCAGGCGGATACAGCATTAAAAACTGCTAACTCCGGTTATTTGACACGTCGTTTAGTCGATGTTGCTCAGGATGTTGTTGTTTCTATGCATGATTGTCGTACTCTCGGGTATGTTACTATTAGTGCATTAAAAGATTCCGGCGATGTTGTGTATCCGCTGGCGAGTCGTGTTTTTGGTCGCGTGTTGGCAGCAGATGTTAAAGATGCATTCACAGGCGAAATATTGTTCAAGCAAGGCCATGTGATTACAAGACAAGATATCGAAAAATTAGAAGAAGCTGCTGTTGATTCAATCAAGGTTCGTTCTGTATTGACATGTCAAGCAAAACGCGGTGTATGTGCTCAATGTTATGGCTATGATTTATCAAAGAATGGAATTGTTGATGTTGGTACTGCTGTTGGTGTTATAGCCGCACAGTCTATCGGTGAACCTGGTACGCAGCTTACCATGAAAACCTTCCATATCGGTGGTACTGCAAGTGGTCTTGCCAATCAACCATTCTTTACAGCTAAGAGTGATGGTATTGTGGGTTGGCGTGGCATCCGTACACTCAAAAATCGTTTTGGACAAAATATAGTTATGAGCCGTAAGGGTCGTTTGGTTATTCATTCGAAAGATGAACGGGAGCTTCAGAGCCATGATCTTGAATACGGTTCGATTATATATGTAGAAGATGGTCAAGAGGTAAAAAACGGTACTAAGCTTGTAGAGTGGGATCCAGATAACCGTGTTATGTGTACAGAAAAATCTGGTATTATCTCGTATGTTGACTTAGTTGAAAACGTTACGGTACAAGAACGATTTGATGAAACAACAGGCAAATCAAGTTATATAGTACTTGAACATAAAGGTGATAAATATCAGCCGGCTATAGCAATTCTTGATCAAGATGGCAATGAAGTAGCATTATATCATTTACCATCAGGTTCATACCTGATTGCACATGAAAAGCAATCTGTTGAAATAGGCGATGTTTTGGTTAAAATTCCTAGAGAATTATATAGAACGCGCGATATTACTGGTGGATTGCCTCGTATTGCTGAGTTGTTCGAAGCTCGTATGCCGAAAGATCCTGCGATTATCTCAGATATTGATGGTGAAGTTGTGTTTGGTGGTATTCATAGAGGCTTACGTAAGATCAGCGTTGTATCAGCTACGGAGACATTTGATTACTTTATTGCTCCAGGTAAACAACTTAATGTTGCCAATGGGGATAAGGTCAATGCAGGTGATCAGCTTACTGTTGGTACTCCGGTATTGCATGATTTATTGAGGATTATGGGACCTGATGTTGTTCAGCGTTATTTGGTTGACCAAATTCAGGAAATTTATCGCCTTCAAGGTATTGATATAAATGACCGTCACATTGAATTGATTGTACGGCAGATGATGCGTAAGGTTCGTGTTGTTGACTCTGGGGATACAGATTTCCTTGTTGGTGATCGTGTAGATCGTATACACTTTAAGACTGTTAATGAGTTGATGCAAGCAGAACGTAAACGTGTTGCTATTGCTAAACCGGTCCTGATGGGTATTACGCAGGCTTCGCTTGGTACTGAAAGCTTTATTTCGGCGGCATCGTTCCAAGAAACAACGAGAATTTTAAGTGAAGCTGCTGTTTCCGGTCAGGTTGATCATCTTTATGGCTTGAAAGAAAATGTTATTGTAGGTAAATTAATTCCTACCGGTACAGGAATTGCATCTTTCAGACAGAAGTATTTAGGTGATGGATTAACTGATCTTGAACGTCAAGCGCAACAAGAAGAAGCAAAAACTATCAACATTGGTTAAATTTGATATACTAGTATAAGTGGATAGGCGCGTAGCTCAGTGGTAGAGCACTGCTTTGACGTAGCAGGGGTCAGCGGTTCAAGCCCGCTCGCGCCTACCAGTTCAAGAAAGTGTTACACCCAGATTGGTTAGAGATTTTAACGGGGACTTATATGGCAGTAAGTAAAGATAAAAAAGAAACGCTCATTCGTGAATTTGCGCAAAAGCCGGAAGATACCGGCTCAATTGAAGTTCAGATTGCTTTGTTAACAGAAGATATTAAGGCTTTAACTGAACACTTTAAGGAACATCAAAAAGATTTTTCCTCTAAGCGTGGTTTGTTAGTGAAAGTTTCTCGTCGTAAACGTTTTTTGCAGTATTTAGAGAAACATAATCCTGCTAAGTATCAAGAAGTAATTAAGCGTTTAGGGCTTAAGAAGTAAAAATGATCTTACGGGTTATGAGAGAAGGATAATCAATCGTATGGTAAAAAAATTTCAGGCTCCGGATTTTGGTTTTGAAGTTGAAATAGGCCTTGTTGCAGCGCAGGCTGATGGGGCTGTGTGGTTTAGGCATGGTGGTTCCGTTGTACTTGCTACAGCTGTATCAGAACCAACACAAGAATTTCCTGGTTTTTTGCCGTTAACGGTTGAGTATCGTGAACAGTTTTCTGCAGCAGGTAAAATTCCTGGCGGTTACTATAAACGTGAAGGTAAACCTACTGATAAGGAAGTGTTGACGGGAAGAATTATTGATCGTTCTATTCGTCCATTGTTCCCTTCTGACTTTTTTCAACAAGTTCAGATAATCAATACAGTTTATTCTGTAGATAAGGAACATAGTCCAAGTATAATGGCATTAAACGCCACGTCCTTGGCTTTGGTTATTTCCAATATTCCGTTCTTGGAACCTGTTGGTGCGGTAGAGTTATGTCGCATAGATGGTTCATGGGTTGTTAACCCTACATATCCTGAAATTGTTAAGTCGGATGCCAAGTTAACTGTAGCTGGAACGGCTGCGGGTATCTGCATGGTGGAAGGTTCTTC
Source organism: uncultured Pseudomonadota bacterium (assembly GCA_964595035.1). Lineage (GTDB taxonomy): Bacteria > Babelota > Babeliae > Babelales > Vermiphilaceae > JAKASV01. Next base: position 20,371 of record CAZQNW010000007.1, read on the forward strand.
AGTAGGTATAGCAGAAGCTGAATTTGTCGATGTGCTGTTCATGGCTCATGAATCAATCAAAAAGATTGTTGCATGGCAACTTCAAATCCAAAATGAAGTTGGAAAACCTAAAGATAATTCTGAAAAGGATTTTAATTTTGATTGGTCTTTATGGAAGCAACGTGTCGATAGCTTATTGACTGATGAAACATTAAAAAGTTTTTTTATTGCGGATAAAATCGAACGCGGGTCTCGCATTTCGCAAGTCCGTGAGGTATTGTTACAGCAATTTGAACAGGAAATAAAAGAAACAGGAATATCGCAGACTGTTATTGATTATGTATTTGATACGCAATTGCGTGCAAAGATTGTTAACATGATTTTTGCACTTAATAAGCGCATTGATGGGCGTGATTTTACTACGGTACGTGATATTTCCATCCAAGTTGGCCTTTTACCCTTTACACATGGATCTGCTCTCTTCAAGCGAGGAAGAACGCAGGCTCTTGTAAGTTTGACGTTAGGAAGCGGTCAAGATGAACAACGCATCGAAGAGCTCATGGAAGATGGCGAGTTTTCTGGTAATTTTATGTTGCATTATAATTTCTTGCCTTTTTCAACGGGTGAAATTCGTCCTATGCGTGGCCCAGGACGTCGTGAAGTAGGGCATGGTTACCTGGCAGCATCGGCTGTAAGAGGTGTACTTCCTGCAAAAGAAGATTTTCCTTATACCATTCGTGTTGTTTCCGATATTTTGGAATCTGATGGGTCATCATCTATGGCGACAACATGCGGTGCAACTATGGCTTTAATGCACGGCGGTGTTCCTATTAAATCAATGGTAGGTGGTATTGCTATGGGCTTGCTTATGAATGAGCAAGGTGAGTTCAAAGTACTTTCAGATATTAGCGGGTTTGAAGATGCCTTCGGGTTGATGGACTTTAAGGTTGCGGGAACTGATCAGGGTATTACTGCAATTCAAATGGACATCAAATATAAAGGTGGCCTTTCTCGTAAGATATTTGAACAGGCGATGGAGCAGGCACGAGTCGGTCGTATGCATATTTTAGAACAGATGCGTAAAGTGTTAAGTGCTCCAAATCCAACATTATCTGATCTTGTTCCAAAAGTTTCTACTTTGAAAATTGATACCGATAAAATTGGTGCAATTATTGGTACAGGTGGTAAAACAATTCGCGAAATTAGTGAAAAGACAAAGACTGAAATCAGTATTGAGCCCGATGGCCTTGTAAAAATTTATGGTGCTCCCGGAGCAGATATTGATATGGCTGCTAATTGGATTAATACATTAGCGGGAAAAATTGAACGAGGAATGCGTTATCAAGGTAAGATTCGTCGTTTTGCTGATTTTGGTATTTTTGTCGAGTTAGTACCTGGACAAGATGGGTTGGTCCATGTCTCTAATGTTCCAAAACAATATCAAAGAAATTTTTCAACACACTATAAGCTGGATGATATTGTAACAGTTGAAGTTGTTGAATATGATTCAGTAACGGGCAAGATTCGTTTAAAACTCTTAGAACGATAAAGTGATGAGCTTTTTATATGAACGCACTGCCAAAAATGAGTTGCGCAGGTAGGGCATATGGGCGCAAGTCTGATCAAATACGTCCGATCCATGTGACATATGATGCCTTTGGTTATGCCTCCGGAACTGTTCTTTTTGAGATAGGTAATACTAAGGTGTTGTGTGCTGCTAGCCTGACTGCCGGTGTTCCTCCTTTTCTTAGAGGAAATAAAACAGGATGGTTGACTGCGGAATACGCCATGCTTCCTACATCAACTGTTCAACGGACACAGCGCGAAGCCATTACACAAAAACGCAGCGGTCGTGGGACTGAAATATCAAGGTTAATTGGTAGAGCCTTACGAGCTGTAACAAACTTAGATGTTTTGGGTGAACGTACAATAACCATTGATTGTGACGTACTTCAGGCGGATGGTGGTACGAGGACTGCGGCAATATCCGGTGCCTATTTAGCCTTAAAATTAGCTGAAAGCCGTTGGCAAGAAGATAAGATTATTACATCCCCATGCGTCGTAGGTGATGTGGCTGCTATTTCTGTAGGGATGCTTAATGGCGTGCCCGTGGTTGATCTTGACTGTACTGAAGATAATAATGCAGATGTAGATTTTAATTTTATGCTTACATCAGAGGGTGATATTATTGAAATTCAGGGCGCTGTTGAACATGCGAAAGCAATAAAATGGACGGATTTCGAATGTATGCGTCAATTGGCTATAAAGGGTGTGAAATCGCTCTTTGAATCATTACCACCTGTACCTTCCGATCATGAGAAAAATATGCATAATGCATATGAAGATAAGTCTGAACGTGTAACTGAATGCACGCCATTATTTTGTTTGAAAAATCGTTTAGAAAAAGCTTAATATGAATTTTATTGCATTTCTTCTTGAATCAAAAGCTCATGAGTGGTGGCAACAACGTGCTGTTGTATGTGGCACTGGACCTACATATCCATTACTCTTTTTTTCTTTTTTTTTAGAGAACTGTAAGAATAAATCCATTGGACCTATGCAAATTATTGATTTATCTCAAGTGCCGTGTGATGTGGCGAGTGCACAGTTATCGACATCTTTCTTGGGTAGTCGTAGCTATTATTGGCTAAAAAATTTATCTGAGTTGGACGCTAAAAAAAGAGCATATTGGTATTCTTTTGTTCAACAGTACCAAGGTCCCAACTGCCTATTTTTGTTTAGTGAAAAGTCGTTGGGGCAAAAGACTGAAAAAATTGTTGAATTTGAGATTCCAGAATATCTTGATATGACAACAGCTACCCCAATTCTTAATGCGCTTGTTCCTGATGAGACAAGACGATGCTCTCTTGCCATGCGAACTGTATTTAAAAAGCGTCGTAAGATTATGCTTGACGAGTTGTGCCAGTTAGCTCGCTATATGATTATTTCTGGTCCAGCATTTGAGCGATTTCTTACCGATTGGCTTGATATAATCATGGTTCCTGAATCGTCACTTTTTGATTTAAGTAAATATTTATTTGCACGTAATCAGGAAGCTTTTTTTAGAGTCTGGAATGTTATAGGCCCACAATATGGAGAGTTGTTTTGGGTTGCTTACTGGTCAGAAATTTTTTGGAGAGCATATAATTTTTCACGTCTTTCATCTCTTGGATTGCATGATCAAGCAAAGAAGTTTGCTGTGCGCTTACCATTTAATTTTATTCAAGGAGCTTGGCGTACTATTTCGCTTAATGAATTGAAAGAAGCATTTCATTATGTTTATATGCTCGATACGGATATTAAAAATGGTAGTCAAGGTATGCCATTTTTAAATTTGCTTTATCTGAAATTCTTTTTGCGCCAATTTAACATGCAATCCGGGCTATATACTAAGATTGATCTTAGTAAAAATTGATAGTAGATGTTCCATTCTATTACTCTTTCTACTATTCTGTCTTTAAAGTGATACTTCTCGCATTAAAGTTGTTCTTGTTGCATAAGAGTTTCTTGGATATATATAACTTTATGTCCTGGTGTAGTTCGAAAGAAAATATACCTTGTTTATGGTATCTACGCTATTGAATGAAGGATCTTTAGAGTAAGCCTCTTAAAATTAGTTTGTTTGCTCTTCGTTAGGTTGAATCATGCCAAGAGAAATAATGAGTGTCATTGCTTCTTGCCGAGTAATATTTAATGGAGTCAGTTCTTGTTCAGGTACTATGAGGTAAAAGCCGTTTGTCGGCGTAGGAGTTGTGGGAACAAAAACATTTTTATAAACAATATTTGGATTTGAAGATAGATGAGGAGACAGTTCACCTGTGACAAAACCAATTGTTTGAGTTCCTGTATGTGGAAATTTTATGAGAACTACTTGTTTGATATTGTTTTTATCTTGGCTGCCGAATGTATGTACCAGTTGTTTCATGCCTGAATATACGGGTCGAATCAAAGGAATTTTGCTAAACCATTGTTCGATTTTGTGTAATATTGATTGAAAGACAAAAATATTTAAGATGGTGCCCAAAAGTATAATGAATAATAAACTTCCTATAATTTCAACATGAGGGATCCACTTTAACCATACAGGAATGAACTGTGTACTGCTCATGATGAGGTTTCTAATAGGTTCTAATAAACTTTTTATGAATTTAAAGAGAAAATTAAAAACAGCAATTGTCAAAAGTAGCGGCAGAACTGATATAAGCCCATTTACGAATAGTTTTTTTAGAATGGTGCCTATATATGAAATAATGTATAATAATTTTCTTTTCATAGAATCTATTTCCTTATATATTATCAATTGCTGTACGTAGTTGATTTGAAAGTTTGGTTGCAAGAACTTCTGCATTCTTTTTTTCTTCTGATTCAACAAGAATACGCAATAGAGGTTCAGTTCTTGAATAACGAACTATAAAACGTGCTGCAGGATAGTCCTTCTGGTTTTTGGCAAGTATCTCTGTTATAGGTGCTTTATTGAGTTCCCTCTTTTGATTAACGGGAATATTAACTAAAACCTGTGGATAATGTTCAAATGTGGACATATCCCAATTTGAAGTCTGCATGATAGAATCTAGAACCATTAATGCAGTATACATACCATCGGAACTATCCAGATACTGTGGCATAATAATATGACCTACAGGTTCACCGCCAAGATTGAGCTTTCGGAGTTTCATTTCTTCTATAACATATTGATCACCAACATCGGTACGGATCAATTTCTTATTTTGTGCTGCTAAATATTTGTTTAATCCCTCATTGCTGAACGTTGTTCCGATTATTGCTGGTGTATTTTTGAATGAGGTATGATGTGTGAGTAGCGCTAAGATGTCGTCACCATCTTTAATGTGTCCATAACGGTTTACCGCAATGACACGATCGCCATCACCATCGAAAGCAAACCCAGCGTCTGCTTTGTGTGCCTTGACTGCATCGATTAAACTTTTCGGAAACAACGAGCCGCAGTTTTTATTAATGTTTTGACCATCGGGAGTAGCATTTATTGTGATAATATTGGCTCCAAATGTTCGAAATATGTGGGGTGCGAGTGTTGATGTTGCGCCATGAGCACAATCAAGTACAATGGTTTTTCCTTGCAGGAAATGTTCATTAAAATATGTAGAAAGTGTATGAATATAAGGTTCACCTGGATTGAGAGCTCTAAAATCATTACCAACATGTGTATGATCTATTGAGTTTACATTGACTGTCTTGAACAATTCTAAAATGCGTCTTTGGTCCGCATCGCCTATCTTGCTACCGTGCCCATCAACTATCTTCAAGCCATTGTATTGACTTGGATTATGTGATGCCGTGATAATAATCCCGCAATTAAATGCTTTATTCATGCGGGTAAGCATGCATGCTGTAGGAGTAGGTAAGGCAAGAGCATCAAATATCTTACAGTCGGTTAATAGGAGGCCACTTTTAAGCGCAGCTTTAATGAAGTGGCATGATGATCTAGTATCATGAGCTAAAAGTATTGATGGGGCACAATGATTTTTCTCAATAGCCCACTGAGCAATAGCATAACCTAGTTTAGGTAATTCTTGAATGGTTAGGGGTGATGTACCTATTAATGTTCGGATCCCATCAGTACCAAAAAATAGGTGAGACATGAGTAACTCCTCATTGCCTAGGATTGGTTTGCTTGTGACAATACTTCAACCGGG
>CAZQNW010000007.1:26121-31084 GCA_964595035.1 uncultured Pseudomonadota bacterium
GACAATACTTCAACCGGGATTGGTGCAGGACAATAGTGTATCAATTTTATTGTGGCTGGTAAAAATAAATTTTGGTTATCAATAATGGTATATGACATGGGTTTTGAGTAGCGACTGGCATCAAGATGAATAGCTAATTGTTCTTTGTCAAGCATATTGAGGTTTTTACGTGTTCCTGCCAGTGTTACTTGTATTGTTTCCGGAGATTTGATTATTGTACCTGGGGTTTCATTATAGAAATAAATAGGAACATCGAGGCTCATAGAATCATAACGTGATTGTTTATATGTGTACCATAGACTAAACCCTAATGCTATAGATGAAATTTTAATGAGAAGCTTGTTCATGTCTTTGTTCTTTTTTGTTAAGGTGTTTAACGTATGTATTGCCTTTTTTTGATGAATTTTTGTAAAGATATTGTATTAATATTGTGCGAAAGTTGTTACTTGAAATATGCTCGATGAGATTCCCTTGTATTGCGACATCAAAACTATTGGTATCTGGGTTACATTTAAAAGCTAATATGTTGTTTTTTATACTTACTTGAATTGCGGATTCCCATTGATTGTTCAATGAAATTTCTTGTATCCAAGTACAATTAATTCCTTTTAATAGTCCGGAACTTGATAGCCACATAAATGTATTTTGATCGTATAGACTGCTTTCTAGAAGTAGCACGGTAGTATTTTTTTGCAGCTGGGTATTGATACGATATGATGTCATTAAAAAAGCATCAAGATCGACGTCATGTTCAATGATTCCCATTACCTGTTTTCTGTTGTTCATTGCTATAAGACATGACTGTATAAGTTCATCGTACCATTCAGAACCTAATCGTGCTGGGGCTATTGTATATGGTGCTATAAAATGCTTTGCTAATACATCTTGGTGTACAATGATACACAGAGTTGCCCAAACCGGTGCATAAGTAATAAGTCCTGTTAGGATCATATTTAATTCTAAATAATAACTTGCTAAAACAAGAAAGAAATAACCATAAAAATACCATACGAGAGCGTGTATCTTGTCTTTATTCAGCCAAATGGATACGCGGTATATAAGTATTGTGATAAATAAAAGCTCAGTAATATCTTTCCAACTAGGTATGAATAAAGAATATAGATATGAGTTTGATAGCCAATTCATAACAAACCCCTTTTTAAAATATCTCTACTAACCCTAGAATAATTTTTTAATTTTGTACAGTTGTTTGAATTATAAGAAAGGCATTTAGAGATGATGAAGTTAATAGGTTATGGATTTAAGCTGAATCGTTCTAATATGGGGGTGCCTTCTGAACTGTCGCTTGTTACACTGTCTGTGCCTGGGCTTTTTGCTTCTTGTTCAAAAAGGTACGCTTGCTGCCCTTTGCGTAGCGAGAATTCTTTGAGGAGTTTTTCAAAGCTTAACGTGGTCCAGTCGCGTGTTGCAGGTAGTTGCCGAATAAGAGTTTTAGTCCCATCCGTATGCTGAAAATAATGACTTGTTGATCCATCGAACAATATTTTTGTGACGATGTTAGGAGCTTGTCCTTGTATTTGCGTAAATAAAGTTTGCGCTAAATGTTGTGCTTTGAGCGCTACGAATTTTCTTTTGATTGCTTCTAAACAATGAGTAGGGGCTTGATCTTGTAAGTAGTGAGAAATATTTACTAATTGTTCGGGTAGATTGGTCCCTGTTATGTATGGTATATAATGTTGTTCTATTGCATCAGCTAATTGGATTAAACGAGTATCGTCTGAACAAATGCACTGAGGAACTTCCATGCTCAGACTTATATTCTTACAAAAAAGAAACATGATGAAAAAAGTAAACAAAGATTTCTTCAAAGTTCTTCCTAACAATGTATAATTATTGAATAATGTATTTATGTTAATGTTCTCGTTATTATTGTCAAGTATATACGCAGTAGAAATTGATAGAAAGAAGAATAAAAGATAAGGAAATAGTATGGATCAAAAACAGGTTATATTAACAGGAGACAGACCTACAGGTCCGTTGCATTTAGGACATTACATAGGGTCTTTGGCAAACCGTGTTACATTGCAAGAAACCTGTACGCAATATGTATTGTTAGCAGATATGCAGGCATTGACTGATAATTACGATAATCCTAAAAAAGTACGCACGAATATTATAGAAGTAGCTCTGGATTACCTTGCAGTAGGTATTGATCCGAATAAGTCAACAATTTTTATTCAATCTAAGGTCCCTCAGATTGCTGAATTAGCTATAATCTATCTTAACTTAGTGACGGTCAATAGATTAAAGCGTAACCCGACGGTAAAAACAGAAATTAAACAAAAGGGTTTTGGCGAGAATGTTCCGGCAGGATTTTTAATATACCCCGTACATCAGGCGGCAGATATTACTGTGGTGAAAGGAACCCTTGTTCCTGCTGGAGAAGATCAACTGCCTTTGATTGAACAAGCGAATGAAATTGTAAGAAGTTTTAACAGAATATACAATTGTTCAGTACTCCAAGAAATTAGTCCTTTAATGTCTCACGTTTCTCGCTTGCCTGGCCTTGATGGTAAGGCAAAAATGAGCAAATCTCTTGGGAATGCCATTTTTCTGTCAGATCCGGCGGATACAGTAGCTAAAAAAGTTATGAGCATGTATACCGATCCGGATCATGTTCGTGCAAGTGATCCGGGTAAAATTGAAGGCAATGTTGTATTTACCTATTTAGATGCATTCGATCCTGATAAAGACACTGTTGCGGAAATGAAAGAACATTATCAGCGTGGCGGACTTGGAGATGTTGTTGTTAAGCGTCGCTTGATTGATGTACTGAATAACCTTTTAGAGCCTATGCGTATTAAACGTACGCAGCTTGCAAAAGACCCGGAAGAGGTAATGAAAATTTTGCTGAAAGGTTCAGAAAAAACACGTACCGTTGCTGAAGCTACAATGCAAGAGGTGCGATCTGCCATGTGTCTTGATTATTAATAAAAATCTTTTTTTGTGCGGAGTGAGTTTGGTAGTATATGAGCTGATAGAAATATAACCTATAAGGAGGGTTTATGAGACATGACTTCCAGATTGCGCATAATAGTGGTTTAATACGAGGTTCTTTAGTTCCTGTTTTGGCTATTACACTTTTTTGCATATTTGTTGTTATAGCAATTTTTAATACGTTCGTAGCAACTAAAGATTATGAAGGAGAGATAATAGAACGTGATATTAAAAAATTAGCCGATGCTATCTACCGGATCGAAAAGGATTGTAAAATCTATACGGTTGAAAGTACGCTCAACTCGATTAATTTTCTTAATGTTAAATCATTCGTTGGTTCTCAAGTTGGTCCTATTAATTTAAAGCATCCTGAACGCTGGCAAGGGCCTTATATGGATCGTAATCCATCTATTCAAAGCATAGAATATCTTTTGGTGCGTACCAAAAAGGGATATTTTGTAACACCTGGGAAAGGTGTCAGGCTTCCAAATGGGAAAATTGTGGGAGAAGATATTAAGCTTGATGAGGATTCAGATATCGAGGCAATGATGAAGGATGAGCAGCAATTTGGATATAAGGGCAAATCTTTAGCTGCACCTGTAGATATCAAAAAGCGAGGTCCTTTTTATATTCCTGGTGCCCCACTACATTATTCTTTGTAGAGCAAGCTATGAAACATTTTACCAAAATAGGCTTGGCTGTAATTGCCTTATGGTTATTACTTCTTCCGTTGCTTCTTTATTGCCAATATGGTCATTTTAAGCGCACATCTCAATATGCTCAGCCTAACCTTCCTTATGGACCTAAAGACCAAGAACCATGGTATCAAAGCCGTAAGTTTGAAGAGACCGACTTCCAAGAAGAACAGACACCTTTTGAATTGCAACGCCAAGAGACAGAAAGCCTCTGGCACGTTGTAGGTCCTTTAGAACGTGAAAGTTACATCAAAAAACAGGACGAAGATCATTTTGAACCTGGTTCTCGCATTGGACTCTATCCCTAATGCTCTATAACTTATCGAGCGATAGGTCTAGAAAGGACAAATGGTTCTTGTTCATCCTCATCATAGTCGGCAGGGAGATCTGGGTTCCTATTTATTGGAAAAAATGGGTGAAGACCACGCAATTTCCAGGCTTGATGTACCGTATAATATTTTTCTATGATTTCATCGATACTAAGGTTGCTCCAGTTTGACCTTAATTGGTAAGGATCGTTATCAGATTCACGAGGGCTTACCTCATGCGTTCTATCAATTCTACGGCCGTCAAACAGCTGCACTTGAGTAACAACTTCATACCCTAAAACTTTGAAAGTTTTGTTTGCATAGTCTTTTAATAGTTCAACACGAATCATATCAATAGCGTCACCAGTTAAGTTCTTTAACCAAGGATGAATTGCTTCGATGATGGCTGAAATAGGAGCTTTTGCGTGTATTCCATTTTTAACAATGGTTTCTATTTGTTGTATTATATAGTCTCTTGCTAATGAACATAATGATGGCAATTGACGTGTAACTTCACTTGCGCTATAGAGGTCTGAGGTAAGCCCAAGTGCCAGTTCAAGTGTCATGAAAACATGTAATAATTTCATAATAAAATCCTAAAAGAAAGTTGTACTTTACTTCTATTCATCTATATATAGCTATATCGTAACTGAATTATTTTTACAATAAAATTATTACAAATTGTTATGATGGCAGAAGGGCTGTTTCGTTTGAATGCTTTCTCTGGAGGGATTTTCCCTTCTTTTTATGAAAACTAACATTTTAATATCCCAATCAACTTTTTCAACGATGCATTTAAGCATCTGGAACACTTTGTGCTTCATTTAACTTCCTGTTTTTTTAGATTTTTTACTTGTTTCTAAAACAGGAAGTACAGGAAGTTTTTACTTTAAATTCGAACTTTTTTCAAGGAACAATGCCTAGATTTTAAGACAGTCTTAGAATTCACTAAAGTTCGGACACTATTCATTTTAGACGCTCCCTCAAGTTAAATACAATACT
>CAZQNW010000008.1:0-26692 GCA_964595035.1 uncultured Pseudomonadota bacterium
AACCCTGTATGTTACTTGAGATGGGGTGATATTTTCCTTTGGAAGTGACAATACGTAACGAGCCAAATCATTTTTGTATTGACTCTTAAGTTGTTCAAATGTATAGGCATACCAACCTGCGAAACGAGACGCATAATATTGGATAGTAGGAAATGCTTCTTGCCAAGATCTAATTTGATGTTTATTGCATTGTGCAGTATTGAACTGCCTTTGTGTTGCATCATTAATAGTAACTACTAAACATCTGTCCAATTCAACAGGACAATTTCGCAGCAGTTCTTTCATCTCTATTTCTGTTGGTTTAGATGCCAACCCAAGCATGCTTCCTACCCAACCGCTCTTTAACTTTTCAGTTTCACCGTAAGGTTGATACCTAATCATAGTAGCGTTATCCGGATGATTCTTATCACACGAACTAATATCAACGCCTGCTCCATGTTCCAATATTATTTGCCACACAACCTCGTTCCCTTTTAAGCCTTGAACCAATAAACGAGGATGAGGATTACCAACAAGTTCCCTGTAATTATTAACCAAAATAATTCGTCGTCCAAAAGTTTTATTCTTCAATTCAGAAAGCTCTTGTTCACTAAGCGGGCGTACATGCAACATAAGCTCTTCAGGAATTATAGCTGGAACATATGAGGCTGGAACAGTTCGCGCAATATTTTGCAATATTGCGATAGTTAATATGCCTTTAGCAGTTAGCTCACTAATTTTTGCTTTAATTACTTGAGCAACCGAATTCTGAACTTGTTCATCCTTTATTAATGGTAAAGAACGCATAAGTTGTCGATAGGGCATACGCCTTGTTAGGCTCTTAACCAACGGTGGTTGACTAAAAAGCGTTTGATTCCTTTCACCCAACATATACTCCAATGCTGGTATATATATATTCCATTCTTCATAAAGTTTATCAAAACACATTCCCAAAAGATTTTTTATATTAGTCTCAGGCAATCCTATAATTGGATTTTGCACTTTTGTTAGCAAATACGTCCTAACACCGTTCACTCTTTGGCCAACATCCACTATATTAAATGGCATTTTGATCATTGTTGTAGATTGTGCAAGCGCATTAATTATGTTGTCTGTTTGTGGATCATGTTCACCAGTAACACGTTCGTGATACACGTATGATGATAACAAATCGCACCGGGTCAACAGGACTTCTCTTCCTGTACGTAAAGAATTATGATCAAACTGTTGTATAAGATCACACACTAAATTTTTCAATTTCGTATACAACACACTATCTTTTTGCAAAGACGCAACTATTTCCAACAGTTGTTCTTGAGCTTTTTCTGCCAGCGGACTACCTGAATAGGTCCTCATATAGTCATGCAAGGTATTAAGATAATATTGATCTCCTGCCTCACAATACTGCATTATAAGATAGGGATACTTAATTCCCAGTATCACAGTCCAGCAAGCAAAGCTCTCTGCAAGTTCTGGGAGCATACCACTAGGCCCTAATGCAGATAAAATATTATCGATAATAAAACGAGGACAACGTTCTTTGCGATTATATACATTATCGTCAAACTCAACCCAACTACGAAAAATATCTACAAAATCAGAACTGAACTTTTTCTCAAGAAATTTAGGAATCTGAGCTTGTACAAAAGACACACCATGCAATAGTTGTTCTTTACCAGGCATCTTTTGCTCAATAGCTTTAGCAAGCTGCTCAGGCAACACCCACCTTATTCCTCCAGGAACCTCACTTGGAGCTACATAAATACCGTTTTTTTCAAGCTTAATAAATATCATATCAGGGTTAGATTGCATCTTGCCAAACAAGATATGTGATTTATTGCCTGTCGGCAACGCAGTAAAATCAAGACCTTGCTCAGAACGAACATCGATACCATAATGGCGATACAGCCCTTGATAAGAACCACCCAGCTTCAACGCTTCTTTATGCCCTCGTTGCGTCGTTACTAAATGGCTTGAAAGACGTGAATATCCAAAACTATTTGTACTAGACATTTGCGCAGCATCTTTATCCGGATCATTCTTGATCTCAGGGTTTACAAGCTGCACATAACGCATAAGAAAATTATAGAAAGCAAAACCATCATCAGCTAAAACAAAGGTTCCTTCCTGAAAAGCTTGGCCTTTGTTTATTGCTATACTATAAAAATACCAGATAAGATCGACAATCGCGTTAAGGTATTCCTGACGATACTCCATACCAACAGCAAATGGCAACGCTTGGTTATTAATGATCAGATAAGCTATATTGCCACCACGAATTATCTGTGACGCGCGCTGATCAATATTTTGTATTGGCGTAACACCTTGGGGCATAAGGTCTAAAGCCCCTTGTGTTACATCCAAAAGATCACTTTTTTGAAACCGTATCGGCCTTTCCTCAGCAGAGCGCACTTGTAACATACAGCAGCACATACTAAATATAATAACATTATACACACGAAACAATTTTATTCTCATCTCAAACTCCTTTAATTTAAATACATCAATACTGCTAATTTTATAATAGAAAAAATATAAAGAACAAAGCAAGAGTGTAACAATTTTTATTCTAAAAAACCCTGAATAGGCCAAGGACAAGAAAAATCAAGATGATCATCAAACAAAGGCTTATGGTGCACGAGAATATAGACACGAGCAATTCCTAACTGAGTCGCATGCACGGTTTTAAGTAACCCCTCTACGCGCATCCATTTTTCAAATGTAGACTCTTCCTGTGTAAATAACGTTTTATCAAAAGACAGGTACAAATCAGAACCCGAGGAAGAGAACATTACCTGTTCAAGACGAATGTTCTTGGCAAAAGCAGTTGATTGCTCAAGAACATTGAGCCAATTGGTAACAACATAAGAAATCGTATCGGATTTATCTTCTGTGGCAATAATAGTCGTTATTTCATGCTTCCAAGCACCATGACACCAATAATATATGGTACTACTTTTTTGGGTAGCATGTCCTACAACCGCTTGTTCCTTGGATAATGAAGGTAATTGAATAATGATTATACGTTTATAAAATGCATACGACAGTATACCTATAATCATACTAAGCATAGTTATCGCAATAACTGAATATCTTTTCATACACCCTCCATATGCATTTTTGCATGCACAAGCACATCGAATAGCGGTTTACATGAACGAGCTATTGGATCAACATATGTTGACCAGTCTTCATCCTGTTTTAAACTCATTTCAATACCTACAGCAGGAACTTTTATACCCGACAAGGGCTTAAAGGGTAGCTTGCAAGGCCCAACTACATTAAAAAGTGTATTATAGTCAGAAGCTGCCAACTCACGTGCAAACATACTGGCCCAAGATAACGTTGTATTTTTAGAAAAAAGATACGCCTCATGAGTAGCATACCAACTTACACGCGAAACCTTACTCACAAAATCTGCTCCATTGGAATAGTAGTACAAACAAATGACCGGTTTAGCACCTACTTCATGGTAACAATGAATAGAAATTACAAGATCAACATCCATTGTATTACTCATGGTAGCAACTTGAAATGGCTGAACTATTTCACTGCTCTTATGGCTTATAAGTACACGAACATCAGGATATAACGATTCAATCGTACTCTTGAGCGACTGCGCGCACGTCATAGTAGATGTATATTCAAACTGATGCTCCAAAGATCGCCCTTGATTATGAATATCCCCTGCAGGGGCAAGCATTATCGTTACCAAAGGAACACGCACATTTCCCTCAGTGTTATTTTTTGCAACAACCACATTCGGGTTATAATGAAAATACCATGAATATACCAAAGATGGCGTATAAAGAAGTAAGGTTAATAAATAGTGTAATTTTATCGACATTGTAGATCTGTTGTTAAAAATTCTTTCAAAAATGTTTTTCGGACAATACCTTTGTTATTTTTTACTGCCATGGCGATTGCTTTAGGTTGCCCTATCAAAATACAGAGCCGCTTGGAACGCGTAATAGCAGTATACAATAAATTGCGTTGCAACAACGTAAAATGACAGGTAAATATCGGTATAATTGTTGCGGCATATTCCGAACCCTGGCTTTTGTGAATTGACATAGCGTACGCAAGGGCCAACTCATCTACCTCACTAAATTCATAGGTAACATCACGATCACCGAAGTTCACAATGAACGTTTGTTCATCAGTATCAATAGAAGTAATTGTTCCTGTATCACCGTTGAATACAAGCTTATCATAATTATTTCTAATCTGCATCACACGATCATTGATCTTATAGGTTGTACCGGCATATACCAATGGTTTTTCAGGTACACCGGGATTTAAAAGTTCTTGAAGATAATAGTTAATATTATGAGTCCCGACAACTCCTCTATTCATAGGAACAAGCACAGCTGTATCAGAAGTCCGAATATTATTTTTTTCAAGACGGGCAAATAGAGAACGCAGATGGCCATTGACCGCTGCCGGATCATCTTCACGAATATAGATAAAATCTTTCTTGCTGCCCAGAATATGTGTTGTTGGAAACTCACCTTTATTGACACGATGCGCGTTAACAATTATAAGACTATCTTGAGCTTGTCTGAAGATCTCGGTTAAACGAACAGTTGGTACAATACCGCTGGCAATCAAATCTTTTAAAAAATTTCCCGCACCAACTGACGGCAACTGGTCTATATCACCAATAAAAACAATATGCGCTGACAACGGTACCGCTTTAAGCAAAGCATGCGCAAGAAACACATCAATCATGGAGGCTTCATCAACGATAATAAAATCTGTTTTCAAGGCATTCTGCTCATTATGAACAAACTGCATATTTGTAAAATCAAATTCTAATAGGCGATGCAGCGTCATGGCTAGTCTGCCGGTCCCTTCCTGAATACGCTTTGCAGCTCGACCTGTAGGGGCAGCTAATGTATAGGTAATTTTATGTTCATCCAGAATGGATAACAGCTTTTTAATTAATGTCGTTTTACCTGTTCCAGGACCACCGGTAATAATCGAAATACGATTTTGCACACAAGCCATGATACCGCGTTGTTGATCTTCGTTGAGCGCTATATCACCTTGAGCAGGAACCCGTAAATTGGCATATACTTGATCAGCATCAAATTCTTTACCCGAGCATGGCGATTGCACAAGTCGCTGTACCTTATTCGCTATCCCTTTTTCAGAAAAATAATACTGAGATAATGTTACATAATGCTCATTATCAACACTTATGAGCTTGATTTTTCCTTGATAATAAAGATCTTGCAATGCCTGCTTTATAATAGGTTCAATAGTCGCTTGTTCAAGCTCAAGAAGTTCGAATGTTTTCTTTTTCAAGGCTTCAAGTTCAGCGTACAAATGCCCTTCTTGTACTGTCACACTTATGGCATAAGCAATACCCGCACTGACACGCTCAATAGAGCATGGAGTGATACCTAATTGTTGTGCAATTTTATCAGCAGTTTTAAAACCAACACCCCAAATGTCATCTACAAGCCTATATGGATTTTCTTTAAGTACATCAAGTGATTGCTGGCCATAGGTTTTATAAATTTTGGTAGCAAACGCAGTTGAAACTCCACGCTCTTGCAAAAAAATCATGATAGTCGAAATCTCTTTTTGATCCCGCCAACCGGCAACAATACGCTCCACACGTTTAGGCCCAACACCGGGCACAGATTCTAACCTATGAGGTTCATGTTCAATGATATTGAGTACCTCAAGGCCAAATCGCACAACAAGCTTTTCGGCATATACAGGGCCAATTCCTTTAATAAGTCCTGAGCCTAAATATTTTTTAAGTCCAATAAGCGTACTAGGTGTATGAGCAATGCATTGAACAACTTCGAACTGTTTGCCGAATTTAGGATGTATCTTCCACGCACCCTGCAAAGTTACCTCTTGCCCCGGTTGTACATGAGCTAAATGACCAGTCACAATAGTTGATTGCTTGTTACGAAGTACCATAACCATGACCGTAAAGCCATTTTCAGGATGCTGATAAATACATCTTTCTATAGTACCAGTAAGTTCTTCGTATGCCATACAAATTGTTAGTTATTAAAAAGAAAATAAGAACATAATTACGCAAGACACGTAATTATTGTAGCAAATAACTTTTTTTCTGTATACGAACCTACACATTTTTAGCAAGAATCAAGACAGCTAAGAAACTCTGTCAATTTTAATTCTTATTTGCAGCCTGTTTACGTATATAATCTTCTTTGAGCTGCTCGAATTGAGCACGGGCCTTGGGACAACTACTGACAAGATCTCCTAAGAAATTTACCAAATCTGTACAAAATTCATCAAAAAGCGTAAAACTGGTTACCGATCTATCAAATGAAGCCATTTCATCATCACTGCTATGAGCCCAATCTAATAACATACTTTTTGGACGATTACGCTTGGTAACTGACTCTGAAATAAGCATAAACATAGGCTCTTTAGCCCCACGAGCCTGTCCTAGAAATGGAGATACGATTGCCTTAAAATCCTGTTTCATTTTTTTCAATAAGACATCAAGTTCTGCCGCACATTTTTCACATGCAATGCGCTGACTTTCAGTTGCCGTTTTTAATGCTTGCACATTAGCCTGCTCAATAGCTGCCAAAGACTTTATGCAATGCGCGCTTCCTTGAAATTTATACATACCAACACGACCGGACGGGGTTCTTTTGCCAAGCTGCATAGATTGTATATCTCGGGCAATCTTATACACGGCTCCTACAAGCTCACCGTGAATTCCAAATGATTTACCATCAATAATAGCAATAATATCAGGACACAAGGTAATTACCTTAGGAGCCTCATTAGAAAACATTAATGAACAACTTAAAAATGATACCATCATTACAGGCATAGTACGACACATACACATCCTTTATATTAAAAACTAAAAAATACATTCCATATTAAAGACAATATTAAAATCTTTTCCGATACCTTTAGCCCAATACGTTGTATCTCCATATAATGATATAGTCCACGAGTGTGTAGGTCTTGTACAAGAATACGCAACGCAAGCTCCAAGGCGACTTTGAATTGCTGCCGGTTTTTTGGCACAAGAAACGGCTAATGGAGGCGTATCCGGCAATGTACATATAGATCCGAATGACTCTGCAGATCGCGCCCAAAAATCACTTACCAATTGCACTTTCCAATTTTTTGCCTCAACATAGTAGCCTGATGTCGATTGAAAAATAAATCCCGGACATACCATGGTTCTCAGTCTAAATGGATATAATTCCTCAATCATTTTTCTATTGATAAAATCCAACCGTTCTTGCGCATAGACAGGATCTTGCGCACTTCGGTCTAAATCAAATTGGTCTTCGGCATAATCAGCTGGGTTTTTATTTTCAACAAAAGCTCTCATCTCTGTTCCAGGTGTATAATACTGAAGTATCATTCTGCTTTTCATTTTAACATAATGAGCCCAAGGACGCTTTATAATAAAACTCAAACGCCCCATAGTTTTGTATGAAGCCCCAATACCAAGATGATTACCGTATCCAAGGCCCGTATCAAGCAGATTTCGGGAGATTTGATCTAACGCACCTAAAGCAAATGATTGCCCAAGGGCAGTCGCAGCTTCAGCATTTCCTGATCGTGCCTGATCTATTACATTGGCTATACTAAAATCTCTAGGAATACAGCTATGTTCATATGATGACCCAAACAATCCTTTTTTAAAAGCAAACGCGGTAGGAATCGTAGCTACAAATCCAATCGATAGCTTATAGTAAAGACGCTTAATTAAGTCAAAATAACAGTGTATACGTGCGTCGCCAATACCAAAACTATCACCAATTAAATGATTTTGAACAAATGCCATATCAACAGGATTCGATTTATTTACATGCATGCCAACATTTTCACTCGTATCAGTACATGAACTATTTTCGGCATCCGATACTCCGTGTGAGGCATCACATGGAGAGTTAGGCTCTAAAACCTCATCAAAAGCCTTTTCTATACGATCACGCTCTTGTTGTGTCATATAATAATTACGCTCTTGATAAAACAAGGGAATATGTATATGAAGCGAGCCCCCATCAAACTTCTTATTGCCACGGAACATTAACCCAACTTGTCTCTCTTGCACGGCAATGTTAGCAAATAAAGGGAAAATGGTTAATGGATCAATATTAAATTGTGGATAAATTGCCCGGGCACATTCAATACAATCCGATAACCGTTGCATCAATGTAGGACTACACACGGCAATATACGATTGAATACCATCACAATTTTGCGAAAAATACATACGACTTGTTTGATTAAAAAATAATCCCAACCCGAATATTCTATTGCGACTATACTCTCGATAAGGGAAAAACGCGGGAACATCAATTATGTTCTTTTTATTTAATGGATATGTATGAGCATACAGATTATCTTGGAGCAAACAATTCGCTTTAAGCGTAAAAACAAGAAGTTGCAAAATGTCATCAGGATTAACAGCTCTATTTTGAAATTGTGTATTATCAAGAAAAGCCTCCGTATCAGGATCATTAAGATTATTCAAAAAATCAAAATCATCTGCAGATTCAGATGCTTTCATACAAACAACACAACAACTAAGCACCAGCACAAAAATAAAAATAAAAAAACGCGCAGAATTTAAATTTTTCATATGTTTCATATGTATCCTATTCATCTCATAATGATTACGCATAATAAGGAATGTATGCGTATCGTGACAAATCAGTTGTAGTATAAACAATTTTAAACATACTGACAAAATGGATGCACATAAATTCCTAAAAAATAAAAAACGTATTGAATCAAAGTAGCATTTTGGTACTACAATAGTACACTTATATAAGAAACTATAACCACATTGCTCAAGGAGTATCATGGCAATATCCCCTATAAAAAATAAAGCTTTTTTTGTAGTTGACGGCAACATTGGCGCAGGAAAAACAACTTTTTTGCATATAATCGCAGAATATATACGTGCACATGTCGTATACGAACCAACCGCAAAGTGGCAAAAAATTATTGGCCACGATAATTTATTAGAAAAATTTTACAATGATACACCACGCTGGGCTTACACATTCCAATCATATGCTTTCATAACAAGGATCATGGAACAGGAAGCACATGCGCTACAATATACAGAACCAATTCACATTTTAGAACGTTCCGTTTTTTCAGATCGTTATTGCTTCGCTCAAAATTGCCATGAACTTGGTCTTATGTCGGATCTGGAATGGGAACTCTATAAAGACCTGTTCTCATGGCTTATCGATAACTACGTTATTCGACCTCATGGATTTATCTACCTACAAGTTGACCCTGAGGTATGCTACCAACGCATTAATCATCGTAACAGATCAGAAGAAAAGGGTATTTCTTTAGACTATTTAACCAGCCTTCATCAAAAGCATGAAGATTGGCTCATCCACAAAAAAGGAGTAGCACCTTATGTTAAAGATATCCCGGTACTTACGCTTAATTGCAACGAAGATTTCCAACATTCAACAATCCAACAAAAAAAACACGTAGATAGCATCATTGAGTTCATTGATACCTATACCGATATAGACTGGAAAAAAACCGCTTGTCTAAGACACTTTAGCCTATAAAAACTCTATAGATAAGAAGATTTTGATGGCTAATTAAAAGGCTATTTGTTTTTTAAAAAAAGAGAGTATTATTAGGTATTAGGAACATAATTCTTTTTATACAAAAAGGTATGTTTTGTATGTTGTTTTGTTAGAAATACATGTAAAATAACTTTTTTGGTACTTGTTAACATATGAAAGGATGTCTTATGGAAGGAATAGTCGCCGCTAAGGCAGCAGCATGCATAGGTGCAGCAATCACTATGGGGCTTGGGGCTGTAGGACCTTCTTTAGGTCAGGGCATCATCGGTATGAAGGCCTGTGAAAATATCGGTAAATACCCGGAAAGCTCCAGCCAAATAAGAACTACTATGTTAATTGCCATGGGATTTGTGGAAGGTGCTGCAATTTACGCGCTGCTCATTTCCGGTTTTCTTCTTTACTTAGCCGGCTGGATATTCGTTTAATACCAAGCACATAAAATGGAGCTATTATGACGGTCAGTATAGCTTTATTTATTCAGATTATTAATTTTGTTATTGCTTATATTATTATCCGTACACTTTTACTCAAACCTGCGGTATCTGAAATACTTCAGGAAGAAGAACATCAGGCACGTTTACAAGAGGCAATCGATAATACCATAAAAGGAAATAAAGAAAAAGAGCAGACCATTGAAAGTAAATGGGTTGCGTGCAGGCATGTTTTTGCTAAAAAATCCCCCGGTGTAATGCAAATAGAAAACGAATCATGCCAACCTTCTCAGGCAGAATCCCCTGAGTTACATGAAACCGATTCAAAAGAAATTGCACATATGGCTCAAAGCATTACCGATAACATTGTCAAAAGGATACGCCATGTTGAATGAAACATTCGCGACAATATTCTTTAGACTGTTAAATTTTATTGCTTTCATAGGTCTTTCTGCGTTTGTTTTCAAAAAATATTTTCGTAAAACAATAGAAGAATCAATAAAACAAAAACATCTTGAAGAAATAAATTTCGGAAACCACATAAGAGAACTGGAACAACGCAGCAAAACTTTAAGTGAAGAAATAGTAAAGCAAGAACAATTGTGCGCATATCTCATTGACCGAACAACTCAGTGGCAAGAAGCCTTTGAGAAGCAAACGCAGGAACAACTGGAAGAACAAAAAAAACTAACTATCCAAGCACAATTAAGAACGGATAAGCAAGCCGAACATATTAGAAACGAACGTATAATCAAAGCAGTGGTTCCTCTGGTTATTGAACAAACAACCAAGAAACTTGAAGAATGGTACGCGGACCCAAAACACAACAAGCAGTTTGTTGAGAATATTGTGGCCTTCATGGAAAAGAGTTTGTAATGGATATCAAATCAGCCATAGTATCGCGAAAATACGCAGAAGCTTTTTTAAATATTTATATGGATTCAATTACAGATGATATAATTGTCCATCTTGAAGAGTTATCCACCTATTTAAGATCTCATAAAAATGCTCTTATTTTTTTTGGACTGCATCATATTTCAGCAGAAGAAAAATTGAGATTATTTGAAAAGATCGAAATGCGCATTAAACCATCAAGCTTTATAAAAAAACTTTTTGAAGCCCTTATTAAGCATAATCGCGTTACATTATGTCCACAGATTATAGATATGATATGTAAGCTCTATAGAAAACGTAAAAATATCATGATGTTTGATATTCAAGCATCATACCCATTAGGTACAGCAGAAATCTCAATTATCCGGAAGTTTCTTAGCCACAAAACAAACACATACATAACAAGCACACACAGCATTAACAAAAATTTAATAGCCGGACTTCGCTTACAAAGCGAAACATTTTTATGGGAATATTCAATTCATAAACAACTTAAACAATTAACTCAGTCGATTACTACTAAAGAATACTAATAGAGGAAGCCATGGAGATTAAAAGTACAGATCTTGTATCATTGCTTGAAAAATCACTCAAAAATCTTGAGCAAGAAAAGCTTGAGGAAATAGGTATCGTTGTTCAAGTTGGTGACACAATCTGCAAGGTCCATGGTCTCGACAATGCTTCACAAGGAGAACTCATTGAGTTTGAAGGTGGCAACAGCGGTATAATAATGAACCTCGGCGAGGATTTTGTTGATATATTCTTGCTTCATAGTTCTATTGCAGTAGCCGAGCTTGAAGTCGCCCGTAGAACAGGGAGTGTGTTTAAAACCGGTGTATGTAAAGAACTCATAGGTCGCGTTATTAATGCCTGTGGTAATCCGCTCGACGGCCTTGGAGCTATCAATGCGACTGAGTTCCGCCCTATAGAAGCTACTATTCCATCAATTTTTGAAAGAAGCCCGGTTAACAAACCATTAGAAACCGGCATCATGGCTATCGACGCATTAGTACCAATCGGTCGAGGACAACGAGAACTTATTATTGGCAATAGAAATACGGGTAAAACAACTATTGCTCTTGATACTATTTTGAATCAAAAAGGCAAAAATGTAATTTGTATTTACGTATCGATTGGGCAACGTCAAGCTAATTTAGCCCGCATTGTTAACTTCTTACAGACTCATGGGGCAATGGATTACACCATCGTAGTCAGCGCCGACGCGGGTGAAGCAGTACTTAATCAATATCTTGCTCCCTATGTAGGCTGCACCATTGGAGAATATTTCCGTGACAATGGATATGATTCATTAATTGTATACGATGATTTAAGTAACCACGCGGTCGCATTTCGTGAAATGTCATTATTATTGCGACGAGCACCGGGCCGCGAAGCTTATCCGGGCGACATTTTTTATTTGCATTCACGCCTACTTGAACGTGCCGGTAAATTAGCGCGCGGAGGGTCACTCACAGCTTTGCCAATCGTCACAATTCAAGGCGATGATATCACCGCATATGTTCCTACAAACCTCATTTCTATCACTGATGGCCAGATATTTCTTGATACACGCCTTTTTAACCAAGGTATAAGACCTGCCGTTAACGTAGAGCTTTCCGTATCCCGTGTTGGTAACGCAGCTCAAGCTCCCGCTATAAAAAAATTAACCAAGGGAATGAGACTCGACCTTGCTCAGTATCATGAGCTGCAAAATTTCGCTCAATTTGGAACTGAACTTGATGAGATTTCGCAACAAAGGCTTCAACGAGGTGCTGTTGTTATTGAGATACTCAAACAAGAACAATCTGCTATTTATTCCCTCGCTGATCAAGCATTAATACTATTTTTGCTCAATGAAAACTTCCTCGATAAGGTTGAACTTACTCAAGTACGTAATTTCGCTGTTCAATTCGCAAGTTATGTAAAATCAGTGTACCAAGATGTCTATTCAACTATTGCCAAAACCGGTGATTTAACCAACGAAGATAAAAACAAGGTGCGTGAGATAGCAAAAGAGTTTAGTTTGTTATTTGTGAGCAATAAAGATACAGGAAGCCGCTTTTAATGATGGTAAAAATCTTTGAATAGCAGTATCGGTATGTGTATTCATCATATCACTTACAGCAAGGGTCCATTCTGTTGCCGACATTGATCTACCTATATCTTTAGGAATGTACCAACTATCATCGTCAAGAACCATCAAATTCGTTTTTAAAGTTTCAGCGCGTGGCAGTTTCACATTATAAAGATAGTATTCATCACGCGTCCAATAATGGTTAATCCTTAATGCGTTAAGTTGTATATAAGGAGAGTAAGGACCTTGAAAGCGGACTTTATCAGTATTTACCTGAAAAAATCCCTTTTTATAGAGTGCAAAATGAGGATTAATAAACTTATCTACACATTCCGGTCTGACTATACTTTTAATATGCTTGTTACCAACCTTATCACACAACGTAAGATATTCAATCATAAGCCCACCATCAGGAATTTTCTTTACTCCTGATGTACCGAACATAACCCAGTTTGCACAAACACCACCAAATTCTTGGTAATCCTGTAAAAAATGTACTAAATTATCATCACTACATGGAAAAAGGTATTCATCGAGATCTAAAAAGGCTACCCAACGAGCACAACCACGAGATTTTGCAAGTACATCATTATAAGCCATATTTTGCGCGTAAAGATTTTCGTTTGAATAATTCCAATCAGTAACTTCAACAATTCCGTCTTTCATATAAGGAAACAAAACAGACTTCCATTCATCAGTACTTTTATTATTGTAAAGATAAAAGTGTTGTACCCCAAGAACTCTATAAAAATCTATCCATTCCTTTAAAAAACGTGATTCATTCTGAAACATACCACATATGGCAAGATCATATTTATACGCATAGGCTATTTGCCCATAAAAAATTATCGCACAGCACAGACCCAGCAACTTTTTCATATCATTACCTACCTTTAATGCTTTTAGAGTATATTACCATACAAGCTCGCATTTATTCTAATCAGCATCTTTATGTTAATTCAATAAAAACATGTAAATTATTGAAAAAACATGTAAATTATTGAGATCATTAAGCTCTTTGCTATACTATTAGTATCAATCCAGTGCCCGTAGCTCAGTTGGATAGAGCGACGGACTTCTAATCCGTAGGTCGCAGGTTCAAATCCTGCCGGGCACACCATGCTCCGCTATAAAGACTACACCTGACATGCCAGTCACTATGGAAGATAACAAAATACTTAACGTGAGCTTAAAGCTCCCAGTTTCGAAAATAGCTTAAAAATTTTTATATTCTTAAAATTCTCTCAAAAATTAAAAGCCATCCTTTTTATAACTAACACTATAGAATTGAATTCTGTAAAACTTTATACAGCAGTTTAAATCTTTTTTATTGCAATATAGACCCATATATGTAAATATAAAAAATAGTTATATGAAATAAAAACTATTATTTTCAAAAAAAGGATCCTCATGAAGAACCAATCAGCAATTTTGTCTTTTTTTGTTGTTTTCGTTTCCTTAGTAAGCTATAGCACTATGAAATCTATGCAAGTATTAAATAAAACGAGCAACAGTAATCACATCACAAGTACATCTAAAGACAATATCAAATCAAATTTTTCTGGCGTAACAACACGTGCAAAACGACCTTCTGGCATATGTTGCAACAAACAAAGCCTTTTAAATAGCAGTTCTACACAAAAAAAAGATGCTACAGATACCAATAGACCTAGCGGACCAACAGGTCCTACTGGTGCTACAGGCGATATCGGACCTACGGGAGCCACCGGCGCTACTGGTCCTCAAGGGTTGCAAGGTGATATTGGACCTACAGGTCCTACAGGAGCAACAGGTACCACCGGACCTCAAGGCGATATTGGACCTACGGGAGCAACCGGCGCTACTGGTCCTCCAGGGCTGCAAGGTGTACCAGGCCCTACTGGTACTACAGGCATAACCGGTGCTACCGGTCCTCAAGGTGATAGTGGTCCTACCGGTGCTCAAGGTGATATTGGACCTACGGGTCCTATAGGAGCAACAGGTACCACTGGACCTCAAGGTGATATTGGACCTACAGGTCCTACAGGAGCAACAGGTACCACCGGACCTCAAGGCGATATTGGACCTACGGGAGCCACCGGCGCTACCGGTCCTCAAGGATTGCAAGGTGATATTGGACCTACAGGTCCTACAGGAGCAACAGGTGCCACCGGACCTCAAGGCGATATTGGACCTACCGGAGCCACCGGCGCTACCGGTCCTCAAGGGTTGCAAGGTGATATTGGACCTACAGGTCCTATAGGAGCAACAGGTGCCACCGGACCTCAAGGCGATATTGGACCTACCGGAGCCACCGGCGCTACCGGTCCTCAAGGGCTGCAAGGTGTACCAGGCCCTACTGGACCTTCAGGATCATCTGTTTATACGGATACACAGACCATTGTAATCACTAACAACGAATGCTTAGGTGATAAGACAATTTTATGTGAAGGATCCTCAGAAAATATGCCAAAGGTATATAAACTTTGTGAGAACATAACGGCACATATTTACATATCCGGAAGTAATATTTATTTTGACCTCAACGGATATGCATTAACAGGATCTATACGTCTTGCCGGATATGCAGACAACGTAGTTGTAGCCAATGGTACAATCGTAAGCGACCTATACGGACATGGATATGGAATTGATGCTCCATCAACAACTAACTGCAAATTCATAAATCTTTATATTACAGGATTCAACACAGGTATTTTTCTTTATAACAGTTACCCAAAAGGGTTATCCAGCAACAATACAATAAGCACATGCATCTGCGATGAAAACAATGACTGCGGTATAGTACTAGAAAGTTCACACGACAACACCATTGAATTCTGCACATGTCGCCTTAATGTTATAGGACTATGCATTCGCTACTCTTTTGGCAACAGTATCAGCAACTGCTCATGCCAATCAGCAACAGTACATGCAAGAGATACTATAGGTATTCTCTTGGATACTTCGAGCTATAATGAATTATATTGCTGTTCATCGCACGCATACACGAGTATAGCCAACAGTCATTCCTATGGAATTCGCACTACGGTCCTTAAAGAATATATCCCTCACCATGATAACGAATGTACAACATACTATTATCAATCATCGGATAACAGTTCTACACACGCATTACAAAGTAATAATAATATCATCATTGGTTGTCATGCGAGTGCTTCTGCATCCCCTCTAAGTTCCAAAGCAACCGGCATACACCTTGGTGGAACAGAAACATCCGTCCATGCTTGTCATGTAGACGCTTCTTCACATGGAAGTAATAGTACCGGAATCGAAATAACAGGAATAAAAAATTGCGTACAAGATTGTACTATTAAATCTGAAATATACTCTCCAATAGCCAGCAGTGAATGCATTGGAATACACATTAACGCACATGAACAATCTATATCAACGTGCAACATACAAGTATCCGGAAATGCACAGGCATTCTTGGTAACAAGTAGTTACAATAATATTATATCATGCACAATTACCGGAACCCATGGCAACATGTATGGCATAGTATGTACCGGTAATGAATATGAAAGAAATATTATAGAAAACAATATTATTCGTGGTCCTTTCAGTACCGGAATATTATTAGGTAAAAATAATTTCGATGCACCCCAAGCAACCTTATGTAAAAACAATATAATTGACAACTTTAACTCAATGCTTCAACTGCCATATGGAATAGGTATTAAATGCCATGATACTATTCCATATGGACAACCAAATTATATTGAGAATAATAGCATCTGTAATTGCATAACACCTTATATAGATGCCGGATCATCACGACAAAACTTCTTTGTGCGAAATATCATGTATAACAGTTCACATTTTGAAGAACCAATGGCAGATAGCTTTTATGACAACATAATTATTCCAAGTAATTGAAATACTATGTACAAGCAACCTAAAATAAAGGACCTTTGTAATGAATATAAAATGTAAGCAATTTTTCTTCTTCCTTATACTTTTGATATCAGTTCATACAATAAAATCACATGATTCAACATTAGCAAAGCCTAATTTTATAAAATCACACTGCATATCAAAACGAGA
Source organism: uncultured Pseudomonadota bacterium (assembly GCA_964595035.1). Lineage (GTDB taxonomy): Bacteria > Babelota > Babeliae > Babelales > Vermiphilaceae > JAKASV01. The sequence continues at coordinate 17,019 of CAZQNW010000008.1, forward strand.
TGCTTCAAAAAACCCCGTTGTTTATTTTCTTAGATCACTATATAACAGATATATCCTTGAAAACTTTGATTATTCAGTACAACCCCGTATCCCTAAAATATTACACCAAATATGGTTTGGTGGACCTATACCAGAAAAATATAAAAAATGGCAAGCTACATGGATTTCTGCACATCCTGATTGGACATACATCGTATGGAATGACGAGACAATTAAAGATTTTCCGATGAAAAATAAATATAAATTCGAACAAGCAAAAAACCTTGGCCTCAAAAGCGATATTGCACGTTATGAAATCTTATATCAACTTGGAGGCGTTTATGTTGACTTTGATATGGAATGTTTAAAATCAATCGATGCATTTACACATTGCTGCGATTTTTTTGCATGCTTAGAAGATAATTCCGAAAGAATAGGAAACGCCATCATTGGGAGCAAAGCAGGCAACCTTATCCTAGAGCAATGTCTCGATATTATAAGCATATCTAATACCCAAGTTACAGGACTGTGGGATGTCGTTAATACTACCGGACCAGGCCTTCTGACAACATGTTTTATTGAGATCATGCAACATTACGATCAACGTTGTGTAGCTTTTCCTCACAACTTTTTCTATCCCAATATAAGAATCAACGGCACTAATTTAACAAAACCAGAAACTTACGCAGTACACTATTGGCACGGAGCCTGGGTTAAATAAAAAAACCAAATATACTACCCAACTTAAACGTTGGGTAGTATATAGGACTTGCTATAAAAAAAGATCTTAAAATGCTTGAGCCTTTTCAAATCTTTTTTCACGACTCTTCAATCTATTGAGTTCATACTTAAAGACTATACGTGATTTATTAAGCCAGCTATTAGTCATTTCTATGTGTTGTCTAATCTTAACAGAATACTCCATAAGTGACTTACGCAGTTGTTCATCAATATCCTTTATCGCTTTGACATGATTATCAAACGTATCCAAACGTTCAGTAATAGCATCTAAACGATCCTTATATTCATCGACTTTGCGTAATCTCTTGTTTACCAATTCAATCCATGTCCTTAAATACGCAAATTTAAATTCACTCGCTTCAAGTCCTTGTTCAAATGAGTTACGCGCTTGAACAAAGGTACTGTATTTTACAGCAACTTTATTAAGTGAAAGTTTAAAAAGATCTTCCGCAATATCTTTAAGGTCATCAACTAATTCATCATTCTCGTATTTCTCTTCAAGAATATCCAATGGAACAAGAATAGAATTTTTAATATCCATAGCTTTGACTACCGAAGGCTCATCAGATCTAACCAGTTCTGTTTTTGATAATTTTGCACTCAGTGGAATCATAAGCAACGCAACAGATCCAACTAATACCATACGCATATTCATACTACTCTCCTTTTTTAAAACACTTCCAACTCACTTTTCTACACTTTCATTGCACAAAGTTATACAAGGGAACCAACCGTTCTTCAATAATTCTGTCTTCTGTCCAATTCACCATATTAAGCGAATCTACAACCATAAAACGAATAACCCCATCACTATGACGCTGTACTTGTATCGCTACCCAATGGGCACCTTTACCACCTACATTAAAAATAACAACAAGATTATTAGTACGCTTGGTTTTAAAAGCTTCGATAGTTTTATACGCTTCGGGGACCTGACCCGAAGCGTATAAAACTATCGAAATATCGGTAAAATCACAAGGCCCACCTAGCGACTTTTGTTCAACACATACATATTCTGTGCTGGATACTTTTTGCATGCGCAGCAAATCTTCAATCTCATCTTCTGCCAAATTATCATAAGGAGGGGATTTCCGTTTACTTTTAACATTGCGTAACATGTCAAAAAACATCTTACTAAACTCTGCTCGTGCTAATAATGCATCAACCATGTTATCTGCTCGTAACAAACATACCGTATTATATACCGTATAATACCCACAATAATTTGTATGTTCATCAACACTGCGCGCTTGTCCAAGAGCAGGTAATTGAACTATCTCAGCTTGACCATCATTGAATGGCTTAGGTATAAGATCTATATCCTTATAAGAAGTCGTACCTATACCCATTTCAAGCAGTTTACCATCCCACGGCACTGAAAGTTCATGCTGTCGAGCTATTGCAATAATATCACTATCTCGTTCTTGAGCAACAACATCGCCAATTTCCTTAATGATGGCATCAGCTTGTTTTTGACGATCTGCAAGCTGTTCTATGAGACCTGTTCTTTCTCCTTCAAGTTTTCTACATTCTGCTTCAAGACGAGAAACCTCTAGTAGAATACTTACCTGAATCTCTTCTTCAGTTATTCCTATACTTTCTAGCTCTTTTTGCCTTTGCATGGTAGCGGCAATAGTCGTATCAATAGCGGCAATCTTCTTTTTTATTTCATCTTGTTCTTGCAACACATTTGCCATGCGACTGTTCAATAAAACAAGCCGCTCTTTGAGCCTTTTAGAAACTTGCTGCTCCGTTTCAGGTTTTTGCGATTTCAACGCGGCTGCGCGTAAAGAACCGGCTATGTATATACTAGAAAAGCATATACATAATTGTATAGCCACTTTTATATTCATCTTTAAAATCCTTCATTGTTTAGAACATACTCTCTCTATAATTAATATTATCCAAATTGAATATTATTTTTCAATGATATTATCCCAAAATACTTGTTAAAGGCTTTATATTAAGAATTATCTTAACAATTCCCAACTTTGCTATAATTTGGAAAAAAGCCCTAAGAGAAATAATAAGCGTCGGGTTTTAAGGGGTAGATTGACTTTGGCTTTATTTCAGTTATCATAATTCTATCAACATATATAAAAAGTATGTTGTACGTATAAGAGACAATACAGTTGGCTTACTTATACGATCTGAGGAGATACACAAAGAAGCGCAGTATGGTTAGGAATCGAGGTCTAGTGTATTGTTTTATGTATAGGAGTTCATTCATGAACATGAATAAAATCTTACTAGTCGCAACATTATTGGTTTCTGTTAACGCATTCGCCGGTGCTACTCCGGTTAAAAATAGCTATATGAATCGTGCGAAAGAAGAAATCGTCAGACTATGTAAAGCTGGAGCAGCAAATGCTCGTAGCCTGTGGGCAAAAGTTCCCGCAGTTCCAGCCCCTGTCAGAGCAAAAGTTACCGCATTAAAGGCTTGGACATTGCAAAAAGGTTCTGTTGCCGGTCAATGGATACAACAGCACACTCCTGCAAAAGTACAACAATTTGTAAGCGACAAGCGTAATTTAAAAATAGCAGGCGCTGCCACAGCAGTTATTGCATCATTCACAGTAGCATGGCGTTTATTATGTAACAAATTAGCAACACGTACAACTCCCGCTACTACCCCAACTGCACAACCAGCTTGCTAGCTAATACTTAAAAACATCAAAAAAAACAAGGCCAAGGTTTTAAACCTTGGCCTTGTTTTTTGTATTTTTGTATTCAGTACTATTATTTAGAACTCAAGCGATGGGACAGCATCTGGTTTAGGAGTTGGTGGAACTTCAGCCTTTTTTTCTTCTGGTAGCTTAGCTACAACCTGTTTCTTCATAGCCTGATTTGTTGTGTTAACCATCTGCATGATCTGAACTGCCAATTGCAAGGCATCGTTAGCTTGGCGCCCTTTAACCTCATCAACTGCCAGAATAACCGGCCCGATTTGTTTAACTATTTCCATAACCTTATACATGAGATTTGTCACTAAAATAGATAAGTCAACACCATAAATGAAGAGCTCATCAAGCTTCTCTTGTTTCTTTACTTGTTTTTCAGCTTCAGATAAAGCAATATATTCAGGACTCTTCAGATATGCATTAAGAGCAAGCATCGCCTGACGCATTTTATCAGCTTGAGCCTTTGCTTGTACAGGGAATTTTTGGATCTCAGTTATAATTGGTGGAATATTACCCGCCAAACTACCCACAAGCCCCAAAATTGCTGTCGTTAATTTGGCAGTATCGACAGCTGACGCTGTTCCGCCTACAAAAACTAATGTTAAAATACTCATCATAATCTTCTTCATATCGATCTCCTTTCTTTATATGATACGACTAACCCTACATACATTTTAGACCATTCTCCTTTACTTCTTGTTAAAACATAATTTGTTTTCTATTATCATTGTACTATATGCATTTTTATAAAATCAATATTTTTTCAAATTGAAATTTATTTTTTTTATAGTATACTGTACATTTCTATTGATTATTACGTATAAAGCAGAGCATCCGAGAACCCATAAAAAGACTTACTACGAACAGTTCAATAAGTGATACTTGCTCATCCCAGGGGGGCTTTGCCCCTTATTTTTTTTTCTATATACTTATAGGTATAAGTAAGGTTGTATCTTTATACAAAGGTTATTTTAAATGGAGGCCTTTTATGTCAAAGGTTATCAAAAAGAATGCATCGTTAGCATTCATTCTCTTACTCAGCATCCCTGTATGCGCAAGTCAGCATGGTACAGCTGAAAGTCTTAAAAAAGTATCACAAAGTCACGCTATTGCCACAGCTTTCGGTGCCATTTTAGCAAAATCCGGCGTCAAAACTGCCGGCCAAAACGCTTTTGCTTGGGCTTCTCGCACACTTCCTTCCTGGCAAACTATCAGACAAGCCCCAAGAGCAGGTCTCGCTTTAGTCCAACGTGGAACAGCCGCCGTTGTACATGCCGGTAGACACGCAAGTTCATGCCTCGTTCCTTACGTAAGACCAGCCATTAACTTTACGCGCTCACACCCAAGAATGACACAAGCCGCAGTCGGATCATTGTTCGCAACAGGCCTTGCCTATGCAATCTACAAGACTGTTAAATACTGGAAAGCTCACCACCCAGCAGTTACATTGAGAACACTCCCAGTAGCTGCAGGTGAAAATCCTGAAGCACAAGTAGCTGGTTTAGGTTTAGATGCACAATTACCTCGCAGAGCCGCTCGTCCTCATGGGGCATTCAGAGTACCTTCTGACTATCAACACCAAAAACCTACAGCCGCCGCTGCCGCAGCTCAGGACACCGATACTCATGAACAAACACAACAGCAAATAGGCAAAGGCGAACAGCATATGCAAGTAGCTGACGACTTAGGTTTACATAGTCCAGAACAAGCTGCAACCGCTGCCGCAGCTCAAAGAGCCAGTAATCCTGAACAGCAGCATCAACCAGACCTAAAAGGCAAAAAGCGTATGCAAGACGAAATGACCGTAGCAACTGCTGCAGATCATACTACCGTTACCGCTCATTCCCTCGAAGATGCAGGACAACATATTGCTGAGCTGAAAGAAGAGATCGCACTTGTAACAGCCGCTAAAGAAAAGATACGCATGACACACAGGCTGCTGAAAGACATCGCTGATGCAGCTGAAGTATATCTTAATGTTCTTGCAAAAGGAAATGACCAAGAAATAAAAGCAGCACACGATAACTATGTTAAGGTTTATACACTGGCACTTGACTATAGAATTGGCGCAGTTCCTGAAAAACTAAAAGGATTAGCCGACAATTATAACGAAATTGGTGCTAGAATCTTAGAGATATGTTATGAGCCAGACATTTTCAACAACGCGCAGCATAAAGAAGAAATAAGACGGTTGTGGAATGTTGTAACAACAGAAATATTCCCTCAATTTAAACAAGAACTTCAGGAATTAGAACAAACGTTAACAGCACTTGAGATATCATTACAGCGTTAATTCCAATTTTTAGAGGCTCATCTCTTTTTGAGATAACTTAAAAGAGACTGGTTTTCAAAACCAGTCTCTTTTTATGAGCACCTCGTCTGTTTTTATGCAACTTTCTGAGCCCTATCAATCAACTCTTGTAAAGCTCGAGCCGGTTCGGGTGATCTGAAAATAGCTGATGCAACCGCAACATCATCTACCCCTTGTTTAACCACTTGAGCAATATTATCCAGCTTAATACCCCCATCAACACCTATACGAAATGGCAGTTGCGATGTCTGCCTAAAACCTACCAGTTTATTGATTCGTTCAATTGTTTCAGGCAAAAAATCTTGTTGGGCAAAGCCTGGATTAACCGACATGACAAGAACTTGATGGATCACAGGCAAGAAGGGGAAAATTTCCTCTATGGGCGTTTTTGGGTTTATCGCTATACTCGTCAGGCACTTTTTTGACTCAATGTGTTTTATTGTTTCTGATATTTTAGCATTAGATTCAATGTGAAATGAAATTATACTTCCGGGTTGTATAAAAAATCTGTCAAGCAAACTTTGAGGATCATCAACCATTAAATGGAGCCATAATTTTTTGTAGGTAAAGCGAGCTACAGCGTTAACCAGATCAGGTCCATAGGTTAAATTAGGAACAAAGTGATTGTCCATAATATCCAGCTGATATCCGGAAGCTAAATTATCAATTTTTTCTATCTCGTGTTGAACATTTAAAAAATCAAGAGAGAGCAATGTAGGATAAATGATAGCCATAACAAGAAACCCCTTTTTATGTATTTTGAAATACAAACACTACAAGCTTTACAGTTCACTATACAATCTTATTTTTTAGGATAGCAAGAAAGAAGAGATTCAAGCCTCCGCGACCAGCGCTAGGATGCTTTGCTTGCCCAAAGCACCCTGGACCCAAAGGGCACCGGCTGCCGCCGGACTGCTCTTTCGCTCAGAAGCATGATACTGACTGGTCAGCCTTCGGCTGCCGGCGCAGATCATGCCCTCGCTACCGGTATTTAACATTACATGAGTAAGGCGCGTTGCGCCGCATCGAAAGAAGTAAGGCGTGCTTCACGCCCGCATTGAATGGTATTAAGGTATGTACCTATGAGCGCGCACATGACCTGCGACGACGGCGTTAGCCGGCTAGTCAGTGTCATCGTTGCGCGCGGAAAAGGGTCCAGCAGGCTGCTGGTGCCCTTGGGGTTCAGGGGTGGTTGGGCAAGCAACCACCCCTGATGCTCCACGCACAGTGGTACCTTTTATACCACTTCTATAAAGTTAATTTTTTAAAATAACAACTAAAAAAGAGAATTCTATAAAGAAAACAAAAAGAGAGTAAACATGTAATCAAAAGACCAAAATTCAAATTTATCTGAGCAGATGTCCTAAAAAAATCTTAGTCTGTTGCTATCAAAAAAAATTAGTTGATTTTTTTAACTTTTATTTTTATAATTTTATCTGCACTGATACAACAGTGTTATAGTATTTGGCATTCATAAGTATAACCTTTTTTAATGTCCTTTAAAGGAGGCTCCATGTTTAAAAATTTCAAGCCACTTGGCGACAGAGTTTTAATTAAGCGCCTTGAAAATGAAGATGTCACTGCCGGCGGAATCATTATTCCCGACGCAGCTAAAGAACGTGCACAAACAGGTAAAGTCATCGCTGTTGGCGCAGGGCGCATAGACGCAAATGGCAAGATTATCCCAATGCATGTCAAAATTGGCGACAAAATCTACTTCGGAAAATATTCCGGCACAGAAGTTGGAGAAGATCATTTAATCATTCGTGAAGAAGATATTTTAGGCATTATTGAATAATACACACATTCAAAGGAGTTTGAATCATGGCATCAAAGCGCATAGAATTTGGCGTTGCCGCTCGCGAAAAAATTCGCAAGGGTGTAGACACCTTGGCGGATACCGTTAAAGTAACTCTCGGCCCAAAAGGACGCAATGTTGTATATGAACGTTCATTCGGAGCTCCAAGTATTACAAAAGACGGTGTAACCGTTGCTAAAGAAATCGAACTTGAAGATAAATTAGAAAACATGGGCGCCCAAATGGTTCGCGAAGTTGCAAGCAAAACTGCTGATGTTGCCGGTGACGGAACAACGACAGCAACTGTACTTGCTCAAGCAATTTTCCGTGAAGGTAACAAATACGTTACTGCCGGCGCAAACCCTATGGAACTTAAACGAGGTATCGACAAAGCTGTAGATGCTGTCGTTGAACATATTAAAAAGAATTCAAAACCGGTACAAGGCAAAAAAGGTATCGAACAGGTTGCAACTATTTCTGCCAACTCAGATACAACGATTGGAAAGCAAATTGCTGAAGCAATGGAACGCGTAGGACGAGATGGCGTAATCACTGTTGAAGAAGCAAAAGGCATGAGCGACGAACTTGATGTCGTCGAAGGTATGCAATTTGATCGTGGTTATCTATCGCCTTACTTTGTTACCAACGCTGAAAAGATGGAAGCTGTTATTGAAAACCCATTCATCCTGATCTTTGAAAAGAAGATCAGCAGCATGAAACCAATGCTCCCTATCTTAGAACAAGCAGCACGTGCAGGAAGACCACTCTTGATTATTGCTGAAGATGTTGAAGGCGAAGCACTTGCTACGCTTGTTGTCAACAAGTTGCGCGGCACACTAAACGTTGCAGCAGTCAAGGCTCCCGGCTTTGGCGATCGTCGTAAAGCAATGTTGGAAGATATTGCTATATTGACCGGTGGCCAGATGATCTCAGAAGATCTTGGTCTCAAACTCGAAAAAATTACTCTTCAAGATCTCGGTAGTGCCAAACGTGTCATTATCACAAAAGATAATACAACAATCATTGAAGGCCTTGGTAGCCAAGATGCAATCAAAGGTCGCGTAGCACAAATCAGAATGCAAATCGAAAATACTACATCTGATTATGACAAAGAAAAACTTCAAGAACGCCTTGCTAAGCTTGCCGGAGGTGTCGCAGTTATTCGTGTCGGTGCAGCAACTGAAACTGAAATGAAAGAGAAAAAAGATCGTATAGATGATGCTTTACATGCAACACGCGCAGCTGTTGAAGAAGGCATTGTTGCCGGTGGTGGCGTTGCGTTACTTCGTGCCCAAGGTGTTATTGACACGCTTAAGCTTGAAGGTGATGAAAAACTCGGTGCGTTAATTGTACGCAGAGCTTTAGAGGAACCTCTTCGCATCATAGCTTCAAACGCAGGTTTCGATGCATCGGTTATTGTTAACCATGTACGCGAACAAGCTGATTCAACAGGATTTGATGCTCGTAAAGGAACATATGTTAACATGCTTGAAGAAGGTATCATTGATCCTGCCAAAGTATCACGTTCAGCAATACAACATGCAGCATCAATTGCCGGTCTCCTTTTGACAACGGAAGCAGCGATTTTTGAAATCCCTGCTGAAAAGAAAGAAGCTGGGCATGAACATGGCGGTATGGGAAATATGCCAGGTATGTACTAAAGATTTTGAACAGCACAAAAAAAAGAGCGATCCTGAGATTCAGAATCGCTCTTTTTTTTAATCTATAACTCTTGAGATCCTACCACAACGGAATCCCCATCATAACCAATGTGCGTAGCGCAACGCTGCGTTACTTGCAATGTCGCCATGGATGCCACTTGCCGTGGAGTTAGTGTAAAAGAATACCAAGTATGCAATCCTTCAGAATCCATAACTTCTGCACGAAGATATGAAACCGGCAATGTAACTGATAATCTAGAAGGAATACTAGCACTGGAAGTTGCTCTACGTTTTTTAGGAGCTGACATTATCGATGCAACACCTAACTGAACATTCACATCTAACCCGGTAATAGGCGAATACGTTTTAGCTTCCCGATTATCTGTAATACGGACCACAAGTCTTGCTTCGTCGCAATTAAGCACTGTTACATTACGCGTCTCAGGAATATAACTTAAAATTATCCTACGGATAAAACGATCTACTTTACTCGCAGGAGAATT
>CAZQNW010000009.1:0-6015 GCA_964595035.1 uncultured Pseudomonadota bacterium
TTCTAACTTGCTGTTCGATTATTTCAAGATATTTCTATTTATCGAATTCGCGTTAATTAAACAAGAATCTCATTTTAACATGAAGATATAATAGAATTTAAAAAACAGGAAATACATATGTCTCAATTATTATTAGGTGCCCATATGTCTGTAGCTGGAGGATTTGATAAAGCAGTTTTAGCCGGAGCATCAATAGGATGTTCAACAATACAAATATTTACCAAAAGTAATCGTCAATGGTCGGCTAAAAAACTATCTGATTCCGAAATTGATATATATAAGAAAACACTTAATAAAACTGCAATAAATCCTATAATAGCTCACACTGCCTATCTCATTAATATTGGCTCTCCCAACAAAGACATAGAAAAAAAATCAATAGCATCACTAGCAGAAGAAATTGAACGCTGTAATCAACTTAGTATTCCATACCTTGTATTACACCCCGGATCATATATAAATGGCAATAAACATGATTGTCTGGAAAGGATCATTGAAAATCTTAATACTGTAATTCAAAAAAAAGATACAACTCTGATTCTTTTAGAACTTATGGCAGGACAAGGTTCTACAGTATGTTCTACATTTGAAGAACTTGAATATATATACAAGCGTATAGACAATAAAAAACAGGTTGGAATATGTTTCGATACATGTCATGCTTGGGCTGCAGGATATGATTTCAGTACCACACACACATACGAAAGCATGTGGCGCCATTTTGATGAAATAATAGGCCTTAAAAACCTTAAAGTAATTCACGTCAATGACTCCAAAAACACAAGAGGATCTCATCTCGATCGGCATGAAACAATAGGAAAGGGCACCATAGGTTTAGAAGCTTTTAAAATGATAATGAATGATATGAATTTATTTGATATTCCAAAAATTCTTGAAACCCCCAAAAATAGTCTCGAAGATGATATATATAATATGAATGTGCTCAAAAATCTTTTAACAGCAACAACACTCAATATTTTGGAACAAAAAAAATAAAGTAATAGATTGGCATAATTATACAACTAAGAAGACACTCAGAAGTATAAAAGCCAACTCTATTACCTTATTAAGCAGTGTCTCCAACCATGTATTACAAGGAGGAGGTCATATACAATTTCAATCACAGATAACAGTGTGATACTAGAATAAAAAAAAACAACAACCAATCATAGATCTTTTTATAAAGCAACAACAAAAACCTTAATATATAGATCTTTTTATAAAAGTTTTTAGCTTTTTTACTAAAAATATTATTTTGCAACAAAATCTATCTATACTGGAAGAGTACAAGAAAGGCGCTTTGATAAGAAATAAAACCATATAACTAAAAATATTAGTCCCAATAATGCAACAAGTATCGAATTAAAATATCCTATAGCATACATATAAGCTATTGTTCCAGTAACAAAACTCATGGCTGTTACATACAGTAAAATCCCTTTTTTAGACCACCCATTATTTCTCAAAAGAATAGAAAAATGGTGTGGACTCGCCTTATAAAAAGGAATTCCTTTGGCTGTACGTATAACTATTAATGTTATAATTTCAAGTAAAGGAATTGCGAGTAAAATAACGGGAATACTATATTGAACAAATCCTTGGTTTTGCAAACCAAGTTGGAAAGATAAAACTCCGAGTAAACCTCCAATAAACAAAGAACCGGTATCTCCTAAGTAAATTGTAGCCGGTGGTTTATTGTACACCAAAAAGCCTAATACAGCTCCAATAAAGACTGCGCTCAACGGTAATAAAAAGAGATTTATATGTACATGGCACATGAAAGAATTAAGTTCAACAAACATAAATCCAAACGCAGAGCATGCAGCAACAGAACTAGCCAGCCCATCCATAACGTCAATCAAATTAAACGCATTAATAATAGTTAAGAACCACAAAGCAGAAAGGATAATTCCCATAATGCTATTATTAAAAGACCACCCACCCATTAAAAACATCACAACGGCAAGCAATTGACCTAAAAACTTTTGTCCGGGAGATAGCACTAGCAGATCATCAATGAGTCCTACAAGAACAAGAGTTGTGCAACCAGCTAATAAATATATAGCCTGAGAATAATAAAAAGAAGCACATATAAGAGGGATTAAACAAACCAAATAAACAGCTACTCCTCCTAAATAAGGAGTAGGCTGTTTATGTTTTTTTACAGAACCATCAGGAATATCAAGAATCTTAAAATGCCAAGCAATTTTACGCATTACAGGAACAATAATAAATGCAAGTACAAAGGAGCTTAACAATGCAACAAGCAGTGAGCATCCAGTATGAACTAATATATAATATTCAAAGCAATTCATTACTTTCATCGCTTTTTTTATGTATCAGCAGGTACCTCAATATAACAATCAATGCGATCATCTACTTCAAAATCTTCAAAACCTTCAACAATAAATCCGCATTCAAAACCGGCATGAACCTCTTTAACCGTCTTACGTTCACGTTGAAGGCTTTTTATTGCCCCGGAGCCAATTTCTTTATTGCGACGATAAACTATAACTGTGCCGTCCTTGGAAAAACGACCCTCAGTAACATAGCAACCTGCAACAACACCAACATTTTTAATAGCAAAAACTTGACGAACAATAGCCTGTCCTATTTTGGTCTTTACCATTACAACTTCTTTTTTCCCTTTTATGCGTTCTTCAAGGTTTTCAAGAAGTTTATAAATAATATCGAACACATCAATGGTAACTCCAGTATTTCTTGCAAGTAAGGCTGCCTTCGACTCCGGTTTTACATGCAATGTAACAATGGATGCACCTACAGATCCTGCAAGAGCAACATCACTTTCACTAACCGGACCAACACCCGCGTATATTATATTTAAATCTTTACCAACTTTTCTTGCTATTTTTTCTATAGATTCAAGCAAGGCTTCTTTAGTTGAAATCGTATCTGTTTTAATTATCAAATTAAGGGCCCCTTCGGTTACAACCTTTTGAGAGCCTACCCGACGGTCTTCAAGAGTATCTTTGAACTTCTTATATTCACTATAAGAAACAACCTTGAAAAGATTGCCAACTTCCGGCAAATCAGAAAATCCGGCAATTTGAACAGGGACTGCAGGACCAACCTTATTGATACGCTTTCCTTGATAATTTGCAATAGACGTAACTTTGCCTACAGTGTTTCCCGCAATAAAATAATCCCCTATCGCAACAGTACCTTGTTTACATAAAATTGTGGCAATTGGCCCACGTCCTTTTTCAAGCTTTGATTCTAAAATATATCCTATACCGGATCGAGAAGCATCAGCTTTTAATTCCATAAGCCCTGCCTGCAAGCTGATCATTTCAAGTAATTGATCAACTCCCATACCGGTTTTTGCTGATATTGGCAAGCAAATGATATCGCCACCCCATTCTTCGACCAACAAACCATATTGCGAAAGCTGCTGTCTGATTACATTTATACGCGATGGATCAACTTTGTCCATCTTATTCACAGCAACAACAATAGGTAATTTAGTTTCTTGTGCAAACTTAATTGCTTCTACCGTCTGAGGCATAATTCCGTCATCAGCGGCAACAATCAAGATGGCTATATCAGCAACACTCATTCCACGACCGCGCATTTTCGAAAAAGCTTCATGGCCAGGTGTATCTAGAAATATAATATTACCTTGTGAGGTCTTGACCTCGTAGGCTCCTAAGTGTTGTGTAATGCCACCTTTTTCGCGCGCGGCAACTTTAGTGTGACGAATATAATCAAGTAACGATGTCTTTCCATGATCGACATGTCCTACAACAACCACAACAGGTGGACGAGAGGTTAACTTTCCCTCGCCAACTGCTATATCTTGTAGTAACTGGTGTGTTTCGGCTTTTTTAATAGTCTTCAACTTATAATGGTCTACGAGCCGTGTAACAATATCCTCAGTCAAAACCTGATTTTTAGTGGCAACTATACCTATACGAAGTAATGTCAAAATTACTTCACTTGAAGGTTTTTGAATTTTAGCAGCAAAGTCAGAAAGAACCATAGGTTCGATTGTTATGCCTTCAGAACTCGCATGTTTTTTTTCTGATTCAATATCAGTTTTCCTCTCAGTCTTGGAAACAACTTGTTTGTTTTTTTCAGCTTTATTTGCTAGTGATTGTATAGTTTTTTGCGTTTGAGATTCAATGGTAGACTCTTTTCCCTTTTGGATTTTAGGCTCGAATTCATTATTTTCTTTTGTTACTGTTTTTTCTTTTTTGGGATGCTTTTCCATTGCTGTTTGCTCTTTATTTGAAAACTTATTCTTTAAAAATTCAAGTTCTTTTTCAGAAAGCATTGACATATGACTTGATATATCGAATCCTGCCTCTTTTAGAGCTGCCAGTAAATCTTTTGCAGCAACTCCACATATCCTAGAAAACTCATACACGCGCATTGTTTCCATGCCCCACTCATGTTTCGTAGGTTAACCAGTGCAGGATTGTTAACCGTTAGATTCAGCTGACTCATAATTGTCAAAGTCAAAGTTGTTGTCGCTTTCTTTTTCTGTTTTATCCTGCTGTTTGTTATTATCCGGTTGAACCAAATGAATATCAATACCAACAAGTTTGGAGGCTAAGGCAATATTTTGACCCATTTTTCCAATGGCAAGCGATCGCTGATCTTCATCCACCCAAACATTTGCATTTCTAGCATCAGTCAATTCAACTCGATTTATTTGAGCAGGTTTTAATGCATGAGTTATCAAAGTCTCGAGAGAATCGCTCCATGCTATAACATCTATTTTTTCACCATCAATTTCTTTCAAGATCGGCTTTATACGGACACCCCCAACACCTACACATGTACCGACAGGATCAATATTTTTATCATGGGAGATTACCGCTACTTTTGATTTATATCCAGGAGTTCTTACAATCTTTTTAACTTCGACAAGACGTTCAAATACTTCCGGTATTTCAAGTTCAAAAAGTTTCATGAGAAATTCAGGAGAAACTCTATCAAGAATAAGCTGATTTTCATTGCGAGGTTCAGGAAGAACTTCCTTTAACAGAGCCCTGATAGGATACCCTACAATGCACTTGTCACCCGGTATAGTTAATGATTTTGGCAAGAAAGCCATATTGTCTCTTAACTTAACTACAATACCTGCGCGCTCACATTTGTGGATTACGCCATTAACAATTGTGCCTTCTTTATCCTTGAATGCATTAAAGATAGCATCAGACTCAATCTTTCTTATGCGGTTAGCTATCGTTTGCTTAGCTCTAAGTATTTCTACTCGCCCTATGGAGCCTTCAAATGGAAGCCATAACAGATCGCCCAAAACGGCCTCTTTTTCAATGAAACGAGCTTTTTTTAAGCTAATTTCAGTTTCATCATTTTCTACGTTGGCAACAACCTTTTTTTGAATTTTAACACTAAGGTCGTCATTTTTTTGATCGTATTCGACTTTTAATAGTGCTCCCGGATGCTTTTTCTGAAAAGCCGCCAAAACCCCTTCGCAAATTACTGAACGAAGAGTATCACGATCAAGGCCTCTTTCTTCAACAAGCTCATCTATAACATTTGAAAGTTTCACAGTATCCTTTGTCTACACAACTACTACCATAGTACTACGGGTAGGTTTGAGAAATTTATAGCATCCATATTTTTTGCATGTACACCAATATAGGTTCATTGTAGTTTAAATTACCTTAAGACGCAAGAGGAATTTTGCCTTGAGGGCTCACAACAACTCTTATATTTATAAATATATATATATTATATTATTATTGGGAATTGCAAAGGTGGTGGATAACTTTGGTTCAAGAGCTTGAAAAGTACCTATAATTCAATATTTTTTAGAAACTTAGGGTGGTGGATAAGTGGTGGATAAGTGGTGGATAACTTTGGTGAATTATTCGAAACGACTTATTGAATCGATGTATAGGTGGTGGATAAATTCTAAAGTGCCGTTTGGTTCGTTTTTTTACTGAGGTTTAAATTTTTTAAGTAAAAAGTTATCCACCACTTATCCACCACTTATCCACCACTTATCCACCACTTATCCACCAC
>CAZQNW010000009.1:6115-8861 GCA_964595035.1 uncultured Pseudomonadota bacterium
TTATCCACCACTTATCCACCACTTATCCACCACTTATCCACCACTTATCCACCACTTATCCACCACCCTATTTTGTATCGTCTAAAGATTGAGTTATTTCAGCTATGAGTGAAAAATCGTCGGCAAATTTAGATAATTCCTTTGGATTTCTTAAAATATAGGCAGGATGATAGGTTGGGATGGTGAGGATGTTATTATAACGTAATTGTTGTCCTCGCAATTGGGTTATTTTTACCGGCTTTTGAAGCAATCCCTGGATTGCAGTTGCACCAAGGGTGCAAATAATCGAGGGTCTAATGATTTTTATTTGATTGTCTAAAAGTAAATTTTTACAAATATTCATTTCATCCGGAAGTGGTTGACGATTATTTGGTGGTCTACACTTAACAATATTTGTAATAAATATTTCTGAGCGATTGATATTAACTGCCTCTAAAATTTTATTTAAAAGTTGACCTGATCTTCCTACAAAAGGAAGTCCCTGAATATCTTCATCCCTTCCGGGACCTTCACCTATAATCATAAGGTGTGCGTCAGGATTGCCTTGTCCAAAAACTACATGAGTTCTTCCGAGCTTTGCCAGTGGGCATTTCTGACAATGGGTATATGGTGTGTATAAATTTTCCAAGAGCATTTGTTTATAAGTTTTTTGATTCATAAGCAAATCCTAAATTTAGTGGTATTTAAATGTAGTGTATTTAAAGTGTATTTAATATACAGTCAATAAAAAGGATTGCCTATGTTAATGTGTTAATGGAACCGTTTTTCCGAGCAATGTTCCCCAGGCATTATTGGATGCAAAAACTGTCCTTGGATATGATGGATGAATTCTTTGTTCCGGGAAGTAAATAGATATTCCTCTAGCTTGTGCTAGGTTTTTTCCTGTGACATTTTCAATGATAAGTTTTTCTATAATGTTTTTACCTTCCTCAAGTTTGATATTAAGCAAGTGTTTTAATCTGTTGCCTTCTTGCTCATTGTTGCAGATAAATAAAGGGATATTAGTTTGTAGGTTTCGGTAAAAATGGTGTAAATCGATATATTGTGGTGTATCAAAGTGGGTACACAAGCGGCGGTTTTTGCTGGTTGCAATTGCCTTTTTTACGCTATTATTTTTTTGTATTTCTAAGCATGATACAAGAATATTAGCAACCGTGTTGATATTGTTTTCCAGATCTTCAATATAATCTAAATTAATTGCTGATAGAGTATAATCATTTGTGTGAGGTCCGTATGTTTTTTCATAAACTTTGACAATGTGCCTTGAAAAACTTAGAGGGTCCATAGACCCTTGTATGAAGGGATTGAGTATACTTTGGTAATTCCAGCCTGCTCCTAATTCGACCTCTTGGGAGCCAACCATAATGTGTCCGAAATCTTTGATAATTGTCGCTACTTCGAGCATCGACATGAGGCATGAGTCAAATCCTATAATATCGATCTTTTTACCGCCCATAACATCATGTTTTATAACCGATAAAGCATACATAAGTTTTTGATTTGTAAGATAATGTCCTGTTGTGTCATCCCAGCAAATACCGCGGAGTAAGAAATATCCTGTTGCATTATTATCAGGTGAGCAAACAAGATCAAGATAATCAATGGAGCGATCAAGTTCTAATTTGCGCGTTTCAGGGTTATAAAAGAAAAGGTTAGTTGCCTGTATTCTTTTATTGCCGAGAGGATCAACAATACCTGTACCATGATCCCAAAAAACAAGCATATAATGCTTTGCAGGAAATGTTTCTACAGCAAAGGACATAAATTGTATGAGTGATTCAGGATTGCCGCTATCAAGCATTTGGTTGTCTGTGTTAAATTGCAATACTTTATCTTTTTCTACATAAAAGTGTGAGCATATTTTTTTGTTGTTAGACTTAATATCAAGGTGGGCAACAATATTTATCGAGTTAGTTGATCCTATAGCAGACATTTGACGTATATTACGAATTGCGTAATGTGCAAGATCATTATCTGCGGCCATATAGAGAGCTAATGTGAAGTCTTTTTTTTCGCGTGGTTTAAAGTCTGATGTTTTTGGTATTCGTGTTATAGGTATTGAGTCCAGAGAGATATTGTCATCATACATATCTTTAATAAATGTCGAGTATTGATCGCTATGTTCGGATATATTTTCTTGGCTTGCACACACGAAAGAGACGATGAAAAACAGCAAAAGAAAAATACTGCGTAATAAGGCGTTCTTTTTTATGGACTTCAACATACCTACTCCTTTTGTTTTTTGTCATTACTCTTAGGCTACAGGCTCTGACAAAAGCTAAGCAATAATTAATTACTAAGTACAATTTTGCATACGTATTTCATTAAACCAGGCAAGCGCGTAAGTTATGCCAAAGCTTAATTGAAAATCCAGTGAAAATAAGACGAGTGGATTTGATAAAAGTGTAATGCATGTTACACATGAGAGTGTAGGTATAGTATATGTTTTTATATTTAATATATGTGTACTTTTTATCAGTATAAATGTGTATAAAGCTCTACTGAATGGAATGCTTGGCCAAGAAAGAAGGTTATACAAAAGTACCAATAAAAGCATACATAGTTGACGGATGATCCATGGTAATGGTATATAACTCAAAATAAACATCCAAATTGAGACAAAAATTAATAAATGAAGTCCAGATCGCGCAATGTAATGAAGAATACCCCAATAATTGAGGTGTTTTTTAAGATAGACTACTTTCTTTTTTGCTGAGGGATCACCTAAAAATATTGATGAAAAAGC
>CAZQNW010000009.1:8961-25539 GCA_964595035.1 uncultured Pseudomonadota bacterium
TTGAGTGCTGAAACAGATGTTGTTATATGGTTTTTTAATAAATATGAGAGATAGTTTTTATTTTTAGGTGTTTTAAAGTGTACGTTTTTTATGAGAATGGTATCTCCTACGCTGATGTTTTCTGTTGAGGGGATATATATCAGGAGATGTATATCACGAAAATATTTAACAGATAAATTTTCAGGTGATTGTATTGTTTTAAGCGTACAAATACATGAATATCCCATATACGCTTTTTGAGAAGGTGTTATAGAATTAATTTTTACGGTGATATCATATTTTTTATTATTTGTTGCGTTGCAAAATTCTGTCTGACTTGTTGTTATATGTGAATATGTACCACTGCCCAACAAGAAAGCGGCGCCATAAAATACAATAAAAATTGGTGAACACGCATATAATCGTTTATTAAAAAAAATCGCGCCAACACATAACGTGGTGATAAAAATATAAAAATAGCAGGTATGATCTGTACGTTGCCACCATATGCCTGTTATAAGTGCTAATGTAAAACAAAAAATAGGATATACAGGAGTTGCTATAAAAATATGACGCAAATTCATTGACAACCTATGAAATAAATTTATGGATATTGCTGTTTAATATACACAATATTTACTGATTTTAAAAGTCTGTTTGACCATCATATTGTACGTGTGCAATTTCATAAACTTGAATCATATGCATAGATACTATATGTTGAAGATGTTTAAATAGTATTGAAAAAAGAAAGAGTTTTATATGAAAAATCCCTTCAAGCGCGGAACGGCTTGTTCAATTTTAGAGATACATTCAATAGATTCAGTATTAGATCATATACAAGGCAAGGATTCATTAGTTATTTTTGACATCGATAATACACTTGTTCATACAGAACAAGAGATAGGTAGTGATGCATGGGCTTATTGGATGGTACAGCAGAAATTAAAACAAGGAATGTTACCATCACAAGCAATAAACTACATGTTTGATTTGTTTTGCTATGTACATGACCATATTGAAGTTTTTCCGGTCGAAGAACAAACGGTTCATGTATTGCATACTCTCAAGGAACGAGATATTCCTACAATTTGTTTAACAGGGCGGCCAAGTCGTATGATCGATAGAACACTAGAGCAATTGAAAAATGCCGGTTGTGAACTGAATTCCCCGGAACGATTTACTAAACCTATATCATTTACCATAAAACAGCAGGTTGAATTATCACAAGGAGTTATCTGTGGAGGTATTCATGATAAGGGGGATGTACTTTCAATGCTCGTTGATACGTTATCTTATCGTTTACCTGAAACGGTTATTTTTATTGATGATAAAAAATCATGCGTTGAATCTATAGCTAAAACCTGTTCTGATCGCAGTGCTGCATATACAGGGCTAAGGTACGGTTTTTTGGATGATAAATCCTCAAAATTTGATCCTAAAAAAGCTGAAGAACAGCTGTCTGAATTACTGAAATTATACGTGTTTACAAAAAGTTAGAGTTAAAGGCTGGCTATTATCATACACTTTTATGATATAATTTGTTCAAGATTGTACGATTTTTTAATTGAATATATAATCCATGAATAATAGTCCAAAAGGAATGAGCTATGCGCTTTAGTGTTATTGCTCGAATTTTTTTTGTTGCTGTATTAGTGGGTATAACAGGGGATAATTATATGAACATGATGTGTTGCGCTGGGTCCGGTTTTACTGGATATGTCCGTAAAAAAATCCTTAATAATGGCTTAACAGTGCTTGTCAGATCGTCTCATGCTATTCCAAAAGTTTGTGTTGAGATTTGGTATAAAGTTGGCTCAAAAAATGAAAAAACCGATCAGAAGGGCATAGCTCATCTTATAGAACATATGGTCTTTAAAGGAACAACAGGGCAAAATTCATTAAATTTATCCGAGTCGGATATAAACGTTATAGTTCATACACTTTCAGGTAGTTGTAATGCTTTTACGTCGTATGATTATACAGGGTATCTGTTTAATTTTCCTACACATCATTGGCCTATGGCATTAAAAATTGTTGCCGATTGCATGAAACATTGTGCGTTTAAAGAAGAGCATCTTAATTCTGAACTGAAAGCTGTTATACAAGAATTAAAGATGTATAAAGATAATTACGTAAGTTATTTAGTGGATGCAATGCTTGCTTCAATATTTGCGGGGCATCCATACCATGATCCTGTTATTGGTTATAAACATAATCTTTGGTCTTTTCATACACATGATTTAAAGAATTTTTATGAAAAACATTATGTTCCTAATAACGCAGTTCTCGTGGTTGTTGGTGACGTTGAACCTGAAGAGGTTTTTACGTTAGCAGAACAAGAATTTGGAGATATTCCAGCTGATTATTCATATAAACATGAGTCATTTCCATTTATACCGGATATTATTTCAAAAAATGTTACTTTGTATCGTGATATCCAGCAACCAATAGCAACATCATTGTATATAATTCCCGGAAGTTCGGCAGGAAAAGATAGTCGTATTGATGTTATTTCCTGGATATTAGGAGAAGGCAAAGGCTCACGTCTCCAAAGACGTTTGGTTGATGAATTACAATTGGTAACATCTTTAGCTGTTTATCACGTGGATCTTTTTGATCATGCCTTGTTCGGTATATTATTTGAACCAAAAAATGTCGATGATATAGTCAGTATACATAAAATTATTCAAGAAGAGATCGACGACTTAGTATGCAACGGATTTAAGCCAGGGCAATTAGAGCGTGCGGTTAAAAATGCTCAAGTTCGTTTGTATGATACGTTCCAAGATTTACAGCAGCAAGCTACTGATATTGGAAAATATTATTTAGCTACGGGAAATCCTGACTATATTTTTACGTATTTGCAAGAGCCATTGGATGTTATTGGTAAAGATATTATAGATATTTGTTCTGAATATATGCGTGCTGCTGTTATGCATAAGGGATTGGTATTACCAATTACCGAAAAAGAAAAGAAGTATTGGGTTGCTTTACAAGAAGAATCTGATGCGCAAGATAATGTAATCTTATCTTCTCGCGAACGTGATAGTGCAGTTGAATCGGCTCACTATGCAAAAAATATTACTGTTTCAAAACCAAAGGATTTTAAATTTCCTCGGGCTCGCAAGGTTTTACTTGAAAATGGTAGTACGTTGTTATATTGTCAAAATTCAACAACTCCAAAAATTGATATATTGCTAGATTTTAAGATGAGATATTACTCGGATCCTGAACAGAAGCAGGGGCTATGTAATTTCATGAATCGACTTATAATGGAAGGAACAACTCATTATACAGCACCTGAACTTGCGGATGCGATTGAGTCTCATGGTATTTCATGTAGAGCTTTTCCCGGTGGTATGTCTCTAAGTATGCTTAAAACTGATTTTCATTATGGCTTAGGATTATTACGGGAAATTCTTGAACATGCAACCTTTAATCCGGAATCTATTGAAAAGATTAGAGAACAAGTACTTGCGGATATTAAAAGTTTTTGGGACGAACCTAGTTCATTTGCCGGACAACTTGTACGAAATATAATTTATAAAGGACATCCGTATAGTCGTGATGTGTTGGGTTCTAAAGAAAGTATTATGTCAATCACACGAGATGATATTGTAGATTGTTACAAAAAGTACATAACTCCTGATGGTATGAGAATTGCCGTAGTGGGAGACCTTGAAGGAATAGATACTGAACAAAGTATAAAAAATGCCCTTGGTTCATGGCGTGGAAAACGAGCTAAAGAAACAGAATTTCCTCCTTTAGAGATAATTAAAGCTCACGAAATTGATTATCCTATAAACCGTGATCAGGTTGTCTTATGTATTGCTGGCCTTTCTGTAAGCCGTACAGATGATGATTTTGATAAGTTATACTTATTTGATCAAATTTTTGGTAGCGGTGTGTTAGGTTCAATGGCATCGCGATTGTTCCAATTACGTGAACAATCCGGTCTTTTTTATACTGTTCAGGGTGGTGTTACGGTACAATCTAATGAACAGCCGGGAATGGTGTTTATTAAAACCATCGTATCATTGGATAGGCTCAAAGAAGCTCAGCAACTTCTTCATGATTTGATTGATACGGTTGCAGATTCAATTGAAGAATACGAATTACAAGAAGCGAAACGAGCTATACTTAATGCGTTAGTTGGAAATTTTGAAACAAATTTTGGAATAGCAAAATCGTTTATATTCCTTGATAAATATAATTTCCCCGATGACTATTTTGATATGCGTGCTTCTATGCTTGAACCAATTACGGTTAATGATGTACGGCAGGCTGTTAAAAAAGTTTTGCGTAATGATCGTCTCATAACATTACGTGTGGGACGCGTGTAAACATTACAGCGTGTTATTTTGTTTCCATATTTTAGCCTTCTGAAAAAGCTCTTTTAAAAAAGGAGTTTTATAGGTGCGATAGGATTGAGATGTTGTGTGGCCATTTTGTAAGGCTTGCTTTTTAATAGTTTCATATTCATGACAAGCTTCTCGGTGACAGCGTAGGTAATCTCGAATGACAAGATGATCATGCCACAATTGGGATTTATAGTTAAGGATGGCGAGATTGAATTTTTGTTCTGAGCGTTTTTTCCAATAAGAGCACAGTATACTATCATGTGGTGTATAACTTTGTGTATATTGATGAACATGCAAGAGATGTATTTCATCTTCGTAAAGCGGCAATGCGTCTATTCCAATTAAAATTCCAATGATTGGCTTTGCCATAAGATTTTCAACAGCAGTGCTGCCATAATGTTCTATTGCATATACGCGATTTACATGAAAAATGTTTCTTAAGTGGTTCTGTTCTTGTTCAAATAATTTCTGCCAGTTTGGATTGTAAGATTCAAGATAGACTTGTTCATCTGAATATGTAATCTTTTCCATGCACATTTTTACTTTTAGGATGATATGTTTGTATAACACAGAGAACTATACCACCAAAAAGAAGAAATTTTTATTTTTTTATTGGTTTAACCAAATTAAGCAGGTGCCTAGCTGATTTTTCAAGCTCTTGACGTTCAATTTGACTAAGAGGAATAGGAACAAGTTTTTCTATGCCATGTTCACTTAAAATTACTGGCAAGCTCAGTGAGACTCCGAACTCAGGAATGTAACTTGATAGAGGCAGGGAGCGTCGTTGATTAAATATGATACATTCACAAATATCAGCGACACATGCAGCAATACCATAATAAGTAGCATCTTTGCATTCAATAATTTCATAGACGCGTTGTGTAGTTTCTTGGACCATTTTATCTAAAATATCATTACTCATTCCGGGATACTGTGTAGCAGGTATTCCTGCTATTGATGCGCATGACCATGCGGCAAATTGTACTTCACCATGAGCTCCAAGTATATAGGCGTTAATTGATTGTTCAGCGACAGATACGTACTTTGCTATGAGTCCCTTTAACCTTTGTGTATCGAGTAATGTTCCTGTCCCAAAGACGTGTTCTTTCGGTAATCCTGAAATCTGCTGCGCGCAATATGCCATGCTGTCTACAGGATTGGTTACCATGATTAAAAGAGCATGTTTATTTATAGGTTGCATTGCTTTGATAATTGATTCTATTACGCTCCAATTAGTCTTAATAAGTTCTTCTCGAGGTTGTCCTGGTTTTTGTCTTGCTCCAGCAGATATAATTATTATATCTGCTTGTCCCGCTTCAGATAATGTTCCTTGTCTTAAGCATGATGTACACGAAAAAGATATAGCGTCTGATAGATCTAAAATTTCACCGCGGCATCTTTTTTCATCTATATCAACAAGCATTATTTCTGCGGCAATATTTTTCCACATGATAGCATATGCTGTTGCCGCGCCTACTGCACCAGCGCCTATTATAGCTATTTTTGCATGTCTCATTTTTAACTCCTTTTTTTAGTATTGTATTGAGATTGTTATTTAGCTATTGGTGCTCTGCATATAGGGCATAATGGCTTAGTCGTTGTTTTTTCTATATGAGCAATACATTCAGCACAGAATCCATGTCCGCAAGGTAATTCTTTGAGAGCTTTATTTTCTTCTAAACAAACAGGACATCTAGCAGCTTCTGTCGCTTCTGCTGCTTCATATTGCTTGAGAATTAATTCTTCACCTTGACGTTTTAATAATGGTAGCGTTGCTTTGAGTGTCTTTAATAGTGAGGATTCAATTGGTCCATGGATTCCTGCTATTGCTTGGCCTTCAACTGCTTGCAGAATGACGGGACGAGGCACCCAATTGTAATTCATTTGAGGATCTCTCCCTAAAGATCTCTTAGCTATTCTCCAAATATCTAATCCACGAATATATGGAATCTCAATATATATATATCCTTCAGTAGTTTCCGGTCTTACAGGCTTTCCTTCAGTATTAAATACTTGATTGCTACGTGCGCTTGGTCGTAGGTTAGGACGATATGCTCCATATGTTTGCTCAGATATGAGCCTCATATAGACAGTTGGATCAATAGGCATAGCTAATGAAGGGACTGTAATTTGAAATGATCGATATTCACCGCGAGCTTCCGGTTGTATAAGAAAAACTGAAAATTCATGATTTTCGCGGTTATACGAGACCGGAATAATATTGAGGCGATGTGTTGCTGCTACCTCTTGTCGAGTAGGTGCTTGCAATCCAGGTAACATTAATTTGAGAAGTCGCAAGTATTGAGTGTTTATCGGGTAACTATCGTTTGCGTATATACCGAAAGGGGCTTCTTCTTTGAGTCTCATTATGCTTGATGTAGGAGCCCAAGCAAAATTTGTTCCCGGGGCATGTTTTAGTCCTTCCTCAAATAATTGTTGTCCACGAACAAAAGGTATTTCTATAAAGATAAAGCCATCCCGTGAGTCTTCATGTACAGGTCTTCCTTCATACGTAAATGCCCGTGTGCTACGGTTAAGTGGTACAAGGCTGTTTGGGTATACGCCAAATGTCTGGTCTGAAAAATAATTCATGTATTCTGCAACGTTATCAACATCAAGTAATGAATGTGTAGGAGTTCTAAAAGCAATAAATTCACGATGAGCAGCAGGCTTTATTAAAAGTACAGAGTATTCATGTGTTTGTTGGTTATACGAAATAGGTATTAGGTGAAGCCTTTTCATCGGCTCCGCGGCTCCATGTATATATAGTGAATTGGTAACTAATAACAGCGAGGCACATGTAAAAACTTTTCTTAGTAAGTTTTTCATGAGTTTTCCCTTCTTTAAAGATGGTTATATTGCATAAGCATAAACTATGCATGCTAAATATTTTACTGCCTAACTACATTTTACGAAATATAACTTCCATTTGTCAATTATTTTTTATAAAAAATAAAGCAAATCTCAAATAGAAGAACCCCTCTTAAATTAAGGGGTTCTTTTTAATTTTAAACTATTCTATTTGTTTTTGTCTTAACTATACTAATTATGTTATACAAATATAAAATAAAATTTATAAATAATCTTGTAAAATAAAGTAAGTTGAGAAAGTTGGTATCAAAATATAAGTATGGGATAAAAGTATTGATATTTACTCTCCGTTAAGGAGTTCATGTACATAGTCATTGCCGGAAAATAACTTTAATTGGTCCGGCTGTTCACCGAATGATATATAAAGAACCGGAATTTTAAGTTCGTGTGCGATAGCAAATACAATACCACCCTTTCCGGTGCCATCCATTTTGGTTAGGGCTATGCCATCAAGTTGAGTACTTTCGTGAAATATACGTGCTTGTTCCAGTGAATTTTGGCCGAGCATAGTATCTACCGTTAAAATTGTATTGACGTGTTGATCAGGTAATTGTTGTGTTATTACGCGTTTTATTTTTTCAAGTTCTTTCATGAGGTTTACTTTTGTTTGCAGGCGCCCCGCTGTATCAATAATTATTGTGTCATACTGACCATTTTTGAATTGAGAACATCCTTTATATACGACAGATGCAGGATCTTGTTGATAGGTTCCTTGAATTATATCAATACGTAGTTTTTGAGCCCATGTTGCGAGTTGCTCTTGAGCGGCTGCGCGGTAGGTGTCAGCGGCAACCAGAAGTACTTTTTTACCCTCTTGTTGCATAGTATAAGCAAGTTTTGAGGCGAGTGTTGTTTTACCGCTGCCATTGATGCCGACAAGCAAAATTATCGAAGCATCTGGATGTGCGTGAGGTATATCTAAAAGTTTAAGCAGTTCTTTGTGGAGTTCTTGTTTAAGTGTTTGGCTATCGTGGATAGTGCCGTTTGTATACTGATTTTTTAGGCTTTGTATGATATATTTTGTCGTTGCGACTCCGGTATCCGCTTGAATAAGAATTTTCTCGAGTTCTGCTAAAGTTTCTTGATCGATTGTATTTTTTGAAAATAGTTCAGTGAATTTTGATGTACAGGTACTGTAGATTTTGTGTAAAGCTTTTTTAATAAAATTAAACATAAAAACCTAAATTTTATATGATTTTTGGTTAACTACATTTTAGTATGACACGGTATAAGGTTACAGGCAAAAGCTAGCGGGTTGCAAGGTGCTGTACACGTTGTGTAAAAAATTTGAGTCTGCGGTAATCGTTGCCAATAAGTATCGCGTAAACCTGAAGATATTTTTGTAGCCGTTCAGGAGTCATTATTCCTAAAGTTTTTTGGTAACTGAAACATGCCAGTAATACTTCGTCTATTTGAATGGTTAACTGTGATGATTGAGCTCCAAAAAGCAGATATAAAAAATGTTCTGATGAAAAAAAGCGTGCAGAAATTTCTTTGGGAGTTTCTTGTACAAATGCGTGAATATGGGCCGGTTCTGGTGCAAGAAGGTATGTAATTGAATTATGTTCAATATAGCCTACAGTGAGACAGGTAAATGTTGTTTTTAAGAATTCAAAAATTTGCGGTTGTTCTGCCATGAGCTCTTCCTCGGTTTTTTGATAAGGAAAAGGGTAGCGCGTAGGATCCATCGATCCGGTATGTGTCTGACACACGAGACCTAATAAGGTTCGTGTATTCATGTTTATGGAAACTAGTGATCCAAATAGAGGGAATTTATTCCATTGCCAACTTTGGCTTATCCAGCCGGAAAGAGAACTTTCAATTACTTCAGCGAAAGCAGCTTGTTTATCCATTGTTATACCGTATATTTTTTACACTGTGCATTTAATATCTCATGCGTTCTGTTATATGAGCAGTTATCTCCCATAAACGAGAATCTTCTTTAAAATTTATCTCACCGTAGGTTTCTACCTTATTTAAGTAGTCAAAAAGCCATCTTGTTGAAGCAATGCATGTATATACACTGGCCGGTGGTATAATTTCCGGGACCATATTATGTAACATATCCCAATCGTTTGTTTCAGATGATGAAACTTTTTTTAATCTGCCGATACCAAATATATGCTGGTGACCGCGTATTATTGAGTCAAGTATATATGGATGAGTCGGATATGCGCTTGCATGCTCATCAAAAAAATCCATAATTGCATGAGTATTGTAGAGGAATATACTAGGTCCTCGTTCTGAGCGAGTTACGAGTGCCGGCTCATTGGCTGTGCGATTTGACCTAAAATCTGTCCATAAAAAGCCACAAGGTTTTTGTTCATCTAGGCTAAAGTCCATTTCAAAATGTTCTAAAGCTGTATTTTTATGATCTTTAACAATTTTTTGTAAAAAATATTTTAAATTAATGCGTGGTTCAATGCCGCCATGACAGAAAAATAAAAAGCGATAAGGGCTATTGTAGGGATCTTTACGAGGTTGGGGTGCAATTCCGATCAATAAACCAGAGGGTAGTTTAGAATATAAATCTTTAAGGAAGAGTGTTAATAGTTCAGCATCAAACTGTGTGCATTCTTGCATTTGTCGAAAAAAATCACTACAAAAGGATAATTCTAATGTTTCGTGATTACCGCGAAGTATAAATATATTATTGGGGTTACGTAATTTTAAACCCAACAAAACTCTCCAAATCTCCGGTCCGCGTGGACCACGGTCATTAATGTCACCGGTACATATAACAATGGTATTAGGCGCAAGTTTCCCATCTTTATTAATGAATTTTCTCAAATAAAAACATTGTAATATATGGCGTAGAGTATTTGCGTTGCCATGCAGGTCACCTATAACTAATATTGTTGATAAAGGTGAAATAATGCGTGCTTGTAAAAAAAGATTGGTGTACGAAGTAAATCGCGTTGCTAATGTGCGTATATATTCGGCTATGACCTGTTTTGGAATATGTGGTTGAAACATAATTTGAGGAATAAATTTAAGTGTTCGTATGTGTTCTAGAGGGTAATATTGACTCTTTTTTGTTACGTAATCATGAATATAAGCAGCTTTTCTTTCGGATAAATTAACAATAACTATTCCGAAATGATAAGAACCGTCATCAGCAGCAACTAACACCAGCATTCCTGTATGAAGCTGTGTATCAACAGGGGCTGAAATATCTTGAGCTTCCAGGGCGTCTATTGGTATTGTTTTACTTGTTTTTATTTTTTCAGCAGGGATTGGAATTATGCAACATTCTAAAGTGTGTATAGCAATAATAGGGAGGATTAGAATAATGTAAGGAGATGTAGCTAAAAAGCCAATAATATTAAGATATTTCATGAGGTCCTCACTCAAGGATCAAGGTTGTTGTTCTTTAGTTGTTGTTCTTTAGATGATACATGTACTTTGGCATTTTTCAATAATTAATAGCAAGAAATAAAAAAGGAAAGACTCATTTAATATTTATTGAAATGCTATGTAAGGAGTTAAACCTAGCATCAGCTTTTCGATGCAGCTGAATGTTGTTTCAATAATTTTTCTTTTCTTTTTGGTGTATTTTGCCAATAGTTCACTCCCTTTGCGCTTAGAATTCTTTAGCTTGCTTTTGTTTTTTGTTTAAATTTTTGGAGATTATGCTATGGGAATTTTACTTTTTTTGTAAATTTCAAAGGTCACAATTTAGGTTGCTGAATTTTTTAAGTTGTATGAATTTCTATTTTTTTCTTCATTGGCAATCTTTTCCATTTGACAAGTTTGCAAATATGAGTACAATTAGAATTAAGCAGTAGTTGAAATCATGGTATTACTAACAGGAGGAGGATGCATGTCATCATCGACTGGATCAAAGGCTATAAGCCCTAGGGCTCCTAAGGCTTATATGTCCTCATCGTCAACTGAGTTACGCGTAAAAGAATTACTCAGAGAAAAGGGATGGACAACTAAGGTTCTTGCTGAAAAGACCGGTATGTCTGAAAGTTATTTAACCCATATTAAAAATGGGACACGTCGCTGGAACGAAGATTCGTTAAGGAAGCTTGCTAATGCTTTTGAGGTAAGCCCTATTGATTTATTTGCTCAACGCCGCCAACGTACTGATAATATTGACAACAATGTCAGTATGCCTGAAAAATCAGATATAGAACTTAAAGTACAAATAGTACCTGTAGTAGGTGAAATTCCATCGAATCCATCACCTTACAACAATCAATTAGCTCAGTTAACAACGGGTCATAAGGATATTTTTGTTCCCGTTCTTAATACAGCTGATGCAGGGATGTTTGCTTTGCATGTTGATAATAATTTAATGGCCCCAACATTTATTAAGGGAGACTATTTAATTATATCTCCTGAAAATTGGACTCGTTCAGGTGATATTGCAGCTGTAGAATATGGCAATGATACTATTGTCAAAGCTATTATGCAGGTTACCTATACAGAAGACTTTATTGTCTTGGAATCTGTTAATCATAAGCAGGCCCCGGTTGCTCTGATTCGAGGCAAGGATCATTTCAGAATTATTGGTCGTGTAATTCAACGTCACCAAAAATTTGAGTAAAGTTTTATAAAAGTACCGGAAAAGTTGAAAAATCAAGCTTTTCTGGTACTATAAACTTGTTTAGTCATATATAGATTATATGACATAAGCTGAATAGAACATGTCTGTTCTATAGTGTATTGTAACACTTCCGATTAGCTTTTATATAAAGGTTTTATTGACATGGCACGTTACGAGGTATTGCTGCTAACTATCCCGGAGATAACCGAGGATGAGATTAAAAATATTGAATCCCAGATTCAAGGGCTTTTAAGGTCTGCCAAGGGAACATTCATATCTTTTGAGCGCTGGGGCAAGTTCCGTCTTGCTTATCCGGTTAAAAAAAATGAATATGGCGTGTATTTCTTAGTCAGGTTTGAGTTGCCGGGGGAAGCAATTGATACTCTTAAAGAGCTTAAAAATCTTATCGATGTTAAGTTCTATGATGTCGTTATGCGTAGCATGGTTAGTGCCCTTGATCCTAAGAAGTCATTGGTTTATCAACGTCCAACATCGCTTGAAGAAGCTCCTAGACGCGAATCCAGTTCGTTTTTGCGACCAGGTAAGCATGCTGATAGTCGAGTAAATGACAGTATAACACTCGATGAAGAAATAGATGTTGAAGAAGACTATGATGGAGAAGAAAAAGCTTTAGAGCAACAAGTTTAAAGGATAAGGACCATGACAAAGAAGATTAAATTAAAAATTAGCTCTCGTTTATTAAAAAAACGTACTCGTAAGAGTGGCTATACGCAAAAACCTTGTCGCTTTTGTGGCAGCGATGAGCAAGCTCAATTAATTGATTACAAAAACGCTGGATTTTTAAAGCATTTTTTGACTGAAAGAGGTAAAATTTTACCTTCACGCATTTCAGGTGCTTGTTGCTTACATCAACGTTTATTAGCGCATGAAATTAAAAAGGCTCGCATGATGGCCTTATTGCCATACGTAGCTTCCTAATTATACAGATCTTTTATAGAATTGTGTGTGGTATTTCCCTGCCAATCATTTTTGGTTGGCAGGTCTTCTTTTGATTCAATACATCAGTTGTCAGTAACAAAAAAGGTTCAAGCGAGTTGAGCATTGTACAATGTCGAAGAGAGTTTAAGAAAGGGGGCTTGTGCGGGTGCATAAGTTTTTAGGGTGTATTTATGGAAACAAAACAAAAAGAACAGCGTGCCAATGTGCGCAATATAGCTATCATAGCTCACGTTGACCATGGAAAAACAACACTCGTAGATCAATTACTACAGCAGTCAGGTACCATACAAAGCGATCATGTAGATCGTGTCATGGATTCAGGTGATTTAGAACGTGAGCGAGGGATAACAATTTTAGCCAAACAAACCGGTATACATTATGGCGATTATGAGATTAATATAGTCGATACTCCCGGGCATACCGATTTTGGAGGTGAAGTTGAGCGTACTCTGCAGATGGTTGAAGGATTTTTATTGCTCGTTGATGCTGCCGAAGGCGTATTGCCAGGAACTAAATTTGTTCTCCATAAGGCATTACTTAATCAATTAAGACCTGTTGTTATGATCAATAAAATTGATCGTAAAGACGCTGATATTGCCAAAACCGAACGGGAAATTCAAGATTTGTTTTTAGATTTGGCTGTTCGTGAAGATCAATTGGATTTTCCTATTTTATATGGTTCTTCGCGTCTTGGCTTTGCGAATCTTGATTCAACTATGCGTTCCGGCGATTTAACTCCGTTATTTGATGTTATAATTAATAAGGTTCCTGCTCCTATAAATAAATGTGATCATCTACAGATGCTTGTTACAAATTTAGAACATTCGGATTTCTTAGGTCAAATAGCAGTAGGTAGAATTTTTGGTGGCAAAATATACATGAATCAGCAAGTAGTTTGCTGTAAAAAAGAAAAAGTAAGTTCACCCGTACGTATAACCAAAATTTTCAAATATATTGGTCTGGACAAGGTTGCGGTCGACAAAGCTCAATTTGGCGATATTGTTGCAGTTTCCGGTTTTGAAGAGCCTGTTACGATTGGGTCTACTATATGTCAGCCGGATTTTCCGGATGCGTATCCTTACCTGTCAGTTGATGAACCGACATTGACCATGTATTTTTCTGTTAATGATTCACCGTTTAGTGGTCGTGAAGGTAATTATTTGACATCACGCCATCTAAAGACGCGTCTCGAAAAAGAATTAAAAACAAATGTTGCTCTTGTTGTTGAGCCGACTGATCAACCTGATGTGTTTAAGGTTTCCGGTCGTGGGCAATTGCATCTTGGTATCTTAATTGAAAATATGCGCAGAGAGGGTTTCGAGCTACAATTATCTGCGCCTGAAGTTATTTATAAGACTATTGATGGCCAAAAATGTGAACCTATCGAATACCTTATGCTTGATCTTGATGAAGCATACCAAGGTATCATTATGGAAAAATTAGGCCGTAGAAAAGCACAATTAATTGGAATGACGCCCCAAGGGAACGGTAGAGTTCGACTTGAATTTGAAATTCCATCTCGTGGGTTAATTGGGTTCCGAGGACAATTTTTAAGTGATACCAGGGGTTCTGGTATTATGCATGTTAGTTTCTTGGGTTATGAGCCATATAAGGGTGATATTCCTGTGCGCACACGAGGTGCTATTGTATCTATGGAAAATGGCGAAGCTACAGGCTATGCTTTGGATATTTTGCAGGCACGTGGGACATTGTTTATTAAGCCTGGCGATCCTATCTATGAAGGTATGATTATTGGTGAAAATAGCCGTGAAAATGATATGGATGTTAACCCATGCAAAGAAAAAAAATTATCTAATATGCGTGCATCCGGATCTGATGATGCTATTAAATTAACTCCTCCACGTATTATGGAGCTTGAAACTTGTATGGAATGGATACGTCCTGACGAGTTAATTGAAGTAACACCAAATTCAATTCGTTTGCGTAAAAGAATATTGCGCCAGGTAATGCGTAAAAAAGAATAGTAATCCTTAAGGGACTATGTGAATCACTATAAATGTATTATAGCGTATGATGGGACAGATTATTGTGGTTGGCAGATGCAACCGAACTGTCCTACGGTAACACGGACATTGCAATCTACGTTTTATACAGTTTTTGGGGTTGAGGCAACAATTATTGGAGCTTCAAGAACTGATGCTGGTGTCCATGCGTTAGGACAGGTTGCTGTCTGTCGTACTGAATTAACCCTTGATCCTAAAAAACTCATGTGGGCTTGGAATAATAGGCTCAAATCCAGTGTTATGATCAGATCTTGCGATTGTGTAGAAGATTCCTTTCACCCACAAAAAAATGTTTTTCAAAAAACGTATACATACCATTTTTCATGCAACCGTCCATTGCCACATAAGGCACGTTATTGTTCGTATATACGCAAAAAAATTGATATAGAAAAACTCAAAGCATGTCTGAGTATTTTTATTGGAACTCATAATTTCCGTTCATTTTGTACCGGTGATGATATGGGCGATGATACTGTAAGAACGGTAGATTCAATAGAAGTATATTATTCTCAGGATGAAGATACATATTGTATAGAAGTTAAGGGTAAATCTTTTTTACGTTATATGATCAGACGCATGGTAGGAGCAAGCTTATATGTTGCGAGTCACACATGTTTACCTGTAGACTATATTCGTACGGTTTTGCTGGCATGTAATCCTGAGCATCAGTTACCCACAGCTCCGGCTCATGGATTAGTTTTAAAATCTATACGCTATAACGAGGAGAAATCTTAATGGAAATGAGACGTACGTCCTGGATAAAAATATCAGGTATTCTTCTTATTGTGGGATTTTTAATTGCAGGCGGGTTATGGTTTTTTAAAAAACCATCAAGCCCCATAGAAGATTTTAATGATGCTCGCGATACGCAAGAGATTTTAAAAATATTTGAACGTGATCGTTATTGGCTGTTGGCCAGTGAGGATTATTCTCCTGAATTTATGCTTAAACATCGAGCGCCAAGTCAGGATATTAAGTATATGGGGCGTTTGCGCATAAAGGTTTGGTGGGAACAAAATAAGTTTGTCGGGTTCAGTGCTTATTACATGAAAACTCCTACGCATGGATTTTTATTATTTTTAGCTGTAAATCCTGAATTTAGAGGCAGAGATAAAGGATATGCCGAAAAGCTTTTAAAATATGTCTTAGGACAATTAAGAAGCATGGGAGCAGAGCAGGTACAACTATGTACGCGAACTGATAATATGCGTGCACAAAGACTTTATCAGCGCGTTGGCTTTCACGAAATTTCTCGTGACGACGGTTTTATGTATTTTCAATATGATTTCTAATTATGACTTCTAATTAAAAAAACAATAATATCTTTTATGATTATCGACTTAGTTATATCTTGAGGCATAAAGAGGAACAATAAATACATGAATGATACACCAAAATTTGTTGTTGGAGTTATTGGAATTATACGTAAAGTTGATAATATCTTGCTTATGCGTAGAGCTTTAAATAAGTCTACCAATCCAGGAAAATGGGAAGCTGTAGCAGGGAAAGTTGAATTTAATGAGCATCCAAATGATGCTTTGCGTCGAGAGATCAAAGAAGAGTCAGGACTTAATGTACTTATTCATGAGCGTCCTTTGACCGTCTTGCAAACGATGCGGGGGACTGAGCCCATGATTTTATTGTATTATGTATGTGATTATGTCAGTGGTGATGTTATTTTATCCAAAGAGCATGATGCTTATAGATGGGTGGATATTCAGGAAATTAGAACCCTTTGTTCATTTAACGAATTAATTGAAATTGTCGACAATATACATATGTCAAATTATTGATACTTTATTTTACTTATATATCACTTATTTAA